>CAKZUB010000021.1 GCA_937921505.1 uncultured Clostridia bacterium | reverse complement strand
GATTCGAACCCTCGACCCCTAGAACCACAATCTAGTGCTCTAACCTACTGAGCCACACCCACCATACGTATCCACAGGGATTCGAACCCCGGACCCACGCCTTAGAAGGGCGTTGCTCTATCCAGCTGAGCTATGGATACACAGAGCGGGTGATGGGAATCGAACCCACGTGACCAGCTTGGAAGGCTGGTGTTCTACCATTGAACTACACCCGCATAAAAAAACATCTCTTTTGTTGGATTATCTGAGCAAGTTTTGGCTCAACCGACAAAATGTATTATACATAACTTCTTTGCATACGTCAACACCTTTTGATGTTTTTTTTTATTTATTTTATTTTTTTCTATAAATATTATAAGCTGGATGCTTACAAACTCTTGATTTTTCTATAATCTGCATAATCGCTACATCTTTGATAATCCCATTTTCAAGGTCTATTACAGCGTAGGATGGGTAATTAAAATCTCTTGGCGAAGTGATACTTCCTGGATTTAAAAGTATTATCCCCTCCTCTTTTTTAAGGTATGCAGCATGTGAATGCCCACATATTGCCAAGCGTGCTCCTTGAGCCGCTGCATCTATAAGAAGTTCACTATAGTCTTCCCATTTGATACTATGTCTATGCCCATGCGTAATGAGGATGGGTACTTTTTCTATATGAACAATCCGGGTATATTCTTCTCCATGAGCCATGAAATCACAATTACCTGGTACGGCATATAAATCTATATCTGGGTAAAGTTTTTTCAATTTGTATGCATCATCTATATGATCCCCACAATGAATAACTGTATTTATTCCTAGAGGCTTAATACTGTTTAATATCTCAACTGCATTTCGTATATTATGATGTGTATCACTCATTACTAGTACTTTCATGTTTACCTCCACCTCATATCACAAGCTCCGCTTGTAATACTGCCACAAATAAAAAGTTGAAAGTGTTTTTCTTTCAATTTTACACGTTAAGTATCTCTTTTAATCTTTCTTTCATTTGTCTAAGTGCTTGTCCGCGGTGACTAATCTTATTTTTCAAATCCGAACACATTTCTGCTGTAGAAGTATTATACTCTTCCACAAAAAATATCGGATCATATCCAAATCCATTAGTCCCTCGTGCTTCTTCTCCTATATATCCCTCTATTACACCACAAGTAGTAATAGGCTGCATATCCTTCGCCGTTACTGCCATGGTACAAACAAATCTTGCGGTTCTTTGTTCTTTAGGAACATCTTTTAGTTTATCTAGTATCATTTGATTTTTAATTTTATAAGGGGTATCCTCTCCTAAATATCTCGCTGAGTATACTCCTGGTGCTTTTTCTAGATAATCTATTTCAAGTCCTGAGTCATCTGCTAGAATAAGTGCATCTGTGTATTGTTTTAATGCTTCAGCTTTTATAATAGCATTTTCACAAAAAGTAGTTCCTGTCTCTTGTATGTCAATATGAATACCTACTTCACCCATTGACTTTACTTCTACATCTAGATCTTCTAATATTTTTTTGATTTCTACTATTTTCCCTGCATTTTGAGTTGCAACAACAATTGTTCTCATTTTTACCCCTTCTCAAGTTCTTAACCTTAAAAGGAGGAGATGTCCTCCTTTTAATTAATTCAATGCTCCAGGTTATTCTGCCGCCTCCAAAAGAACTTTTTCATCTTCTTCACCCACTAATAACTCAACATTAAAGATAACAATAATTCTATCCTCTTTTTTAATAATACCCTCAATATATTTGCTCTCATATTTTTCAAGCATGTGAGGCGCTTTTTCTATTTCTTCTTCATCAACAGTTAGTATTTCACAGACACTATCTACCATAAATCCTACCTTATTCTCTTCTAAATGCATTAAAATAATCTTAATATCACTTGTTGCTTCTGGTTGTGGCATATGAAGTCTTGCTCTTAGATTGACTATAGGATAGATAGTTCCTCTTAAGTTAATAATCCCTTCAATATATGCTGGAACCTCTGGAACTTTTCTTGCTGGCTCATAATTAACTATTTCTAATACTCTCATAATATCTATACTGTATTCTTGGTCTAATAATTTAAATACTACAATTTGTTTTATTGCCATGCTATAATTCCCCCTTATTTTTTTTAATCTCGTTGATGTATCCATGCTAAATATGCATTCATAAACTTATCTATATCTCCATCCATAACAGCTCCTGTATTGCCTGTTTCTTCTAAAGTTCTATGATCTTTCACAAGATTATAAGGATGGAATACATAGGATCTAATTTGACTTCCCCACGCTATATCTTTCTTTTCTCCCCTAATGCCTTCTAGAGTATCTTGCCTATCTTGTTTTTCTTTTTCATAAAGTTTTGCTTTTAGCATCTGCATAGCTTTTTCCCTATTTTGAATTTGGGAACGTTCATTTTGACACTGCACGACAATACCGGTTGGCATATGCGTAATGCGGACAGCTGAATCTGTTGTATTAATATGTTGTCCACCAGCTCCTGTAGCTCTATACGTATCGATCCGCAAATCTTCTGTCTTAATATCTACCTCTATTTCATTTGTGATCTGCGGTATGACATCACAAGATGCAAATGAAGTATGTCTTCTCCCTGAAGAGTCAAAGGGCGAAATACGAACTAATCTATGAATTCCTTTTTCAGACTTAAGATATCCATAGGCATTCTGCCCACTTATCTGAAGCGTAACAGATTTAACACCCGCTTCTTCACCATCTAAATAATCTAGAACTTCCACTTTAAATCCACTTGATTCTGCCCATCTTATATACATTCTAAGCAACATACTTACCCAATCACAAGCTTCAGTACCTCCAGCTCCTGGGTGAAGTTCTAAAATGGCATCATTTTTATCGTAAGCTTCATCTAGCAACGTAGCTATACGCATTGCATCGTAATCATTTTGAAAACTCTTAGCATACTCTTTGGCCTCTTGCATGAGTTCTTCATCGTCGGATTCATTTGCCATCTCAATAAGCACAAATATATCTTCATAGCTTACACATAACTTATTATATTTATCGACGAGTTCTTTATAACCCTTAAGCTGTTGCAATATTTTTTGTGCATTTTCGACATCAGTCCAAAAGTTACCTTCCATTGAGGCTTGTTCTAATTCATGTGTGATCTCTTTTATTCTTTCTATGTCAAAGAGAGTTCCCCATTTCAATTAATTTCACCTTATAAGGTTGCAGAGTTGTTTGTAACTGTTCTAATTCTAACATCCTATCACTCCTTTATACCTATATCATATATGTTAAACAGATAATTATTCAACTATTTTTTACTATTATCCTAAATTTTTTTATCTTTACAGCAACAAAAAGACCACCTCATGATTAAATCAGGTGATCTTTTAAATTGCGGAGATAGGATTTGAACCTATGACCTTCGGGTTATGAGCCCGACGAGCTACCTAGCTGCTCCACTCCGCGCCGCTTAGATTTATTTATAGCCCTAAAAGCTTATTACCAACATTATTGTTTCTCTCTAAAAACAATATCTGACTCTTTAACCATACCGAGTTCTTCTCTTGCTACTTTTTCAATATATTCCAGAGTGTTTATTTGTGTGCTTTCGTTTTGTAAATCCATCAATTGTTTTTTATTTATAACAAGTTCTTTTTCATCACTGCTTATTTGTTGATCTACTCGTTTAATAAGCTTGTTAAGTTGATACCCCTTTATACTAAACATGACTATAACTAGGGTAGTAATGATAAGTGCCATCCGAAAAATGATTTGCTTTATCTTTTTCATTTGTATCCCTACTTTGAACTTTAGATTAAATAATAATTATACACTCACTATTATTTAATCTTATCTTATCTAATATACTATAATTTGTAAATCATTTTTTAGCTCTTCTAAGCTTAAGTTCTGTACGTATGTCTGCTTTTGTATGATACCATTCTCTTTTTAACCCTCTGAATTTGCGCTTTTTATAGTAATTTGCAGTGCTTAATTTTTTAGATACATACTTTAAAGGAACCTTTAACATTTTAATTATCGCTCTTATAGGTATACGTATAAATTTAATAAGCTCTTGTATAATATTTTTTATGTAGTTAATAATAACGGTTGCGATTTTCATAAACAATATACTTAAACTGACAAAATAAAGTATCGCACCAAGTAAAATACCTATAAAAACAAACGGTCTTATATCAGCATAGTTATTAATATACAGCATATAAAAACCAATAAGAGCACATATAACCCAATAAATAAAATCTTCTAATTGCACTAAAAAATTAGGGTGCTTGATTATCTTTCTAAAAATTCTTATAAAATCGAATAAAACCCCCATGATCATGCCAATTTGAATACAGGTCATAAAGAGCAGTGACTGATTACTTACTATTTGATTCATCATAGATCACCATCTTATTTAAATAGTTTTGATAGAATAGAGCCTTTTTTTTTGACGGCTCCATGACTGTCGTGGTATATAAGTTCTGTTACGGTTCCCTCAACGACCATGTCTCCATCATCTATATTCATTTTTACAATATGTAACTCTTCTCCCTTTATTTCTATATATCCTTCTTGCGTTTCTAATTCTATAATACTTTCATCAAAAGAAAATACATCTGTCACTCCTGTTATAGATAATTTTTCTCGATCAACAATATTTACAATATGCTTTCTTGTCATCTTTTCTTCCACAGTCCTCATCCTTTCATATAAATAGTCTTATATTAACTATTTATATGAAAGGAAAAAATAATTATTACAGAATACGGTACAAGTTATTTGTTTCTTCTTTTTTAACATGTTCTTTAATATCCAGTACTTCATATTTTGCAGTTTGTGTACCAAACCTAATCTCTATAATATCTCCTATTTTGACTATTGTACTTGATTTAGCTGCTTTCCCATTAACAAGTACTCTTTGATGATCACAAGCTTCCTGAGCAATTGTACGCCTTTTTATAATGCGTGTTAACTTTAAATATTTATCGATACGCATATTCTCCTCCTATCTGCCTAACATGTAAAAAAAATCTACACAATTTGTGTAGATTTATAAATATATAATTATTTATTCACCTTTTACGACATCTTTTAAAGCTTTACCAGCTTTGAACTTTGGTGCTTTACCGCCTGGGATTGGCATTTCTTCATTTGTTTTTGGATTTCTTCCTACTCTTGGTTTACGTTCTGTAACTTCAAATGTTCCGAATCCAACTAGTTGAATTTTTCCCCCAGCTTTAAGTTCTTCCATTACTGATTCTTCAAATGCCTTAAGTGCTTTTTCAGCATCTTTTTTACTCATTTCTGCTTTTGCAGCCATTGCTGCTACTAATTCAGATTTGTTCATTGTTATTCCTCCTCTATTCATGTTTATAACATGGATGTATGTATTGAAATTTCAGGGTGCTTTACTCGATTAACTTATAGGTTTCCCATAAGTTATTTATCTCTTCTAATGATAAATCAACAAGTTGCTTTCCTTGCACAAACGCTGAATTTTCAATATATCTAAATCTATTTATAAACTTTTCCAATGACTTTGTCAAGGCAAATTCAGGATTTAAATCAAAAAAAGTTGATAAGTTAACTACACTAAACAACAAATCTCCTAATTCTTCTTCTATTTTACTTTTATTCCCATTTTCTATAGCATCTTTCGTTTCTTCTAATTCTTCTATAATCTTATCGATTATCGGTAAATAACTATTCCAAAACAAACCAACTTTCGCTGTCTTTTTTTGTATTTTTTGACTTCTTATAAGAGCAGGTAGTGCTTTTGCTACTCTTTCGATCGAAGAACTTACTGTAGTTTCTTTTTTTTCTTCTTTTTTAAGTGCTTCCCATGAAATAACTACTTTTTCTGCAGTATCTATTTCCCCATGCTCTTTAAACACATGAGGATGCCTGTAAACAAGCTTTTTAGCCAGATCATCTATAACGTCTTCTATGGTGAATGCTTCCTCCTCTTTTGCAATCTGTGCATGGAGTAACACTTGCAGCAGTACATCTCCTAATTCTTCTTTCATATTTAAAGTATCTTGATGATTGATTGCATCAACAAGTTCATAACTTTCTTCTAACAAATGGGGAACTAATGATGTGTGTGTTTGAACCTTATCCCATGGACAACCATTTTCGCCTCTAAGCTGATCTATAATCTGCACTAAGTCTTCATAAGTATAGGTTTGATCTTTCATATATTCTATCCGCCTCCTAAAGCACTTTTCTAAAATTTTACCTTATAAATTTCAGAAAAGCCAGTAACTTATTAAGTTATTGGCTTTTCTAAATTATTGTTCCATTTGTTTGCCTATAAATCCTGCTGCTGACTGAGCTAATTTTTCTTCTACTTCTCCCATGAGACTGTTTTTGTTTGGAGATAAAAAGATAACTGCTCCAATTGCATCACCTTCACAAATAATAGGAGATATAACTTCTGAATAATAACCTTCTGTAGATCCTTCTGATAAGATAGGCGCAAATTTAGATTCATCTTTAGTCGCTTTAAATATAGTTCTGCTTTCAATAATCTTTTCTAAATTGCTGCTAATATTTTTATCAAGAAATTCTTTTTTAGAACCTCCGGATACTGCTATAACTTGATCTTTATCAGAAATACAGGTAATATGTCCTGTCGCTTGCGCAAGTGCATCCGCATACTCTTTTACAAAAGAACTAAGTTCTCCAACTGGTGAATACTTTTTGAGTATAACTTGACCTTCATTATCAGTAAATATTTCTAACGGATCCCCTTCCCTAATACGTAATGTTCTTCTTATCTCTTTAGGAATAACCACTCGACCTAAATCATCTATTCTTCTAACGATGCCTGTTGCTTTCAAACAAAACAACCTCCTTAATGTCTAAATAAATACCTATCTATTTCAAATTATAATTTACAATTATTATGCTACATAAACTATTATAATATGCATCATCTCATTGAAGTTTTCGTTTCTAATTCTATTATTGCCAATAAGCTCTCTATTAATCGATAAATACAGAAAAAAGACTAAATCATGTGTTGATGATGATTTAGTCTTTTTCTGTATTTATTATAACATTATCTCTTTTATTATTCTGGAACTACGACCTCTGTACTTGGTTCGATAGTTTGAGAATCTGATATATCAAGCTCCTCCTTTCTTATAATACGAATACTATTATAAGCCTCTACTTTTTCTACCTTCATTGCTTCACTAAGTTCTGTAAGCTCATTTGTTGCAAATCTCTGTTTAATGCGTTCTCTGCTATCTTCTTTAATTTGTTCTTCACTTCCTAGTTCATGACTCTCTACTTTAATAATATGGTAGCCATATGCTGTTTCTACCAATTTTGGATATACCTTACCCACTTCGCCCGTAAAAGAGGCTTCTTCAAACTCTGGCACCATTCTCCCCCTGCCAAATGTATATTCTCCTCCATTATCTTTAGAGCCTGGATCTTCTGAATACTTTTTAGCAAGCTCTATCATATCTTCTCCAGCTAATGCCTTTTGTAGTATTTCCTCTGCTAATAATCTCGCCGCTGCTATTTTATCTTCTGGTAAATCTTGGCCTTGTTCATCCTTATTGCCAATGAGTACATGTTTTACTGTAGCTTTTTCATAATCTCTTCTGATAAGCTCCATCTCTGCACTGAGTTCCTCTTCATTTGGCATATAGCTTTCACTGATTCTTTGAATAACCTTTTCTATAAGACTGCCATAACTTAGAAATTCTTCCACATCTTTTGGTTTAAAATTAAGTTCTTTTATAAGTTCAGGCCTATTTTGTATAATTTCTTTGGACTTATCTTTAATAGTTGATCTTTCTTCTTTTGATAATTCTATACCAAGCTCTTTGGCTCTTTGCTTGGCTGCTACTGAAAGTTTTATAGAATCTAAGGCTCTTTCTTTAGCTACATCTTCTGTTTTTTTACCTTCAAGCTCCATATCCCATATATTAGGCGTAAGGCTTTCAAATTCTTGCTGAGTAGTCCATAAGTATATTCTATAAAGTGATTCTGATATTTTTTCATTATTGATAGTAACTACCGTATTTTCAGTAGTACCACATCCTACAAGCATGATAGTGATCATCGTTGCTGCTAATATCCTTGCTAGTATTTTCTTTACTCTTTTCACTTATATCTCTCCTTATAGTTCGTCTTGATGCTCTTAATAATAAGCGACTCATCTATCTTTCATTATAGCTTAAAATCATTAACTCTTCAATTTTTTAATCAGTTGTAATATACTTTTAATATAAGCAAGCATTTCTTTTTTAGGTATATTTGTTAAATTAGCTTTCAGAATAGATTCTTTGCCACCTGAAAATTTTAATAAGTTAGGATATACACTTAAAACTTCTGGCAACTTCTCTGCATGAAGATGTATATCTGGTTTAAATTTAAACATAACCATACGTTTATTTTCCGTTATCAAAGTAATATACATATCGTGTGCAAGTGCTTTAATAAGCGCTATATCTAATAAATTTTGAACCATATACGGAAGTGTACCGTATCTATCTTCCATCTCTTCTTGAATATCAAAATAATCATGCTCTGTTTGTATTGAAGCTATTTTTTTATAAATGTCTAGCTTCTGAATTTCATCTTGAACATATTCTGAAGAAATATAAGCATCAATTTTGATTTCTATTGTTGTTTCAAAATCTTCCTCTATGATTTCTCCTCTTTCTTCACTTACAACCTGTGATAACATTTTACAGTACAGATCGTACCCTATTGTATCCATATGCCCATGTTGCTGAGCCCCCAGTAAGTTCCCAGCACCTCTTATTTCTAAGTCCCTCATCGCAATTTTAAATCCCGCACCAAGCTCTGTAAACTGCTTAATAGCCTGCAGCCTTTTTTCTGCAATTTCTTTTAAGACTTTATTTTTCTTATACATTAAGTATGCATACGCTATTCTATTCGATCTTCCTACACGTCCTCTAAGCTGATAGAGCTGACTTAGCCCCATTTGATCTGCATTGTTGATGATAATTGTATTAACATTTGATATATCAAGGCCCGTTTCTACTATGGTGGTACATACAAGCACATCAATCTCCCCATTAATAAAGGCTAGCATAATTTTTTCTAACTCTCTTTCGTTCATTTGCCCATGGGCAAATGAGACCCTTGCATGGGGTATAAGTCTCTGAAGATGCAGCGCTTTTTCTTCAATATCCTTCACCTGATTATGAAGAAAATAAACTTGCCCATTTCTGACGAGTTCTCTATTAATAGCATCTTTTATAAAATCATCACTATATTCTATTACATAGGTTTGTACCGGTCTACGTTCAAGCGGAGCTTCTTCTAGAACACTCATATCCCTGATGCCTATAAGGCTCATATGGAGTGTCCTTGGTATGGGAGTAGCTGTTAATGTCATAACATCAACCTCTGTTCTTAACTCCTTTAATTTTTCTTTATGGGTTACTCCAAAGCGCTGTTCTTCATCTATAATGACTAGTCCTAAATCTTTAAACTTCACATCTTTGGATAATAATCTATGCGTTCCAATAACAATATCTACCTGCCCTTTGGCTAACTGTTGAAGTGTATTTTTAATTTGCTTAGCTGTTCTAAATCTTGAGAGTAAATCTACCTTAATGGGGTAATTTTCCATGCGTTCTGCAAATCTATTGTAATGTTGTTGTGCAAGTATGGTAGTAGGCACTAAGTATGCAATCTGTTTGTTATTTTGTACAGCTTTAAACGCAGCTCTTATAGCAACTTCTGTTTTACCATATCCTACATCTCCACAAATAAGACGGTCCATAACTTTCATACTTTCCATATCTCTTTTTACATCTTCTATCGCTTCTAGTTGATCACTTGTTTCTTCATATACGAACATATCTTCAAATTCTCTTTGCCATACGGTATCTGGCTCGTAAATAAAACCTCTTGTATGTTGTCTTTCACCATATAGCTTAATAAGATCTTTGGCAATATCTTTAATAGCCTTTTTAACTTTTGCTTTTGACTTTTTCCATTCTGCTCCACCTATTTTATTAAGCTTTGGATTTTTTCCTTCTGCCCCTATATACTTTTGAACCATATCCATTTGGTTAATATTAACATATAGTGTATTATTATCCGCATATTCTATCTTGAGATTATCCCGACTAATTCCTTCTAAAACAATTTGCTCAATACCTTTAAAAACACCTATTCCATGAAGTTCATGTACTACGTAATCTCCAGGTGTAAGTTCAAGAAAACTCTCTATCTTTGTCCCTTGGTATTTCCTCTTAGGCTTTTTGGACTTTTTATCTTTTCCAAATAAATCTTTATCCGCTATAATATAAAAAGCGATGTCTTCATACATAAATCCTTTTTGCAAAGATCCCTTAGTGACTACTACTTGCCCCTCTTGGATACTATCTAATACTTGTTCCGTATAAGTAGTTATAAGATTTCTCTCTTCTAATTCACCATATAACCTCTCAGCCTTAGCTCTTGAACCAGATAGAATAATAATTCTTTTGTTGTTATTTTTCCACTCTCTTATATCTTTTTCTAGAAGATCAATGCTCTTATAAAAAGCAGTATTCTCGTAAACTTTTAAAGGCATTGTATAGGTTATTTCTAATTCCTTAATTTCTGTATCAAAATTCATCAGCAGCAAACTTGTATAGTGTGTTAATTTTTTTATAATATCCTCATAATCAAATATAAGTTCTATTTGTCTTGGAAGAATATGTCCATATTCAAGCCTATCTTTCATACTCTCTTGATATTCTAAAAGAGTTATTATACTTTTTTCTTTAATCTTAACAGGCTCATCCATATATACTACTGCTTCTTCGCTTATATAATCTAATATCGAAACAACTTCCATTTCAGTATAAGGAATATATAACTCAAGTCCCTTAGGACTTATATCATTTTGTATTTGTTCTATAGCTTCTTCGACCTGCGCTTGTATATTTTGAACACTCTCTTTTTTACCCTCTGCTCGAAGCTTATCAGATACTTTTTTAAGTTCTGCTTTTATTCTTGGTATCGCTTGCTTTAAAACATCTAGAGAAAAAATGATCTCTTGATTGGGCACAATATCAAATGATTCCAGTTTTGCAATAGAGCGTTGCGTTTGCACATTAAAATTCCTTATAGAATCTACTTCATCATCCCAAAGCTCTATTCTATAAGGTTCTTGTGCTATAGGTGTATAAATATCTATAATACCACCTCTTACTGCAAATTGCCCAACAGCTTCTACACGAGATGATCTTTCATAACCTATTTGAATTAAATAAGCACTTAGCTCTTGAATATCTATAATATCCCCAGCAGTTATACTTTTGGTATGTGCCGCCCAAACTTCCTTAGGAGAAAGTGGATTTAGTAGTGCTTCAATCGGAATAATAACTACAATATCCTTTTGTATACCTAATGCCTCTATAACTTTAATTCTAGCAGAGGTAATATCCATACTATGCACATCTGCATTATAAAAAAGAATATCTCTTGCTGGATACATATAAACGTTCTCTTCCCCTTTTAAAAACTGCATGTCTTCATAAAGTCTTTTTGCACTCATCTCGTCATAAGTAATGATGATAGTAGGCGCTTTAGTAAAACAACTTATGCTATATACAAAGTGTGCTTTGCAAGAATCTACCATATTAACTACTTTACAATTTTTATGATTTAAGAGTGTGTCAACGAGCTGATCCATCCCAGTTAACTGTTTTAGAGGTGAGATAAGTCCCTCGTGCTTATATGCCATATTTATCACCGTCTCACTTTTAAGTTGTATTGATTCATTGCCTGATCAATCCCTGTTTCAAGCATTACTTCTATCGCTTTAACTATATCATTTAATTTAGGTCCCATAACTTTTAGTTCTTCTTCTGTAAACCTATTTAACACATAACTCGCTAGGTCCCATCCGGGTGGTTTCTCTCCAACACCAACTTTTATACGCATAAAGTCTTGTGAGCCTAAATGGTTAATAATATTTTTGATACCATTATGTCCTCCCGCACTTCCTGTTTTTCTAATCCGCAGCTGAGCGATTTCTAATGATACATCATCATATATTACAATAATATCACTTTTTGTTAATTTGTTCCAATCCATACATTGTCTAACGGCTTCTCCGCTTAAATTCATATAAGTCTGTGGCTTCATCAAAATAACCTTTTCTCCAGCTATAGTTCCTTCTCCAATTAAAGCCTTAAACTTATTTCTTTTAACAGCTATCTTGTAAGCTTCTGCTAGAGCATCAATAGCTTGAAACCCTATATTATGGCGCGTTACAGCATACTCTAACCCTGGATTGCCAAGTCCTACTATTAATTTCATAACATCCTCCGCATTTTATATCAATTAATCAATTGACCTATTAATCTGGTAATCTCTTTATAATCTTATTCTATTATAATAACCTTCTCGCTTAGTTATCAACCTTTATATCATAACATTATTTAAACTATTTTATAATAACTAAACAAATATTCTTCATTTTTTGTACATCAAAAGGACTACCAATACTCAATAATAGTATCAATAGTCCCTATTTATATCATTTCCCATTTATTTCTTATCGTTGTATAATCTCTTCATTACGGCTCACAGGTTCTTCTAGAACAGTATGCTCAATAGCTAAAGGCTCATTTTCTACTGTTATTTTCACTTTCTTAATATCATTAAGCTCTGTAAGTGTATTGACTATAGAACCTATTGTCATAGCTTCTCCTGCTGCACCACCCCAGTGGTTAGTATGCATTTCTTCTGAAAAATTAATGGATGCAATATTATTTTCAACCTTTACAGTTAGAATCTTTGTATTGGGGGGTATCGTAGGACTTAAGCCTTCTTGCGTAGGTCCTAAAATCAACTCTTCTAGTATCACCTTTATAAAATCCTCTTGACTGATATGAGCATTCATATTAATAACTCTTCTTTCACCTACCACAAAGGTGGCATTTTCATCTCCAAAATAAAGAGTCACTTCTTTATTAACTACTTGCCCAGGATCTGATACAAATGGCTCCATAAAACCTCTTGGTTGTCCGCTAGGACCTATAAATTCTTCTCCTTCTATGAGAATTTTCACTCTCTCAACCTCGTCAAACTGAGTCATAGTATTAACGACTCCACCTACTGCAATGATCTGCGCAACGCTTCCAGCAAAACTATTAAATTCCCGACTTAGATTAACCACTAAATCTTTTCCTTGTATACTTGTATCAAGAACCTTTGTATCATTATTGATATTAGATGTAAAATTTGTATTTTTCGCCCCTTTAATAAGCTCTTCAAGTGCAACTCTATACTTATCTTCATCCTTACTATAGGTTATTTCTCGATCTTCACTCACTATTTTTTCATTAGTTGCATCCCCATAAAAGATTTTAATTGTACTTGTTATTTGGTTCTGTGTATCCTCATCTACACTCTCACTACTATCTGGCTCTTCAACTTTTATATCATCTTTTGGTAGATTATTTTTTTCTTTAACACACCCACTTAGTATACTACCAAACATAAAGATAATAAGCATTGCCATTAAGATTTTTCTCATAAACACTTCAACTCCTTCCATTTTATATTACTCTATATGACGCTTATTTCTAAAAAAGGTTCCATAGCATCATTTTCCATCTTAAAATACTTATTGTCATTATCTCCAATTCCTAGTGTAAATACTATGTAAATAATTATTTTTTATCATATCCTAAAACTACAAAACAGGATGGCGAATGCCATCCTGTTTCTGCTCTTTATTCTTATTAGTCAAATAACTTAGAAACTGATAAATCTTCGTGTATACGTCTAATGGCATCTGCAAAAATAGGTGCTACAGATATCTCTTTAACTTTTGCAATATTTTTCTTTTCTGGAATAACAATTGTATTAAGAATAACAAGTTCCTCTATTGCAGAAGCTTCAATTCTTTCCATCGCTGGTCCTGATAACACCCCATGAGTACAACAAGCATATACATGAGTTGCACCTCTGTCTCTTAGAGCATTAGCTGCATTACATATTGTTCCTGCCGTATCAATCATATCATCAATTAAGATAACTTTTTTACCATTTACTTCTCCAATGATGTTCATAATTTCTGACACATTCGCCTTTGGCCTTCTTTTATCAATAATTGCTAAAGGAATATCTAATTTTGTTGCAAAAGATCTAACTCTTCCCACACTACCAAGGTCTGGTGAAACAGCGACAGCCTGATCTATATCATCGCCTAGTTTATCTGCATAATATTTTGTTAAAAGAGGCATTCCTACCAAATGATCTACTGGAATATTGAAAAATCCTTGTATTTGCGAACAGTGTAAATCCATTGTAAGGACCCTGTCTGCACCCGCTGTTTGAAGAATATCCGCTACTAGCTTTGAACTAATTGGATCTCTCGCTCTTGTTTTTCTATCCTGTCTTGCATAACCGTAATAAGGTATAACTGCCGTAATACGTCCTGCTGAGGCACGTTTCATAGCATCTATCATAATAAGCAGTTCCATAAGATGCTCATTAGCAGGTGTAGATGTTGGCTGAATAATAAACACATCCGTACCACGTACCTTTTCGTCAATTTTAACCCCTATCTCCAAGTCACTAAATCTTGCAATTTCAGATTTCCCAAGATGAATGTCTAACTTCTCAGCTATCTCTCTTGCAAGCTGAGGATGTGCATTTCCAGTAAACACTTTAATGTCAGTGTAATTTCTAATCATTTGAGTTAGTCCTCCCTTATCAATATACGACCATCTTTTCAGCTCAACATTATACCACATTGTATACAAAATGCAACGTTTATGGTCATTTTTGTATAGAATAACCTGTTTTATACCTTATTTCATTCTTTTTTTAGTAACCCATTCTTCTTTATTTTCTTGTTTTGCTCTTGCAATAGCTAAGCTGTTCTTAGGAACTGTTTTAGTAATAGTTGAGCCTGCTGCCGTATAAGCTCCTTCTTCTACTAATACAGGTGCGATTAAGTTAGTATTGCATCCTATAAATGCTTTATCCTTAATGGTAGTTCTATGTTTCTTTTCGCCATCATAATTAACAACTACAGTACCACATCCAAAGTTAACATTTTCTCCTACATCTGCATCTCCAATATAAGTCAGATGTGAAATTTTAGTACCATCACCTATGGTTGCATTTTTAATTTCTACAAAGTCGCCTACTTTAATATTTTTTCCAATGCGAGAGTTTGGCCTTAAGTAAGCAAATGGACCTATATGAGTACCTTCATCAATGAAACTATCTGTAATGACACTAATCTCAATATCTACATGATTAGCAATCACTGAATTTTGGATTTTAGATTGATAGCCTATATGGCAGTTTTCTCCAATTTGTGTATTACCTTCAATGATACATCCCGGTTCTATAAGAGTATCTTTACCTATAATAACACTAGAGCCAATATACGTATTCCCCGGATCAACGATTGTTACGCCCCCGGTCATATGTTTTAAATTAATTCTTTGTTTCATAATTTCTGTAACTTCAGCCAACTGTTCTCTTGAATTAACGCCTAGTATATCATTTGCACTTTCTGCCGTAATGGCATCTACTTTATATCCGTTAGATAATAGTATTTCCAAGGTATCTGTTAAATAATACTCTTTTTGTATATTGTTATTTGTAAGTTGCGACAGCGCATACTTAAGAAGGCCTGCTTCAAAAACATACATACCACCATTAATTTCTTTTATTTGCTTTTCGGCTTGTGAGGCATCTTTTTGTTCAATTATTTTAGTAAACCGCTGATTTTCATCTCTGACAATTCTTCCATAACCCGTAGGGTCTTCAACAACAGCTGATAAAACTGTTGCTCCATTTTTACTTTGTCTATGGAAACTAATCATTCTTTCTAATGTCTCTCCAGTGATAAGCGGTGTATCTCCATATAAAACAAGTACTTCTCCAGTTTCATCTATAAAATCTATTGCCTGCATAACAGCATGCCCTGTTCCTAGCTGTTCTTTTTGAAGCACATAACTTACAGTCTCTCCAAGAGCTTTTTGAACTTCTTCTGCTTTATGTCCTACGATCATGCAAATCTCATGAGCACCTACATATTTTGCCGCTAAAATAGGATATTCCATTAAGGCTTTATCAAATACTTTATGCAGTACCTTTGAGTGTTCTGACTTCATACGTGTCCCTTGCCCTGCAGCAAGTATCAATGCTTTTATTTTCATTTATATCTTCCTTCCCTGTTACTATTACTTAGTTATTCTCTCATTTTATGATCATTTATGCAATACTTATAGAGAAACAACATATAAACTTAAGTTATTCATCTGTGCAAAGTTGTTTTTCATAATGATTTCACATCAAGTGTCATTTAAACAATTGAAAGTGTTTTTCTTTCAACCTTTATAGACATAGTAAAAAGGTGTTTCTTATATGCTAAAGAAACACCTTTAATATTTTTATAATATTATTCTTCTATGTAGAGGTCGTCTTCTCCTACAACAGCTACTTCATCAGAAAGTAGTACCATCTCATACTTTTCAAGTACTTGATTTTGAATACGATCTCTTGTTTCAGAATTAATAGGATGAGCTATATCTCTAAATTCTCCGTCTAAAGTTTTTCGGCTCGGCATAGCTATAAAACGTCCTTTGTCCCCCTCTATTACTTTGATATCATGTATTACAAACTCATTATCAAATGTAACAGAAACTACCGCTTTCATTTTTCCGTCTTTATTAATTTTTCTCACCCTAATATCTGTGATTTCCATTAGCAAAACCCCTCCTGTTATTAACTAGTGCCCTAGCAGCGCCCCTATTAATAGTTCTTTTTATTATTTGAATTATAAGTTATTTTTAATAAATAGTCAATATTATTTTATTTTATTTCTTTTTTTGGTAATTTTTATAATACTTTACACATATAGTTAATTTAGTAGCTTCTTATACAATATTTCTTTTTTCTAATAAAATAATTTTATCCTTTGTTCCTACTACCTTTTGTCCATCTGATACAAAAACTTGCTTATCTAAGATGGCATTTTCTATAATGCATCCCTTTCCAATGGTTGCACCTTCCATAATAATAGAGTCTTTAACAATAGTACCCTCACCAACAAATACCTTTCTAAAAAGCACAGAGTTTTCAATATGACCATTAATAATATCTCCGCCACTTATAATACTATTAGTAACCTTTGCCTGAGCATTAAATTTAGCTGGTGGCTCATCTTTAGCTTTTGTTGAAATTAAAGGATAAGTATTAAAAAATAGCTTTCTAACTTCTGGTGTTAAGAAATCCATATTAATTCTATAAAATTCATTAATATCTCGTATTCTTCTCCAATAGTCTTCAAATAAATAACCATAAATTTTTAATTTTTTTCTATAACGAATAATAATATCATTAACAATACTATATCTTCCATCTAACTCTAATTCTTCTAAAAGCTTAATAAGAAGCTCTCTGCTAATAACATAGATTCCTAGAGATACTGTAGTATACTGAGGATTGAGTGGCTTTTCTTCAAATTCTATCATCTTATTGTCAGCGTCAAGACCTATAACCCCGTAATCTTCAACTTCATAAGTGTTTAAATCTTTACATACAAGTGTAATATCTGCATCTTTTTTCTCATGATATTTAATAATTTTTTCATAGTCTAATCTGTAAATTTGTTCTCCCGAAGTAATGACTACGTAAGGTTCATTACTCTTTTTTAAGAACTCAATGTTTTGAAAAATGGAGTCTGCTGTTCCCCTAAAACCAAACCCATCTTGATTGATCATATGAGGCGTAAATAAAAATAAGCCTGTCTTCTTTCTTCCAAAATCCCACCATTTTGACGAACCTATATGATCAGCAAGTGATCTTGCACTATACTGAGAGATGACTGCTACTTTTTTAATCCCTGAATTACTTAGGTTACTAAGTGCAAAGTCTATTGCGCGATAAGATCCACCAATAGGCATCGCTGCTAAATTTCTTTGTTTTGTAAGTACCCCAAGTGTACTTCTTTTTCCACCTGCTAATATTATACCAATAGCTCTCATAGTTTCCTCCCTTACATGATAAGCGAATGACCGCTCTCTAAATTTCCGTTGCTGTAATGTTCTTTTAAGGTATGTCCACCTACTTCACAGTTCTTACCTATTTTAATGTCACTCGGTATCACTGTGTTATCTCCTATTACTGTAATGCCATCTGAGTAAATATGCGGCTTACTTACATGCGGAGTATTTTCTCCTACTCCTATCCATGTATTTTCCCCAATCTCACACTTTTCTGATACAATACACATTTCTAAATGAGCACCTTTTTTAATAACGGTTTCAGCCATTATAATTGAATTCTTAACAATTGCGCCTTCTTCAATAATGACCTTAGGTCCAAGTACTGAATTATAGACCTCTCCATAGATGTCACAGCCTTCTGATACAATAGATTGCTGCAATACTGCTTTTTCCCCTGAATACTGTGGCAGTTGATGTTCTATGTTTGTATATATCTTCCAAAATTCTTCATATAGATTAAATACTGGCACTGTATCAGTAAGCTCCATATTCGCTTTCCAATAAGCTTCAATCGTTCCAATATCTCTCCAATAGTCATTGAATCTATAAGCACATACATTTTTTTGTGTTGCAATCATATCAGGAATAATATGTTTCCCAAAATCACTTTTTGTATGGATTTCATTATCTTTAATAAGTGCCTCTTTTAATACCTCCCATGTAAATATATAAATCCCCATAGAAGCTAAGTTGCTCTTTGGATTCTCTGGTTTTTCTTCAAATTCTACAATCTTTCCATCTTCACTCGTATTCATAATACCAAATTGATTAGCAATATCAAGTGGCACTTCAATAACGGCAATAGTAACATCAGAGTTATTTGCCTTGTGCTCTTCTAACATAGCACTATAATCCATCTTATAAACATGATCTCCTGATAATACTAGAATATATTTTGGATTATATTCATCAATATATCTGATGTTGTGGTAGATTGCATTAGCAGTACCAGAGTACCAAGACCCTTCATTCCCCTTTACAAATGGCGGCAGCACTGTGACTCCTCCTGTTTTTCGGTCTAAGTCCCATGGTATGCCTATACCTATGTGTCTGGTAAGGAGTAACGGCTCATACTGTGTGAGTACGCCTACTGTATCTATTCCTGAATTTATACAATTACTTAGAGGAAAATCTATAATTCTATACTTTCCTCCAAACATAACAGCAGGTTTAGCAATCTGTTTTGTAAGAATGCCTAGCCTGCTCCCTTGTCCTCCTGCTAACAACATAGCAATCATCTCTTTTTTATTCATTCAAACCCTCCTCACTACTAATAAAGCCTAGTTTTATTACCACTCAAATTTTTATTTTATACCATTTTATTTTATCATTTCTGTATATTATTTACAATATTTAAATTCTAATATAAGCAAATAAATATTTTGTCTATTCTTGTAAACTGTAAATATCTACTACTTTATTGTTTTCATCTACTGTATCTAGCCATAATAATGTCTTAAAATCTTCTACAAGTTTTTCTGTTGGTGCTTTAGTTGCCATCAGAACCCCTACGCCTACTACCTCTGCTTCAAATTCTAACATCAAGTCAATAATACCTTTTGCTGTCCCCCCAGCTTTCATAAAGTCATCTATAAATAAAACTTTACATCCCTTTTTAATAGCTCGCGTCGAAAGGCACATTGTTTTAATTCTATGGTTGCTTCCTGTAATATAATTCATATGAATAACTGTTCCATCTGTTAATTTGCTTTGATTTCTCACAACAACCATAGGCTTATTAAGAACCATAGCTGTCATAAGTGCTATCGGAATACCTTTTGTTTCAACCGTAATGACATAATCAAATTGAACATGCTTAAAGAGGCTTGCTAAGGCAGTCCCTATATTTTTAGATATGTGGGGAGAATATAATAGATCATTAGTATATATATACCCACCTGGAATAATTCTATCCGGTGTATTAATAAATTCACATAGTTTTTTTGTAAAGTCTTGCATTTGTTCTTTTGTCATAAGAGGATTATAGTAGACCCCTCCCGCTGCTCCTGATACTGTTTCTATAGATCCTAACTCATAATTTCTAAAAATATCTTTTATAATATCTAAGTCTTCACTGAGTGTAGACTTGGCACATTTAAAAATGTCACAAAAGTGAGTAAGCGTAAATATTTTATTGGGGTTATTTGTTAAAATATTGGTGATAACACTTACTCTGTCATGTTTTTGCACCTTTTTCATTATTTTCTCTCCTTTTATAAACTCTAAGTATTACTTTCATTATAAACATAAATCCGAATATTTAAAAGCTTTTCCTTTAAAACATTCGTTTTTCGTTCTTATTCCTCTAATATTTGTTTATTTTAAAAAAATATGTTTATTATTTTGGTTCTGTTATATAATTATAAAATACTATATTGCATATTATGATAAGTGTATATTATTATTTAAAATATCTTATATCGTTCATTGAAAGGATTACTTCCATGACAAATCTTAATTGTTTATCTCATAAAAAGAAAATACATTTCATAGGTATCGGCGGCATCAGTATGAGTGGACTTGCAGAAATTGTTCACAGTCGAGGATTCACTGTAACTGGCTCTGATTTGAAAAGTTCTCAAACAACACTTCACTTAGAAGAAATAGGCATTAAAGTCTATTATGGACATAGTGCATCTACTATAACCGATGATATTGATCTTGTCGTTTATACAGCGGCTATTAATCAGGATAATCCTGAACTTTTAGCATGTAAAAAAACAAATAAAGATTGTGTAACGCGTTCTCAGTTTCTAGGTCTTATTATGAAAGATTATAAGTTTCCTATCTGTATTTCTGGAACTCACGGCAAAACAACTACTACATCTATGTTATCTCACGGCTTATTATCTGCAGATCTTGATCCTACTATTACAGTTGGCGGCATATTAAAAGCACTAAATGGTAATATTCGAATTGGCAAGTCTGATTTTTTTGTTACTGAGGCTTG
Organism: uncultured Clostridia bacterium; assembly: GCA_937921505.1. GTDB lineage: Bacteria > Bacillota > Clostridia > Lachnospirales > Cellulosilyticaceae > FMMP01. Next base: position 12,619 of record CAKZUB010000021.1, on the reverse strand, counting down.
TGAATACTGTGATAGTTTTTTAGATTTTTTCCCTAGGATAGGTATCATTCTAAACATCGAAGCAGACCATTTAGATTATTTCAAAGATCTCAGCCATATACGAGAATCTTTTCAAAAGTTTGCTTGTTCTATTCCTAAAGATGGCTTTCTTGCAATTAATGGAGAGCTCGGTGCACTAGATGAATTTCTAGCTCCCCTTCAATGTCAAACAGAAACCTTTGGGCTTACTGCTGACTTTAATTGGTATGCAAAGGATATTACTTTCGACGATAAAGCTTGTGCTTCTTTTGATGTCTACTACAATGACTTGTTACAAGGTCATATTACACTCAATGCTCCTGGTACTCATAACATACTCAACTGTTTATCTGTATGTGCGGTATGTCATTATTTAGAAATTCCCCTAGATAAACTAAACACAGGTCTTAATCTCTTTACTGGTGCAAATCAACGTTTTGAAATAAAAGGAAAAATCCATGATATTACCTTAGTAGACGACTATGCACATCATCCTACAGAGATTGATGCTACTTTGAAAGTCGCTAAAGCTTATCCACATAATGCACTTTATATTGTCTTCCAACCTCATACTTATACACGAACTAAGGCATTTCTCCATGAGTTTGCCGAAGTTCTTTCTCAAGCTGATAATGTAATTATTACAGATATTTATGCTGCTCGCGAAAAAGATCCTGGGGATATTTCTGCACAAGATATTGTTAAAATAATCCACAGCCTTGGCAAACAAGCTTTATATATGAGTGACTTTGATGAAATTGCTAATTACTTACTTGAACACGCTGTACCTAAGGACTTAATCATTACAATGGGCGCTGGCAATATCAATCAAGTTGCTGATATATTACTCGGAAGATAGTTATCCACATCATCCACATATTTCGTTAATAGAGAGTTGTTAATATGTATCGTATTTATCAACAGTTTATCCTCAAAATCTCCCCTTTATCAAGGGAGATTTTTATTTTTTTGTTGTCATATTTTCTTTATTTTGTGCTATAATACTAACACACGAAAAGGATAATTTTTCAAGGAGGTTTTGAAATGGCATATGTTAAATTTCTAGTCCACGAGCCCGCATTTGTACATCTTCCCTATTGGTTTATAACGGACTATATGCCTAAGACAGTTGGCGGCTATTTAAAAGTCTATATTTATCTGTTTGCACTTTCAAACAGCCCCGCTCAAACGAGTCTTTCTTTAGAAGATGTGGCCCATGAACTTGATATGTTGTATTCCGAGGTCCTACAAGCCTTAAAGTACTGGGACAAGGCAGAGGTTCTTCATTTTAAAGAACTGCCAACCAAAGAGTTTGAGCTTAATTTTTACTTAGAAAAACCTAAAACATCGCTTCAAACAGCACCTACTCAGCTTCCTATTTCTAAGACGATTCTATCTCAATCAAGACCCGAATATAGAACCGAGGAAATTAATTTATATATCCAAGACAGTGATTGTGTTTCTAAGCTGTTTAAGATAGCAGAGCAATACTTGGGCAGGCTTCTTACAAATACTGATCAAAAAATACTTTATAGCTTCTACGACTGGCTGCATATGCCTTTTGATCTGATCGAGTTTCTTATTGAGTACTGTGCATCTAATAACCATACTGCAATGCACTATATTGAAAAAGTAGCAATTAGCTGGGTAGATGCAGGTATTACTACTGTAGAACAAGCCAAAGAGAAGGTAACTTTAGATAAAAGATACTTTAAAATACTTTCTGCACTTGGTTCATCAAAGAGTACAATTACACTTTCAGAAAGAAAGTGTATTGACAAATGGCTTAGCGCATACAGCTTTACCCTAGAGGTTATTCTAGAAGCTTGTAAGCGTACTGTTATGCAAACCAATAAACCAAGCCTTAATTATGTAGATTCTATTCTTGTCTCTTGGTATGATGCCAAAGTTAAAACGCTTGATGATATTTTACTTCTTGATAAAGCTTATGAAAGCAAGAAACAATTATCTGCTGAACCTAGTCATTCTAGCAAACGTCCCAATAAGATGACTAAGTTCAACGATATCTATTCTCATAATTGGAATTTTGAAGAACTCGAAAAACTAGAAAGCGAATATATAGAGCGTAAATTAAATGGAGGAACATAGTATGAATAATAAAGAATTCCACTATAAACATCTCATGCGGGAGTATGATTTCAAACGCACTTTAGCTGTTAAAAATCAGCATAAAAGAGCTCAAGAAGTTTATCATAAATCACCTCAAATTGAGGAAATTGATAAAATGCTCAGTCAAAGTGGTATTCAATTAGTTCGTAATATGATCACTTCTCCTAATACGCTTTCTATTGAGGCATTTCAAAGAAATTCTGAGGACCTTCTATTTACTAAAAAGATGTTACTGGTTGAAGCTGGATTTCCTGAGAACTATTTAGACGTACTTTACGAATGTACTTTGTGTCAAGATACTGGGTTTATAGATAATAAGCCTTGTTCTTGTTTTAGACAAGGACTTGTTAATATAGCTTATGAGCAATCTAATTTAAAAAGCATTCTTCAAATTGAAAACTTTAATTCATTTAACCTTAATTATTATTCTAAGCAAGTAGATGCTGCTTCTGGCAGATCCCCTTATAGTAATATGGAAAAAATTCATCAAATTTGCGTAGGATTTATTGAAAACTTTGAGAATGAAAAACAAAATCTTTTGTTTTATGGACATACAGGGCTTGGTAAAACATTTTTATGTAATTGTATTGCTAAAGAGTTATTAGATAGAAACTATACTGTACTCTATCTCACTTCTACTCAGCTTTTCAAGCTCTTTGGAGAATCTAGATTTCACCGTGAAGATATGGAAGAAACTGCCAAAGCTATGTTAAGCACTCTCTTTACTGTTGATCTTCTTATTATCGATGACCTTGGCACAGAATCTTCATCTACCTTTACCGGAAGTGATTTGTTCGATGTATTAAATACAAGATATTTACATCAAAACGCTACCATTATTTCAACTAATGTAGCCCCTAACGAATGGAATAAATATTATTCTGAACGTATTGTATCTCGTGTATTTGGAAATTACACTAACCTGAAATTTATAGGTTCCGATATTAGATTACTTAAAAAATATACGAGTAATAATCTATAACCTGCTGATTCTAGCAGGTTTTTTTAGACTATGAATGATAATTTATACAAATTTGTAATATATATGGTATATAGCTTATTCTCTCTATCTTTTATCATCAAGGGGGTTCACATATGTTTTATGCCATACAATTATCTAAGGCTGATCCAACACCTCTCTACATACAGCTTGCATCTGAAATAGCTAAACTTATTCAATCTGGGGCATTAATAAGCGGCACTAAACTTCCACCTATAAGAACTTTATCTAAATACCTGTCTATTAACCGTGATACTGTTGTAAGTACTTATAAACTTTTAGAAAATCAAGGTTTAGTTGAAGCTCATGTAGGTAAAGGCACTTATGTATCTTTAAGTACCGCTGTTTTATTATCCGAAAGTCGCTCTCATGAAATGAGTAATATTCACTGCAGTACATTAGGCTTTTCTAAAGATCTTTTCCCTATATCTTTATGCAAAGACTTAATGCAGCATATTGTTTCGCTTGAGGGTTGGGGAGCTTTTTGCGATCCTCTGTACCGAGAGAGAAACCTCCTCAAACAAAATGCATGTCATTTCTTAGAAGCTGTAGGCATTAAGGCTTTATCTGCACAGATGCGTATTATTAAAAGTTTTACTAGCTTTTTGCTAACTCTTTCTAAATTCTCTCCAAAACAAGGCATATGTATAGAACAATTTAGTGATTTAGCTTATTCTTCCTATTTGCGTTCCATTGGATGCAAAATTTATGAAATCCCTTTAACACATGATGGTCTAAACTTAGAAGTCCTTGAAAAAAACCTGCGTTCTGGTAATATAGCTTATATTTTTTTATCATCTTACCTTCAAAACCCAACAGGCATATGTTACTCTGATGATCAAAAACAACGCATTGTAGAACTTGCTAGAACTTATGATTGTTATATTATTGAAGATGGTACACTCAGTGAATTTTTATATGATACCAGCGAGCCGCACTCTTTATTTCATCATTTCTCCAAGGACAGGGTCATTTATATCTATCATTTTTCAAAAGTTTATCTGCCCCATTTGTCTTACAGTTTCGTGTTACTCCCCTCTCATATGATAAAAAACATTACTGATGATATAGAGTGCACTTTTAACGAATATCTTCTGTGTTATTATTTGGAATCCACTTATCTTCAAGATAATAAAAAATTGATGTTTGAGTTATGTAAAGAAAAATATAATCATCTATATAACGGTTTATCTGAGTTAAAGGATAAAATAGAAATCTATGCTGCTCATGGTGGAATCTTTTTTTGGCTTAAGCCTTTAACTCTATCTTTAGACAGAACTTGTGAACTTTTTATACAAAACAATATCGTTGTTTCTCCTGGAACACTTTTTACTTATGCCAACCATTCTGATTATTTCAGACTCTCTATTTCTCAACTTAATACCACCCATATTGATAAAATCTTATACCTATTACATACAAATCTTTAAAAAGAAGAGATAATATTGCTAAAACGGCAATATTATCTCTTCTTTAAATGCTTTCTATACTCTCAAAATATTTAACAATACCCACATATATACTCCATGCTATTGTGTTTTGATACTCATCAGTATTAAGCTTTTTCTCTTCTTCTGGATTCGTTAAAAATCCACATTCAACAATAACAGCTGGAATATCTGTCGCTTTAAGTACATAATAATCATTATTACTCTTTGTTTTTCGCCTGTTTCCTTGATCTGCATACTCTTTAATACTTGTTTGTATAAGGTCCGCTAAAAGCTTTCCAGATTCCGAGGCTTTATTATAAAATGTTTGTGCTCCTTTCACACTTGGCTGTGTAAAGGAGTTTTGATGGATACTTATAAGCAAATCCCCACCTTGAGCTACTTTTTTTCTTTGTGACATATCTTTTCTTTTATGTTTTACCCCATCCATACCATCAGCATCATCATCTGTAGTCCTTGTCATGATGACTATCGCCCCTGAGTTTTCCAAATAATCCCTCAACTTAAGTGCAATCTTAAGATTAATATGCTTTTCATCTTCTCCACCAATTCCATTTTTACCTGGATCAAATCCGCCATGTCCTGGGTCAATAATAATTACTTTTGAGCTAGTCGCAAGCCCCAATGTTTCTACTGCCCCACCTGCATACTTGAGATACGAAGCAATAGAAATGATCGTAATTAATAAGATGATTAGAATTGGCATCTTCCCTTTTTTCATCTTTACACCTTCTTTAATAAATACTATTGTCTCTTTATTTTATTAAACAAGACGTGCTTGTATGCCAATTATTTAACTTTACCAAGTTCACTCCATATATCCTGGGTTTCAAGTCCTAATTTCCATGCGCCATACCCTGCAAGGTCGTACTTATTAAGTAGATCAATTCTTTTTTCAATGGAACTACGATCTTCTAACCATACTTTATAAGTAATATTATTCTTTTCAACCTCAGCATATTTTTGTCCGCTTATCTCATCTAGCACTGGGGTGACCCCCCAATTACCAACAATATTTTGAGCTGGTTTCATCCCATAAGCTTTTGTTTTTAACCCTTCCGCACTTTCTTCCCAAATTCTTGTATAAAAAGGAATACCTAAAACAAGCTTTTCTTTTTCCACCTCTTCAAGATTTCTTTGAATGCCTTCTTCAACCCACGATAACTCGGAAACTGAACCAGCATTTTCTGATCCTGACCAATGTTGGTCATAAGCCATCACAATAAAATAGTCACATACCTTAGCTATCTTTTCTCTTTGATAATGTCTAGACCAGTTAGAAGGCATATAAACATCAACAGATACTACTAGCCCTACTTCTTTAAGCAGCGGATATAATTCTCTCATAAATTGCACCCATACCTCACTTGTTTCAGGTTGAATATTTTCAATATCTATATTGATGCCATCATAACCATATTCTTCTGACTTTTTAATAATTTGATCAATAACATGCTGTCTCTTTGCAGTACTGAGTAAGATAGGTTTTGTAAGCGCTGGCTGTGAAAAGTTATGACTCATAAGCGGCCATACTTGAAGACCTCGCTTCTTTGCTTCTAGTACATAAGCCCTTGTCCCTCGATCTACTAAATTACCTAAATCATCTTCAAACTCAAACCACGTAGGGGATATAACATTAGCTCCTTTAATCTGCGTATATTTAGGAGAGCTCCAGTCTCCGACTGTCTTGCTTCCCATTTGGTCCCAAACAAGTTTAACCTTATCATTAAGCGGATTGGCTATCGGCAATGCTTCTACCTCTTCTGGCCGCTTTATAGCCACTTGCTGCACATTTTTTACATCTGCTTTAGGAATAAATCCTATTATCCCATTTTCACTTCTCACTCTTAAAAAATCAGATTGTTCTTTATAAATAATTACTTTTTGTCCCTTTTTAAGTTTTTCTGTAACCGTTGTTCTGTTTTTTGGGTGTGTTCTTAAACTAGCATTTCTTGTTAATACAGCAATTTGTTTTTCTTTGGCACTATTATTTGCGATAAACACTCTCTTATCTTTACCTACTGTAAATTCTACGCCAAACCTTTCACTTAGGATATTCGCTGGAATATAAGCTATGTTATTTAGTTCCTTTACAGGGTTTTCAACTGTTATTTCACTAAAGTTTAATCGCCCTTGATGAGATCCTTCATATAACCTAAGCATTTCTTTAGCATTAGTAATCGTCAAAACGCTTTCTTCTTCATCGTAAAATATTGTATCACTAATATAATCTCTAGCAAATTCATAGGAAATATAAATATTATTTTCAATCATTAGAGCTGGCTCTTTCAAAGATATTCTTTCATCTTCATAAACTAGATTATTAACGTTATTTTTAAATTCACTAAAATAAATCAGTGGATCAACTTCTTCACCTACAGGCATCCATTTATAGATCGCTATGATAACTAGTACAAATGCAACTAGCCCCAATATTATTTTTTTCAACATAAATAGTCCTCCCAACCCCTATATTATATCATATTTTCAAAATAACAAAACATCTGTTATCAAATTGTCATATACTGTCTAAAAGATTGATCTATTACAATTAGGCAAACATAAAAAGATGCATACTTTTCATTCAGCATGCACCTTTTTATATTTACATCCATTACCTATCATAAATACAATACGCTTATTATTTTCTTCCTATTAACCTAAGCAGTCTAATAAATAAGTTAATAAAATCTAAGTAAAGAATCATCGCCCCTAAAATACTTGCATTAGCATTTGTTTCTCCTGTAGGGTCATTTGCACCACTCAAAGATTTTATTCTTTGAGTATCATAACCTATAAGGCCTATAAAAATAAATACACCTAAATAAGTAAGGGCTAAGCTTAATCCTTCACTTCTATAGAACATATTAAATACAGTAGCAATGATAAGTCCAAATAACCCCATTACAAACAAATTACCAATGGTTGTTAAATCTGTCTTGGTGAAATATCCATATAAACTCATGACCGCAAATAGTGCAGCTGTTAATAAGAAGGTATACCCTACAGTCCCTATGTCATAAGCATAAAAGATAACAGACAAAGTAAGTCCATTTAAAACTGCATAAACAATAAACCACAATTTTGCCTTTGCTGGGTTCATGCTTAATGCTTTTCGGCTTAAATAAATAACCACTGCTATTTCCGCAATAATTAAAGCAAAAAAGGTAATACTATTACTAAATATAAGTCCTAGTAAAATAGGATTACTTACTACTGTAAGCCCTGTAACTCCTGTAATAATAAGTGCTAGGGTCATCCAAGCATATACTCTTATAATAAATTTTCTGGTGATCTCTTCACGAGATTTTGAAACCTCTTGATACATCATATTTGAATCCATCTACGCTCACTCCTTTTGAATTGTTGCTCTTTTATATCAATTATAATTATATTATTGCCAAAATTCAATACTTAGATTCAGAGTAAAAGCTTACTAACTTATAAAAGACAGGCGTGAAAGCCTGTCTTTGCGAGCTATTTTACTTGTAACGGATTATCATAATTATTATTTAATTACAATATTTTGATCTCTATTAGGGCCTACACCTACCATTGTAATCTTGCAGCCACATAATTCTTCAATTCTAGTAAGATATTTTTTAACACTTTCTGGCAATGCTTCATAAGTGCGAATATGCGAAATATCTCCCCAACCTTCCATCTCTTCATACACTGGCTTACAAAGTTCTAAATCTTCAAGGCTTGCTGGGAAGTATTTGATAACCTCACCATTAAGCTCATACCCTACACAAATTTTGAGTGTCTTGATATCTTTAAGTACATCTATTTTATTAAGTGCAATCTGTGTCAGCCCACTGGTCCTTACTGCAAATTCACCAATAACAGCATCAAACCACCCACATCTTCTAGGTCTTCCTGTTGTTGTGCCATACTCATGTCCTTCTTGTCTAATACGTTCTCCTATTTCATCTTCAAGCTCAGTTGGGAATGGTCCTTTACCTACACGTGTTATATACCCTTTCATAACGCCTATACACTCATCAATCATCGTTGGCCCAATGCCCGCTCCTATACAAGCGCCGCCCGTTACAGGATGTGATGAGGTCACATAAGGATATGTTCCTATGTCTAAATCTAGCAGTGTACCTTGTGCACCTTCAAATAATACGTCTTTGCCTGCTTTAATCGCTTCATAAACAGTAACTGTTGTATCATCTATATAGACTCTTAAACGTTCTCTATAGTTCATGTAATTTGCAATAATCTCTTCTGGATCAAACTGCACTTCTTGATTATAAACATATTTAAGCATTGCATTTTTAATTTTGACATTTGTTCTTACTTTTTCTTTGAAGACTTCATCATGGTATAAATCACATACACGAATCCCAGTTCTTTCTGCCTTATCCATATAGCAAGGTCCAATACCCTTCATAGTTGTCCCGATATCTTTACCTTCTTTAGCTGAAAGTTCTTCTTTTGCCTTATCTAATGCTTTATGGTAAGGCATTACCAAGTGTGCACGTGAGCTCATTTTAAGTGTGCTTACATCTATGTCTTTACTTACTAAATTATCTATTTCTGCTAATATGCCTTCTGGATCTATTACAACACCATTACCTACCACACATGTTTTCCCTGGATATAATATTCCTGATGGGATAAGATGAAATTTATAGACTTCCTCATTAACTGTAACAGTATGTCCCGCATTATTGCCTCCTTGGCAACGTACCACAACATCCGCCTTTTCAGATAGTATATCTATTATCTTTGCTTTTCCTTCGTCTCCCCATTGTGCACCTATTATTACTTTAGTTGGCATGGCTTACACATCCTTTCGATTCATTCAAACATACTTATCATATCAAATATTTAACTAGAAATCAATATAAATCCGAATATTTTTAAAATCTTCGCCGAAAATGTTCGATATTTTTTGTAATCTTTTTTGCGTTCTATGATTTGACAATTGACAATATGTCTAGTTATTGCTATGTTTATTTTACATTAAATGATTATCTGCCCTATAAGGAGGGACATATGGAAAAAAACATATACGTTTTCGGACACATTAACCCTGATACAGATTCTATTTGTTCCGCAATAGCTTATACTCATCTCAAAAAAGCTTTAGGAACTGAGCACATTAAAGCAGCCAGACTTGGTAAAATCAACAAAGAAACACAATTTGCGCTTGAATACTTTAATGCGCCCTCCCCTTTATTAATAGAAAATATAAAGCCTCAAGTGGGTGATATGAACTATTATGCTGTTCCTCCCGTTTATGTTGGAGATTCTGTTAAAAGAGCTTGGGATGTTATGACTGCTAATAATAGACAAATGATCCCCATTCTTCATCAAGATCATAAGCTTGCAGGCGTAATATCTATTTCTGATATTGCCAAGACTTATATTGGCCTTACAGATGCCACAGTTCTCAAAAAGCACATTACACCCTTTAGTAATATTCCTTCTGTGTTAGAAGGATCGCTAGTTTCTGGCGCTTACCCCTATAATTGTATATTAGGAGATGTTTACACAACTGCTTCTATTGGTGAACATACTGTCCTTAATGATACTGATCTAATTATTACGGGTTCAAATCCTCATCATATTCAAATGGCCCTTGATTGTGGTGCTGGCTGTATTATTATTACTGATCAAGATATGGATCACTTAAATTTTTCTATTCCCGATCCAGCTTCTTGTGCTATTATTTGCACTTCTTATTCATTTTTTAAAACAATTAAAATGATTTCTCAAAGTATTCCTGTTAAAAATATCGTTATCAACCAAGACCTTATTTACTTTGAAACAGATGATAACTTAGATGAGGTTAAAGAAGTCATGTTAAATACTACCCATAGGCATTTTCCTATATTAGATGAAGAAGGCCAAGTAAGAGGTATTATTTCAAAACGCCACCTCATTGATATACAAAAAAAGCAAGTCATATTAGTAGATCATAACGAAAAAAACCAAAGTGTTTCTGGTATTGAGCAAGCCGAAATACTAGAAATTATTGATCACCATAGAATCGCTAATATCGATACTGGAACGCCTGTATTTTTAAGAGCTGAACCCGTAGGATGCACGGCTACTATTATATGGAAATTGTATGAATCTCATCATATTACCCCTCCACAGCAAATAGCTGGACTCATGCTAAGTGCTATTTTATCGGATACACTTCTATTTAAGTCTCCTACTTGTACCCCTGATGATATCGCTATTGCTAAAGCGCTTGCTAAAATTGCCGGCGTCAATATTCATGAGTATGGCAGCGACCTTATTGGCGCTGGTACCTCTCTTGAAGGCGTATCTGCTGCTGAGCTTATTGATATGGACCGCAAACACTTTATAATTGGCAAGTACAACGTAAGCGTTTCTCAGGTTAATACAGGAGACTTTAAAAGCTTATTTAATCTTAAAGATGCTATCTTTGAAGAAATGAAGCGTCTCGAACTTAGAGAAACTTTAGACCTCTCACTCCTTATGGTTACAGATATTATTCTTGGCGGTACCGAGTTACTCGTTGTTGGCAAAGAACGTTGGCTTGCTGAGCATGCCTTTGGACTTTATAAGAGTGATGATAGTATTTTCTTGCCTAATGTTTACTCTAGAAAACAACAAATTATACCAAAACTTATGACTTCTACTCAAATTTAAAGAATAAAAGTTGAAAAATACGCGAATTATATTTATAATAATATGTGTTAGATTGTATAATACTATTCTTTTCAATAGAAGGAGATAAAATCATGGCAACTCAAATTACTAAAGATATGATTATCGGACAAATACTACAAATTGATAAAGGTGTTATTCCTATATTGATGAATTCTGGCATGCATTGTCTAGGATGCCCATCTTCACAAATGGAATCCATTGGTGAAGCATGTATGGTTCATGGCATTGATGCTGATGAGTTAGTGGGTAGACTTAATGATTACCTTGCAACTGTTAGTGAATAATTAATACAATTTCCTATCTTAACTTAGACAGATGAGAGATAAGCCTACAAGGCCTATCTCTCATCTGTTTTTAGATTTGACCTAGCAATTCCTTGTAAATTACTATAGGTTATCTATTTTTCTTCTATACTATAATGGTGGCTAAGGGGACTGCTTCCATAGCCTAAATTTGTATCGCTATGTAATGCACCTGCTACATATGCTTTAGCACGTTTTACACTTTCCTCTAGGCTTAGTTCTTTTGCCAGATTACAAGCAATAGCTGAAGAAAGGGTACATCCTGTGCCATGTCTTTCTTTTTTACCTATTCTATCGCCTTTAATCCAAATAATATCTCCCCTGAAATAAATAAGATCATCTGCCCGTTCAGGCAAGTGGCCTCCTTTTATAAGTATATGTCCCTCATAAAACTTATTTATCTGCTCTGCAGCTTTGATCATATCATCACCCGTACTGATGGAAATACCTGATAAAAGTTCAGCTTCTGGTATATTGGGTGTAATGACATGGGTTATAGGCATAAGTTTGTTTTTGAGTGCATAGACCGCGTCATCATTTAATAAATTGCTTCCGCTAGTGGCTATCATAACAGGATCTAAGATTATATTTTTCGCCTTATACTGGACTAGTTTATTTACAATGACCTCTATGATCTCTCTTGACGAAACCATCCCTATTTTAACTGCATCAGGGTAAATATCTGTAAATACTGCGTCTAACTGCGCACCTACAAACTCTGGTGTACACTTTACAACTTCAAATACTTTCTGCGTATTTTGAGCCGTAAGTGCAGTTATAACACTCATGCCATACATTTTATGTACCGTTATCGTTTTAAGGTCAGCCTGAATGCCTGCTCCTCCGCTGCAATCAGACCCTGCAATAGTTAATACTGTTTTCAAAACAAACCTCCTCTAATAGTCTTAAGCGTCTTTTCCCTCTGTGCATGCGCAAAACTTTTGTCCAGTTTTTGCAAAATTTCTGTCCAAATAAGAAGGAATTAATAAATGTACATCTGTGGATAAAATACATTTATTAATTCCTTCTTATTTGTAATAATTTTCCATTTATTTTTTATTAGG
>CAKZUB010000020.1 GCA_937921505.1 uncultured Clostridia bacterium | reverse complement strand
TTTTCGTCCATTGTGAGTAATACCTTTCTGATTATGTCCACCTCATTTCTTGTTATGAGGTTTTATTATAATATATAAACTACTATTTGGGACATAATCATTTGTGGTACAGTAAGACATTATCATAAATGAATCATAAATTTAGAGCTGTTATTTATCAGAAGTATTGACATAAGACTACATGGTATTATATAATTCATAAATAATGAATAGATTGTATAATAATTTATAGTAGTGAATAAGAATTTATAATAATCGCATAAGCATTATAACCTGTAAAGGGGCAAATCTATTGAAAGGTAGAGACGCAAAGCCGCGAGTCTAAGGTTTAATTACTATGATAGTCGGGCCGCCATGTATATAATTTGACTTTGAAAAAAATCAAAGCATGGTGTTTGCCATGCTTTGATTTTTTTTGAAACTTATATAAAATCTAGACTATCATAATATACTAAAATACTATTGTATAATACTTAGTTATAAAACTTATTAGAATATCAAAATCTTTTAGGCTAAAAATAGAAAGATTTGAAGGAGGAAAAACAACCAATATTTGTATTTTTTGGTATTTAAATGAATAGAATCACTGAAAAACCCGCATTTTTTTGCAAAAAACAAGGGAAATTGTAGTATTATAGTTTTTTTTATTTATTGATTTGTAAGGCATTTAAATATATAATGATTTATATACAATTTATGAGATATATAATAATAATTTCCTCTCAAAAGACATATAAAGACAACATATAAATAGATAAAAGAAAGGGGAAGGCATATGGACTTGTTTCATAATATAGATATTATTAATAAAACGCTTGATGCGACGATGTTAAAATATAATGTCATAAGTGATAATATAAGCAATGTTGATACACCTGGCTATAAAAGAAAAGATGTTGCATTTGAAGGTTTTTTAGAAAAAGAAATAGATAAAAGGGGAATAAAAAATATAAATCAGGAGAACATTAGTCCCGTGGTTTATGTAGACAAAAAAAACTATGCCTATAGAATGGATGGTAATAATGTAGATATTGATATTGAAATGGCTGAAGCTGCAAAAGTAAAACTTAAGTATGATGCTCTTATTACAAGGACTTCAGCGCAACTTAACCGTTTTAAGACAATATTACAAACTATTAAATAATAGTAAGGGGAGATGAAAATGAGCTTTTTCGGTTCTATGGATACATCTACATCGGGGTTAACTGCACAAAGATTAAGATTGGATGTAATTTCACAAAACATAGCTAATAGCAGCACCACGAGAACGCCAGAAGGAGGACCTTATAGAAGAAAGGCAGTACTCTTTGAACCTATTAATAACCAAGGAAACTTTAGTAGTGTTTTAAATAAATACACAAGTGCTAAAAATAATGGGGTAAGAGTGTCAGAAATTGTAGAAGATAATAAGCCATTTCCTATAGTATATGATCCTACTCATCCAGATGCGGACGAGCGAGGTTATGTTCAGCTTCCAAATGTTAATATGATCGAAGAAATGGTAAATATGATTTCAGCAAGTCGTTCATATGAAGCGAATGTTACAGCCTTTAATTCAATGAAGGCTATGGTTACAAAGGCTCTTGAAATTGGAAAATAATAGTAGGAGGAATATAAATGATACAAGCTATACAGCAACTACAAGATGCCTCATTGGGATTAAAAAAGATTGACAATAATAAAAGTTTGACGAGTGATTCGAGTTTTGTAGACTCTTTTGAAGCTGCAAAAAAATTACTAAATGCAACGAATGAAGCAGAGAAGATTTCTAGTGAACTTACATACGATTTTATGACAGGTAAAAATGACAATATACATAGTTTAATGATCGCCTCAGAAAAATCAGGTATTTTATTGCAATTTACGATGCAAGTTAGAAATCAGTTAATGGATGCGTACAAAGAAATAATGAGACTCCCCGTCTAGTACCTGATTCAAAAGGAATGAGGTGAATTCATGCAGGAAACATTTGAACAAATATCTAATCAGGTCACAGAAAAATGGGGAAATCTTTCTACAGCACAAAAAGTAAGAATATATATAGGCATTGCAGCTATCGTTATAACATTAGGTATCATTGGATTTTTGGCTAAGCCTGAAACAAAAATATTATATCGTAATATTGATTTGAAACAAGCATCTGAGGTAACAGATGTTTTATCAGAACAAAAAATTAAATATAAACTGTTAGATGGCGGCACGACTATTGAGGTCGACAAAAAACAATTTAATACTGCAAAACTTGTATTAGCAAAAGAGGACATTCCAAAAGGGTTGTATACTTTTGATGATGCTATAACGAACACTATGTCAACGACGCAGGATGAAAAAAAGGCAAAGATGAATCATCTTAAAAAGATAGAGTTAGAAAGCCTTTTACAGTCTATTGAACCCATTGAAAAAGCACAGGTTACATTAGTTATACCAGAAGAAAAGAATTCATTTATTCAGTCAAAACAACAAAGCAGTGCGAGTGTTGTTTTGACATTGCGTAAAGAACTTACTTCACAAGAAGCTGAATTAGTAGCAAGACTCGTAGCAAGTGGTGTTCAAAATTTAGATATGGGAAAAATCACAATTATAGATTCCAATGGAAAAAATGTATATGTAGGATCAGATGAGGGTAATCTGGCTCTTGGAAAACAGCAAGAACTAAAAGGGGCAGCAGAGAATTCTATAAAATCTAAAGTCATAGAGCTTTTAGGCGTCATGTATGATGATGTGAGGATTGGGTCTAATCTTATATTGAATTTTGATCAGTATGAAGAGGTTAAGGAAGAATATACGCCACAGTTTGAAGATAATAGCAGAGGCATTATACAAAAAGAAAATGTTTCAAGCTCTTCATCTAAGAACACCCAAAATGGTGCAGAACCTGGAGTCGCAAATAATGGTGGAGACGCTCCTAACTATCAAATAGGCGGCGGTAATAATGGAGAAAGTAAGGCAGATACTAAAGAAGTAATATATGCTACTGATAAAAAAGTATCAACTTCTGTTAAAAATATAGGAGATATTGATTTTAAGGCATCTTCTTTAGCGGTGAGTTTATTTAAAAATAAATTCTATAACCAAGAAGTTGTAGAACCTACTTTAGCAGGCATAACTTGGGAACAATTTAAAGAACAAAATAAAGAACAAAAGGTCATAGCAGTTGATGAAGCAATTGTAGCCTCAATTAAAAGTGCAACGGGAATTAATAATGTGGTTGTGCAAGCTTATGAGAAACCAATTTTTGTTGATCAAGAACCATATAGTATTAATTATAAAGATTATTTACCGTTTATACTGATTCTGCTTATACTTATTATGATTGTTATTGCAGTTATGAAATTTAGAAAACATGAAGACGTAGTTGAAGTAGAGCCAGAACTTGAAGTAGAAGAAATGCTAAAAGTAGCAAAACAACAAGTAGAGCTCGAGGGTATTGAATTTAAAGAAATGCTAGAAACTAAACGTCAGATTGATAAATTTGTAGATGAAAAACCAGAAGCAGTTGCAAACTTATTACGCAATTGGTTGACAGAAGATGAGTGGGAGTGATGAGTTTGACAAAAGATCAATATACCAGTAAGCAAAAAGCAGCTATGTTACTCATAACACTAGGACCAGAAAAGTCAGCAAAAATATTTAAATATTTAAAAGAAGAAGATATAGAGCAGTTAACACTTGAAATTGCTAGTATCAAGGCGGTATCACCAAAAGCAAAGGAAGAGGTTTTGCAAGAATTCTACGAAATGTGCTTGGCACAAGATTACATAGCAGAAGGTGGTATAGGTTATGCTAAGCAACTTCTAGAAAGAGCCCTAGGTTCAGAAAAGGCAGTAGAAGTCATTAATAAGTTAACTGTTTCCTTGCAAGTTAGGCCTTTTGAATTTGCAAGAAAGACAGATGCTACGCAACTTGTCAATTTCATACAAAATGAGCATCCACAGACCATAGCTTTGATTTTATCTTATTTAAAACCATCACAAGCGGCACTTATTCTTAGATCTTTGCCGCCAGATATGCAGTCTGATACCGCAAGAAGAATTGCACTGATGGATCGTGCTTCACCTGATGTTATTAGTCAAGTAGAACGTGAGTTTGAAAAGAGACTTTCTACATTAGTATCAGAGGACTATACAAGCATTGGTGGGGTCGACTCTATTGTTGAGATTATTAATCAAGTAGATAGAGGAACAGAAAAGAATATTATGGAAAACTTGGAGATTGAAGATCCAGAACTTGCAGAAACTATTAAAAAGCGCATGTTTGTATTTGAAGACATCACAACACTTGATAATAAGTCTATCCAAAGAGTATTACGAGAAGTTGATAATCATGAATTAGCGATTGCACTTAAGGGAGCAGGAGAGTCTGTTAAACAGATTATTATGAGTAATATCTCTAAGCGTCTAGCAGCTATGATAGAAGAAGATTTAGAATACATGGGACCAAAGCGTGTTAAAGAAATTGAAGATGCTCAACAAAAAATTGTTAATATTATTCGTAAACTAGAAGATGCTGGTGAAATTATTATATCCCGCGGAGCAGGAGATGAGGTCATTGTCTAGTATTATTAAAGGCGGAAGAATAAGAAATCAAACAGTTATTAATTTATCAGAGCATTTCAATATTCCACAGATTGAATATGAAAGTTATGAATCACAAAGTGAAGATCTAGGCCCATGTGAACCAGAACAAGAACAAATGAATCTTGTGCATGCACAAGTACAAGCGTTATTAGATGAAGCCGAGCGTAAAGCAGAAATAATATTAAATAACGCACGACAAGAAGCACAGGAAATTAGAAAAAATGCTGAACTCGAAAAATCTCATCTATTAGAGGAAACTACAAATAAACAGCAGCTCTTATTAGAACAAGCAAGAGAAGAATCAAGGCAAATTGTGCAGAACGCATATGATGAAAAAGACCAAATCATTAGTAGTATTGAAGGGGAGCT
This sequence comes from uncultured Clostridia bacterium, assembly GCA_937921505.1. Taxonomy (GTDB): domain Bacteria; phylum Bacillota; class Clostridia; order Lachnospirales; family Cellulosilyticaceae; genus FMMP01. The sequence continues at coordinate 61,708 of CAKZUB010000020.1, read as the reverse complement.
TGCACAGACCTTGCTCTCCTTATTACAGTACTTAGTTGGAGAAGAAGTGTATCATAACACAGCTTGGATACTATGTCTTATCAAGCGTATGCTGGCACATAACGCTTTGAAAACAGATATTCAAATTTATATCTCGGCGGATGTTTATAATCGCCTGACGGATCAAGAAAAAGAAAGCTTGATGCATATAAAAGAAGGGGTTACCCTACATGCATCAGAAACAATGAATGATACGGCATGCAGAGTGCAAACACACGAAGGGGCCATTGAATACGATGTAGCAGAAGGTTTAAATCAGATCATATCAGATATTAGAATCTTACAAAATCTAAAGCAGGAGACTCTATGATTGACTTAAAGAAATACACAGATATCACAAATAGACAATTGTGGACTTATACGGGACAAGTTACCAAAGTAATTGGTATGGCAATAGAATCTTTAGGCCCTTTTGTAAACATAGGAGATATATGTTGTATTGAAGGTTCAGGAGGTCAAAAGCAAATATTAGCCGAAGTAGTTGGATTTAAGGAAAAGCATATCTTACTTATGCCCCTTGGCAATTTAGAGGGTATTGGACCTGGATGTAAAGTTAGGTCGTTTGGTGATAATCTGAGTATCAAAGTAGGAGAACAGCTATTAGGTCAAGTTGTAAACTGGCAAGCAGAACCTATAAGTGGTGAAAAAGTAGAGTGTAGGGATACTGTACCACTCGAAAACACAGCGCCTAATCCTCTAACTCGAAAAAGGATTATGACTAAGATGGAGATTGGTATTAGAACCATTGATGGGATGCTAAGCATCGGTAAAGGACAAAGAATAGGTATTTTTGCAGGAAGTGGTGTAGGTAAAAGTACACTTTTAGGAATGATAGCAAGAAATGCACTATCAGACATTAACATTATAGCTTTAATCGGAGAACGAGGCAGAGAAGTAAGAGAGTTTCTTGAAAAAGATTTACAAGAGGAAGGTCTCAAAAGATCAATTGTTGTAGTTGCGACATCAGATCAGCCAGCTCTTATGCGGTTAAAGGCAGCTCAAACAGCTACGGCTTTAGCCGAATATTTTAGAGAACAAGGTAAAGATGTGCTGCTCATGATGGATTCGCTAACAAGATTTTCTATGGCACAAAGAGAAATAGGGCTTGCAACAGGAGAGCCACCTGTTTCAAGAGGCTATACGCCATCTGTTTTCTCAGTTATGCCTAAATTACTAGAAAGAGCTGGTAATTCAGATAAAGGGAGTATAACAGGAATGTATACTGTACTTGTTGATGGAGACGATTTCAATGAACCCATTACCGATACTGCAAGAGGTATATTAGATGGACATATTGTCTTATCAAGGAAACTGGCAAATAAAGGGCATTATCCTGCCATCGATGTATTAGCAAGTATATCAAGGGTAATGAATGATATTGTATCTGAAGAGCATAAGGCATTGGCAACAGAAATCAAAAAGCACATGGCTATTTATAAGGAATCAGAAGATCTTATTAATGTAGGCGCCTATAATAAAGGCAGTAATGAAGAAATAGATCAGGCTATTGAGAAGATAGGAAAAATAAATAGGTTTTTGTGTCAGTTAGTTGAAGATAAAGTTGATTTCCAAAGTACTTTAGCTCAAATGAAGCAAATTATTAACTAGGAGGGGAGTGGATGTTTAAATTTGAACTTAATTCAGTTCTTTCACTTAAAGAGAAAATGGAAGATAGCAAAAAGCGAGAATTAGGAGTTGCGAATACACATAAAGAGCGTTTAGAGCAGATAAAAGATGATTTAATGAATGAGCATGATGGTGTTTACGATGCAATTAAAAAGAATGTTTGTATTGATTTTGATGTCAAAGAGGTCAGATTATTAAATCAGTATTCGTTACATATTAAGAAACAAATTAAGCAAACACAAAACGATATTCATAAAGCTCAAAAAACAGTGGATCAAAAGCGTGATGAATTGCTTGATGCTGTAAAAGAAAGAAAAATACTTGAGAACTTAAAAGAAATTAAACGCGAACATTACATGATAGAATCTAAAAAGACTGAGCAATTATTAGTAGATGAAATGGTTAGTTATAAGTATGGGAAAGTAAGAAGGAGCGGAGGATAAAATGGCTAGTAAAGAGACAAAAACAATACAACCAGACATAGATGCTTCTTCATTAGGATCAAAAAGAACTAAAAAAAAGAAAAAAGGAAAGATTTTTTTTGTAGTATTAATTATGCTCATTGCAATAGGTATTGCTGGATTTTTATTTAGAAAACCAATAGGTCAATATGTAGCTAAAAATCTTAGAAATGTACCAGTAGTAGGCAACCTCATTAAAGAAGATAATGAGCCGTATAATAACATTACTAAAGAACAGCTTATCAAGCAGTTAGAAGCAAAAAAGTCAGAACAAAGTTATTTAGAACAAACGATACAAGACTTACAACAAGAAAATCAAGAATTGCAGATAAAGATGAGTTCATTAAAAGAATATGAAACGAAGTATGAAGATTTTTTAAGCCAAAAAGAAGCCTGGGATGAAAAGATTGCTAAAACTAATCCTAATATGTTTCTAGAACAATTTGAAAAAACGTATCCTGAAACAATGGAAAGAATATATAGGGATATTAAAATAGATACCCAAATTACCAAATCACAAAAACAATTTGCAACTACTATAGCGCAAATGGAGCCAGAACAAGCAGCACGGGCTTTAGAAATACTTATTCCAACAGATCCAGAGCTTATAAAGTTGATATTCGGGGGAATGGAACAAGAAAGAAAATCATTAATACTAAGCAACATGACATCAAATAGTGCAGCAACAGTTATCAAACTATTATCACCCGATGATATACGAGTTAATGAATAGGAGGGATAAGATGGATAATATAAGTATTAATATACTAGCACCTGGCACCCAAGAAATTAAAGCAGATAAAATAAAGGCTAAATCCTCAGAAAGAACAACAAGAGAAGGCGGTAATAACTTTGATACGCAACTTGAGCGTATTAAAAGTAAGGAAATCAAGTTATCAAAAAGTATTATTAAAGCTGATGCAAAAGACATCGTGATTAATAAACCCATTGAACTTAATAAGTTAGATGAAAAGGCGAGTCAAGAAGCTGTTTGTCAAATGATTCTATCACTTATCAATAATGTTTTAGAGATTCCGGTGGAGGACATTGAAAAGATTCTAGAAAAAATGAATGTTACACCACTCGAGCTATTAAATCCGGAAACATTTAAAGAATTTTTAACATATGCTTATCCTAATCATGATGAACATCAATTATTATTTGATGAAGGAAATTTAAAAGATATCAGTAAATTATTTGCCAAGTTTGAGCAAATCAGTGAAGTAATTGAAGGGGATCAAGGACATCTTCTTATTGAAAAAATAGTGACTCAGGATCAAGTTGTAAAGACGATCATTACTCAAATAGATGTAACCCCGCAAGTGCCAGAAAAAATTGTTGATAGCCCAGAAAATTCGCAAGTACTGGTTCAAAATGTTACGCCAAAAGATCTAGCAGCAGGTGTAACTTTAAAAGATATGACTATAGATGAAGCAATCCCAGAAGGGAATTTCTCAGAAGAAGGACTCCTAAATTTTCAAAAGATGGGGCTTGGAGCAAGTATACCTATACAAGCTTTTAATGCAACGGTTAATACAACGCTATGGGATATGCAAAATACACAGTTAGAAAGTTCACACCATGCCCAGAGTCAGTCATTAACACATCAAATGATTAACAAACTAGACATTACCTCTTTAGGAAATTCTAAAGAGATAACGATGGAACTTTCACCTAAAGAACTTGGACATTTATCAATTAAATTAGTGGAAAGTAATGGTGTACTTGTAGCCAATATCCGCGTAGACAATGAAAAAACCAAGGACCTTCTTTTAAATGAAGTGGCACAGCTTAAGCAAACTTTAGAAAGCCAAGGGTTATCTGTTGGTGAAGTAAAAGTAGATATTAGGCAAAATCCTCATCAGTCTCAAATGGAACAACAAAAACAAAAATCTACAAGACGTATCCAAGAACTTATTGATAAACATTTACTAGAAGAACAAAATGAACAGATGCAAGTAGATGAAGTTACTGGGGAACTAATTGAAACAGAAGTCAATTATAGGGTCTAAAGGAGGGTAAGTATGAATCGTGTCAATTTAGCAACAGCAGATAGTGACTATTTAAAAGTTACAAGTGATAGAGCAACAAAACAAGAGTTAGATAAAGATGCCTTTATGAACTTATTAATTACTCAAATGAGATACCAAGATCCACTTAATCCTATGGATAATCAAGAAATGATGGCTCAGCTTGCACAGTTTTCTGCACTAGAGCAAATGACTAATGTAGCTCAAACTGTTGAAAAGCAATTTGCAAATGGGATGATTGGCAAGCATGTTTCCTATGAATATGCAGATCCTGATACAGGACAAATACAATATCTAATGGGTAAAGTAGACTATGTCAAGATCAATAGTGGTGAAACTTTGATTGGTATAGGAGATAAAGAAGTAAAAGTCAAAGATGTAAAACAAGTTGTTGATCCATCCGTTATTCAAGCCAATACCTCAGCTTTTGAACTAATAGGACGAACAGTACAAGGTATGGTTAAGCAAAAAAATAGTCAGCAAAAAGAAGAAGATGTCATAGTTGAAGGCGAAGTATTAGGGGTAAGGATGAAGGATGAAAAGCCATACCTTATTATAGGGACAGGCAAAGACCAAGTTGAGGTAGACTTTAATAATGTACAAAACATTGTAGATAAACCAACCATTACTGGCAGAATGATCACTGCAACGATAAAAGACATAGATGGAACAGAAAAAGTAGTTCAAGGGGTTGCAGAGTACATAAAGATTAGCAAAGAAGGCACCTATGTTTATGTGGGTGGACAATTTGTAGAGTTTGAAGCTATACAGACGATAACCAATCAGTAACGTTTTATAAAAACTATGAAGTGTATAGGAGGAAACTAATTATGATGAGATCGATGTTTTCCGGTGTATCAGGCCTTAGGGTTCATCAAACCAGAATGGACGTTGTAGGTAATAATATTGCAAATGTTAATACAATAGGCTATAAATCTCAACGAGTTACGTTTAATGAAGTATTTTCACAAACGCTTCAAAGTGCAAGCTCAGCCAGTGATGAAACAGGACGCGGAGGACTTAATCCGATGCAGGTAGGGCTTGGTGTTAATATCTCTTCTATTGATATGTTAATGACTCAAGGTGCCGCGCAGCGTACAGATAATCCTTTTGACCTTATGATTAATGGTGAAGGGTTTATTGTAGTAGGGGATGCTAGTGGCAAGTACTTTACAAGAGCTGGGGCGCTCAGACAAGATGACGAGGGGAACTTGATTATTCCAAATGGTATGAAAGTAATGGGATGGCCAGCAAGTACAGACGGTAAAGCTATTAACAGAGGAGAGGTTGTACCACTCAAACTTAATGACCCAGCTTTAAAGTCAACTCCTCCTGAAACAACGACACAAACGTCTTTAAGTGGTAATCTTAATACGCATGACACTCCTATTTCTACACAACTAAAAATGTACGACTCTCTTGGGAACTTTTATACTATGAATGCATTTTTTAGCTATACTGGAGGTGGTGCGTGGAAATTAGCAGCTAATACTGCCGGAACTGATGGACCGATAATCTTAACAGATACACATGGAAATACTCATACTACAACTACCAATTTTACTGCACAAACTATTACATTTGATGCAAGTGGACAATTACCTACACTTGCAGCTAAAAGCTTTAATTTACTTCCAGGTGTATTAGATTTAAGTGCGGCGGCAGTAACAGTTAAAGATGCAAAGGGTGCAACTATACCAAATGTTAAGGCGGAAATTGGAAAAGCTGCTACGCCTTTCGTAGTTGATTTTAGAGCAGTTACTCAATATGCGGCAAAAACAAATATAGACCCAAAAGTAACTAATGGTAAGGCAGCTGGTAAAATGAGTGGTTATGATGTAGGAGCTGATGGTAAAATTACAGCTTATTATGATAATGGGGATAGAAGACTTCTTGGACAAGTTGTTGTGGCACAGTTTGATAATCCCCCAGGACTTGAGAAAATGGGCGATAACTTATACCGTTCAACGGCCAACTCGGGAGATTTTGACAACATTGGGAAAGTTGGAAACTTCCAAGCAGGGGTACTCGAAATGTCCAATGTAGACCTTGCAAAAGAATTTACAGAAATGATTGTTACACAAAGAGGTTTTCAAGCCAACTCCAGGATTATTTCTGTTTCAGATGAGATGCTAGTAGAGCTTACTAACCTAAAACGATAATAAGTAGTTAGGAGAAAGATATGATCAAGCTTACAAAGTTAAATATGCAGGAGTTTGTTATTAATTCAGATTTAATTGAGACTATAGAGCATACACCTGATACAGTCATTAGTATGACAACAGGCAATAAATATGTTGTAAAAGAAGCTCAAGAAGATATTATCAGTAAGATTATAGAATACAAAAGAAAAATACTACTTCTAGTAGAGAGATAGGGAGGTGGTTAAATGGATATTGCAACATTGGTAGGGTTAGTATCTGGGACCATATTCCTTGTTTTATCGATTATTTTATCTGGTGGGCGATTGATGTTATTTGTTGATGCACCATCGATGATGATTGTATTTGGAGGAACTGCGGCGGCTTTATTAATATCTTACCCTGTTTCTAAATTTTTGCAGTCCTTAAAAACCATTAGGCATGCTTTTTTTCATAAAGAATTAGATCCTACAGCAGTTATTAGTAAAATAAATGAACTAGCCTTAGCAGCTAGAAAAGAAGGCTTACTGGCCTTAGAAGAAATTGCTCAAAGTATGGATGATGCTTTTTTACAAAAAGGAATCCTTTTAATAGTAGATGGGACGGATTCGGAGCTTCTTCGAAGTATTTTAGAAACAGAAATTGCTTTTGTTGAAAATAGACATAAAGATAATCAAGGATTCTGGAATGGTGTTGCAGATTTAGGACCAGCCTGGGGAATGATAGGGACGCTTATTGGTCTTATTGCGATGTTAGATTCATTAGATGACCCAACCACAATAGGGCCCAAAATGAGTATCGCACTGATTACTACTTTATATGGATCACTGCTTGCCAATTTCTTTGCAACACCTGTTTCTAATAAATTAAAACTTAAAAGTAATGAAGAAATATTACATAAACAAGTGATGATAGAAGGGTTATTATCTATACAAGCTGGAGAAAATCCAAGAGTTATTGAAGAGAAACTTAAAGCATTTTTATCACCAGCAACGCGTACTATATTTGATAAAAACCAAAAAACAGAAGAAGAATAGGCAGGTGAGTTAAGATGAAAAAAAGTGAGGACCAACCCAAAAAAGGCGCACCGGCCTATATGAATACCTATGGGGATATGATGACTTTGTTACTCACCTTCTTTGTACTACTATTCTCAATGTCAAGTATTGATGTAGCTAAATTTAGAGCAGTTATAGCTTCTTTTGATGGTTCAATCGGCGTGTTAAACGGGGCACAGACTATAGAAGAAAATACGAGTATGCTAGGTAATGGTATCAAACAATTTCCTGAAAAAAAAAATAAAGAAGATTTAACACAGCAGGCAAATAGGGATGCAGAGGATTTAAAAAAAATGAAACAAAATCTAGAACAATACGTTCAAGATAAAAACCTTCAAGATAAAGTAACTGTAGAGCAAAATGGGGATGAAATTATTTTGAGATTTGATGATGTCCTCTTATATGATACAGGTAAAGCAGATATCAAGCCAGGAGCTATTCCGGTTTTAAATACATTAGGTGTACGCTTAAAAGAGTATTTAGGACAAGGATACAGAATCAGATTAGAAGGACATACAGATAACGTGCCTATAAGAACTAATCAATTTCCAAGCAACTGGGAGTTATCTTCGGCTAGAGCTATAGCAGTAGCAAAATTCTTTACTGATGAAATGAACTTTGAAGTTTCTAAGATATCTACAGAAGGATTTAGGGATAATGTGCCAATAGGAAATAATAGTACGCCAGAAGGCAGAGCAATGAATCGTAGGGTAGAGATTAAAATTAGTAAAGATAATAGGTCATAACATAGAAAAGATGGTGATTCAACATGGATAAAAAGTTTAAGATATTTGTAATTATTGCAATTGTACTTCTAGGAGTAGCAATAGCAGTCAGCACATTTTTGCTTTTAAATGTAGTCAATAAGGGAGAAGATGTTGCTGTAAATGCTAAAGAAAAAAAGATTAAACTTATTACTATCGATTTAGGCGATGCAATAACTAGCAATGTTTATGATGAAGCAGGAGAACAACACATAGCAAGAGTAAGTATAAGTTTTGGAGTCAATCAATCTTCAAAACAGTATAAAAAATTTAGGAAAAATTTTGATAGTAGTAAAATAATAATTAGAAATGAAATTATACAAGGTATACGAGAGCAGACCTATGAAATGATGTCTAAAACAGATGCACAAACTAAGCTAGGCGATGAAATAGCAGAACGTATTAATAAGCTGCTAGATACGCAAGTCATACAAGAAGTCTATTTTGGTGACTTTTTTGTTCAATAGATTCAGAAAGAAGGAGGTGATAAATTGGGAGAGGTACTGTCACAAAGTGAAATAGATGATTTATTTAAGGCATTAAATACAGGCGAACTAAATGTAACTGAAATGCAAGATTCAAGAGATCAAAAGAGTGTAAAAGTATACGATTTTGCGAGGCCCTCAAAGTTCTCAAAAGAACAACTTAGAACTTTAGAAATCATTTTTGAAAGTTATTCACGACTTATATCTACCTATCTATCTGGACATCTAAGGTCACGCGTATCTGTTGAAGTTATGAATTCAGAGGCAGTAACCTATTCAGAGTTTGCTAATGCGCTTATTAATCCTGTTATCTTAGCCATTACTGATTTTAGACCTCTAAAGGGCTCTATTCTTATGGAACTGTCACCTAATATGGGATACACTATTATTGATAGAGTACTTGGGGGGAGCGGACAAGGTCTCGAGAAGATGAGGGAGTTTACAGATATTGAGAGGGTAATACTTGAAAAGATGTTTATACAATTTGTACAGTTGCTTAGAGAACCATGGGAAAACGTTATAGAACTTGATCCTATGTTAGAAAAGATTGAAACAAACTCTCAAGTTGTACAAATTATAGCGCCAAACGAAATTATTGCCCTTGTTACACTTAATATAAAAATAGGAAATGTAGCAGGTATGATGAATATATGTATACCACATTTGGTTATTGAATCTATTATGGACAAACTCAATACGAGGTATTGGTTTTCACAAAAGGAACAAGAACTTGGGCCATCTTATGAAGAATATATTCAAAAGATGATCGAAAAAAGCCGAATCCCTATTAAAGTTATTTTAGGAAAGACCCATGTAACGGTCAATGAGTTTTTAGAACTACAAAGAGATGATGTTGTGAAACTAGATAAAGATATAGGTTCAGAGCTAGAGGTATATGTAGGAAACATATTGAAGTTTTCAGGAATACCTGGAGAATATAAAAACAAACTAGCACTAAAAATTAATCATGTTATAAAGAGGGAGGATGAGTAATGGTGGCCGAGATGCTTTCCCAAGAAGAGATCAATGCACTGTTAGGAAATATGTCTATAGATGAGACAACACCTAGTGATGCAACAATAGGATTAAGCTTAGAAGAAATAGATGCGCTGGGTGAAATAGGCAATATTAGTATGGGAACAGCTGCAACAACTTTATTTACATTACTAAACCATAAAGTAATGATTACTACTCCTAAAGTTGAAGTATTAAGCTGGGAGCAATTTAATGACACACTTACAGATGACTTAATAGCGATATCAGTTGATTATACAGAAGGGTTTATTGGGGCAAATCTACTGATTTTAAAAGAGGATGATGTAAAAATAATTGCTGATTTAATGATGGGGGGAACTGGCATGTATGCAGAAGGGCCGGTAACGGACCTTCACTTAAGTGCTATTGCAGAATCAATGAATCAAATGATTGGCTCATCATCTACGTCGATGGCGCAGCTATTCAATAAAAAGATAGATATTAGTCCTCCGCAAGCTATTAAAGTGGATACAAATTTAGAGGAAATTTTTGGACCCAAGGGTGATATTGTTAAAGTAGCTTTTAGACTGCAAATAGAAGAAAATATTATTGATAGTGAGCTTATGCAAGTACTTCCTATTCATTTTGCAAAGGAATTAATTGGGGGACTCTTAAGTCAAGAACAAATAAAAATTGAAGAGGATATTGACAAAAACGACACAAGTAGACATACTAGTAGTATAGCGCCAATTGATAATGCATCTAAAGAAGAGGCATATCGTCCAGAGACTCTACAACAACCTTTACCTGAGCCAACCTATGAGCATTATGAAAACATGTATGAAGCGCCACATAAAGCTTCACCACCAAAAAAAGATGTGGATGTTCAGACGCCTCAGTTCCAAACTTTTGATACGCGTAAAAAAGTATATCCGAAGGAAAATATGGATCTTCTTATGGATGTTTCATTGGAAGTGTCTGTTGAATTAGGCAGAACAACAAGAAAAATTAAAGAAATATTAGAGTTTGGACCAGGAAGTATCATAGAGCTTAATAGACTAGTTGGAGAACCAGTAGACATACTAGTAAATGGTAAGTTTATAGCAACAGGCGAAGTGGTCGTTATAGATGAGAACTTTGGAATACGTATTACTGATATAATCAATCCAGAGGATAGAATTTAAAAGGGGTGTATAGAATGGGAAAGAGTGTGTTAATAGTTGACGATGCAGCATTTATGAGAATGATGATTAAAGATATTTTGACGAAAAATGGATATGAAGTAGTAGGAGAAGCAGATAATGGACTAAAGGCCATTGATAAATATAAGGAACTTACACCAGATTTAGTACTAATGGATATTACAATGCCAGAAATGAATGGTATTGACGCTGTAAAAGGTATTAAAGCAGCTGACCCTGGGGCAAAAATTGTTATGTGCTCAGCAATGGGACAACAAGCAATGGTTATTGAGTCTATACAAGCAGGTGCAAGAGACTTTATTGTGAAGCCTTTTCAAGCTGATAGAGTATTAGAGGCAGTTAGAAAAGTATTAGGATAAACTAAAAATTAACAAGTAATTAAGTATTAGTGGTATTTGTTTTTCAAGTACCACTAATACTTATATATAAAACAATAAGAATATTCAGTGGTGATTATATGCAAATAACAGACTTTCTTGAGATCATGATGTTAATCTTTATATTTATAGGAGTATTGTTACTCACTTATTTTGTTACAAAAAAAATGGCGGCATTTAATAAAAAGACAGCTTTTAACAAAAACATGGAAGTTGTAGAAGTTTTACAGCTTGCTCAAGGACAGTATTTATTTATTGTAAGAATAAGCAAGCAGTATCATGTTTTTGCAGTTGCTAAGGAGAGTGTTAATTATTGCATGAAGTTAGATGAGGGAGATCTCAATCTTGAAGTGCCGGAACAAAAGTTTTTTCATGAATATTTAAATCATTTTATGAAAGGCAAACAGGTGAATGATCATGAGAAAAAATAATATATCAATAAAGACCTGGGTGTTAATTATTGTAATGTTTGGCATTTTTTTTGCGGTAACGGATAATACTTCAGCAGCAGGTCTAAACCTCCCTAATATTACAATAGGAATGAATGAGGCTGATTCACCGCAAGAACTTAGTCAAAGCCTTCAAATGATTTTTTTAATTACAATACTAAGCCTTGCGCCTTCAATATTAATTATGATGACAGCTTTTTTAAGACTCATTATATCTTTTCATTTTCTTAGGGCAGCTATAGGGACTCAAACAATGCCCTCTAATCAAATATTAGTAGGGCTTGCATTATTTTTAACCTTTTTTATTATGAGTCCAGTTTTTTCAAATATAAAAACTAATGCTTGGGATCCTTATCAAAACAATCAAATTACTCAAGCACAAGCCGTTGAACGAGGAATTATACCGCTTAAAGAATTTATGGTAAAGGAGGCTAGAGACGAAGATATCAGGTTGTTTATGGATTTATCAGGCAGAGAACTTTTACAAGATGATAGTAATATTTTGAATGAGCTGCCACTACATATTCTAATACCTTCATTTATTATTAGTGAACTTCGAACCGGCTTTATCATTGGATTTCTACTTTATATTCCTTTTATAGTTATTGATATGGTTGTTGCATCAACACTTATGTCTATGGGGATGATGATGCTGCCGCCTGTTATGATTTCACTGCCTTTTAAAATATTATTATTTATCTTAATAGATGGGTGGAATTTAATTATTGGACAGCTTGTTCAAACTTTTAAATAGGGGGATAGACATGGAACAATTAGTACTTGATCTTATGAGAGATGCTTTAATGACAATTATTAAAGTATCCCTTCCTATATTACTGACTGGTTTAACTATTGGTCTTATTGTAAGTATTTTTCAAACAGCAACTTCTATACAAGAACAGACTCTTGCGTTTATTCCAAAAATAATTGGTACATTTTTAGCTATTATTATATTTGGATCGTGGATTATGAGTATGCTGATTAATTTTGCAACTAAAATTTTTAGTAGTTTTAATACTTTTATAGGATGAATGTCTGATGGAAGATCTCATTTATTTATATACGCATATTGATCTGTTTTTATTAATCTTTATTAGAATAATATTTGCACTTAGCTTTTTACCAGTAATAGAAGAGAGTAAAATTCCTGCACTTGCTTTAGGGGGAATAAGTGTTTGTCTGGCTTATATTACAGTATTAACAATTGCCACGCCCCAGTTAACATATCAGCCTACACTTGTAGGATTTATGACTGTTGGCGTTAAAGAATGTGTAATAGGTATTATTTTAGGATTTGGAGTAAAGATCTTTTTTCAAGTCTATTATTTTGTAGGAACGCTTCTTGGCATGCAAGGAGGTCTTGGGATGAGCATGTTGTTTGATCCAGCAAATGGTGTGCAAATTCCTATACTAGGTCGATTTTATATGTTAGGCTTTAGCGCTGTTTTCATTTTATCCGGAGGATATCATTGGTTTATTCAAACACTTATACAATCATTTGAGCATGTTCCTATTAATCAAGTGGTTTTTAGACCGAATCTGATTGGAACTGTTGTGGATGCAGTTTCAGACTATTGGTTAATTAGTTTTAAGTTAGCCATTCCAGTTCTTGCTGTTCTTCTTATTATAGATTGTGGACTTGGAATACTTGCAAGAACAGTACCACAGATGAATATGTTTGTAATAGGACTTCCTATTAAAATGATTATATTATTTAGTTTACTTATATTTACCATAGGACTCTTGCCAGCATTTAATGATATGATAATAAAGCACATGACTCAGATGATCATAAATATAATACAAGGGATGATACCATAATGGAGGTAAAGTTTTACAATATTCCTTTACAATTTTTTGCTGCTGAAGATGAGGGGAAAACTGAAACAGCGACAAGTAAAAAAAGAGAAGATGCCAGAAAAAAAGGTCAGGTTGCCAAAAGTACAGAACTTAATACTGCAGTACTAATCCTTGGATTTTGTGCTTTAATGTTGGTATTTGGAGACTACATGTTGCAAAAGATCCAGAAAAATCTTTCAGCTAGTATGCGTATTATACCTGATGTACTTAGCCAAAATGATAATAGATATTTACTGATTTTACTCTCAAAGGCACTTATAGATATAATTATTACATGCATACCCTTATGGATTGGATTATTTATTATAGCTTTTGGGATAAGCTATGTACAAGTAGGTTACAAACCAACATTTGAGCCATTACAGCCTAAATTCTCAAAAATGGATCCCATTAAGGGACTTAAAAAAATTGTATCTAAGGATATGATTGTTAAACTTATAATGGCTTTAGGTAAAGTCATTCTTTTGGGAAGTATTATTTTTAATATTATAAAAGCTCAAATTCCTATATTCTTAAAGTTTTATGATTTTACGCCGGGGCAAATTTTATTTAATATTTGCAGGACAATTATAAAAATAGGTTTTTTTGCAGGAGGAGCTTTTGCAATACTCGCTATTATAGACTATCTTTATCAGAAATATAAATATGAAGACAGTATTAAAATGACAAAGCAAGAAATTAAAGAAGAATATAAAAATGCAGAGGGAGATCCTCAGATCAAAGGTAAGATTCGTCAGAAGATGCGAGAAGGTTCATTAAGACGTATGATGCAGGCGGTTCCACAAGCAGATGTTATTATTACGAATCCTACACATTTTGCAATTGCAGTTCAATATAAACCGAGTGACAATACAGCACCAATAGTAGTTGCAAAGGGTGTTGATTATGTAGCACAGAAAATCAAAGAAAAGGCTAAAGAACATCATATACATATCATAGAAAATAAGCCTTTAGCAAGAACTTTATATTATACGGTTGACCTAGATAAGGAAATTCCACCAGAGTTATATGGGGCTATAGCAGAAGTATTAGCTTTTGTGTATAACATAGAGAATAAAAGAACAAGCAGGAGGAGTAAGTAATGAGGTTTAAATCGGGAGATGCAATATTAGGGTTATTTGTAATAGGAATTTTATTTTTGATCATTATACCGTTGCCAAGTACTATTTTGAGTATATTTCTTATCTTTAATATTTCAGTGGCAGCCATGATCCTTATGAGTGCGCTTTTTTCAAAGGAGTCTCTAGATTTATCTTTATTTCCTACAATGTTACTATTAACCACTTTACTTCGTTTAGGACTTAATATCTCTTCAACAAGACTTATTTTAAGAGACGGGTATGCAGGAGATGTTGTACAAGCCTTTGGAGAATTTGTATCTGGTGGAGATTTAGTTATTGGAACGATTATATTTATTATTATTACAATTGTTAACTTTAAGGTTATTACAAAAGGATCAGAACGTGTAGCAGAAGTTACTGCACGTTTTACACTAGATGCCATGCCGGGAAAACAAATGGCTATTGATGCAGATTTAAATACAGGATTTATAGATGATGCGGAGGCTAAGCGTAGAAGAAAGAAAGTACAAGATGAAGCTGCTTTTTTTGGATCAATGGATGGAGCCTCTAAATTTGTAAAAAATGATGCTATTGTAGGTATGTTTATTACTGTTATTAATATAGCAGCAGGTATTATTATGGGAGTTGTAACTAAGAATCTAGAATTTAATGAAGCGCTGCAGAAGTATACAATCTTAACTATTGGAGATGGTCTGGTAAGTTCAATACCAGCACTCCTTATTTCTACAGCAACAGGTATTTTGGTAACTAAAACAAATACAGATGAGAGTATGAGTAAAGTTATTTTAAGGCAACTCGCTTACTCACCTAGTGTACTTTATGTAGTAGGTATCACTTTACTTATATTAGGTTTTTTCACCCCTATGGGACCAATGGTGACATTTCCTATTGCTATTATTTGGTTTGCTATCGCTTATAGATTTTCAGTTAAGCAAAAAGTCGAAGCAGTTAACTTGGAAGTAAGTAGTGAGGATGAAGTAGCAGATGAGATTAGAAAGCCTGAAAATGTTATTTCACTTTTGCAAGTGGATCCTATAGAATTAGAGTTTGGATATGGGGTTATCCCGCTCGCAGATGTGAACCAAGGGGGAGATCTTCTAGATAGAGTTGTTATGATCAGACGTCAAATTGCACTTGAACTTGGAAGTATTGTTCCTATTGTCAGGTTAAGAGATAATATTCAGTTAGCACCAAATGCTTATAGTATTAAAATAAAAGGTGTAGAAGTGGCTAAGGGAGAAATATTATTTGATCATTATATGGCGATGAATCCAGGGTATATTGAAGAGGAAATAGATGGTATACAAACTACAGAACCAGCTTTTGGACTTCCAGCTCTATGGATTACAGAGTTACAAAGAGAAAAAGCAGAAGTTAAAGGGTATACAGTAGTAGACTGTCCATCTATTATTGCGACTCATTTAACAGAGGTTATTAAGTCTCATTTACATGAATTACTTAGCAGGCAAGATGTACAAACACTTATTAGCAATATTGGAGAAACTCATCCTACACTTATTGAAGAACTTACTCCAAAATTATTGAGTATTGGAGATATTCAAAAAGTACTTTCTAATTTACTTAAAGAAAGTATATCTATAAGAGATTTAGTAACAATATGTGAAGTATTAGCAGACTACGCTGTAACCGTAAGAGATACAGATGTTTTAACAGAATATGTTAGGCAAGGGCTAACTAGAAGCATTTCAAAAAAAGTATTTGGAGAATCAACCAATCAAGTAATCACTTTAGATCCAACAGTTGAGCAGCAAATTATGGAACATGTACAGCACACAGAACAAGGGTCTTATGTTGCATTAGATCCTAAAACAATTCAGAGTATCATTGCACAATTAAAAAAGGAAATTGCAAAACTTACATCTATAGGATTACAGCCTATTATTTTAACTTCACCAATAGTCAGAATCTATTTTAAGCATTTAACAGAACAATATATTCCGGATTTAATTGTTATTTCTTATAATGAAATAGAACAAAATGTTGAGATACAGTCAATAGGAATGGTGAGTATAGCATGAGAATTTTAAAAATAAAAGGAAAAAATGAGGAAGTAATATTAGAGCAAATTAAGAAAGAATATGGGGATTTAGCTGTTGTACTCAGTACACAACAAGAAAAAGGTACAGGGATTTTTAAGTGGTTCAAATCTTTAAAAACAGTTATTACAATAGCTGTAAAGGATGAAACCGATCCAGCGATTGTAAATACTTCGCATGAAGCAGTTAAAGAAGACAATAAAGATAGTATTACATATAATGTTTTACTGTCACTTAAAGAACAAATAGATACGATGCAAAATGCCATTACAGATCTAAGTAAGAGTAAGGGGAACAATCAATTACCGCATGAAGAGCAAGACAGTAATAAAATTATTGACATTTTGAAAGCGAAGCTCTTAGATGAAGGGATCAACCAAGAGATTTTAGAAATTATTTTAAAAGGTATCTATGGAGATTGTGAAGTTGAAGTGATTATAAGAAATTTATATGCAAATATAGAAGAACTTTTGCAAAAAGGATTATACAGTAAAGAACTTCCGCGGATAGTGTTTTTTATAGGACCTACAGGAGTTGGAAAGACGACAACCATAGCAAAGTTAACTGCAGATTATGTTCTTAATAAGGGGAAAAAGGTTGTATTATTTACATCAGATACCTATAGAATTGCAGCTATAGATCAATTAAGGACATATGCAGATATACTAGGCGTAGACATAGAGATTATTTATGAGGAAAATGAATTAGCAAAGTATATAGAGAAATGGGATCAAGCAGATCATATATTTATTGATACTGCCGGCAGATCACATAAAAATCATGAGCAAGTTGAAGATCTTAAAAGGTTGTTAAGTAGTGTAGCAGAAAAACAAGTTTTCTTAGTACTTAACGCCAATACCTCGTGTAAAAATGTGAAAAGCATTGTAGGGATATATGAAGAAGTAACTGATGAATTCGAGTTAATTATTACTAAACTAGATGAAACAGATGAAATAGGGAATGTTATGAATATTGCTTATTATGCTAATAGGCCTATTCTCTACTTGACACATGGACAAAATGTGCCTTCAGATATATCGGGGTTTAATGCAGATGAATACACTAGTTATTTATTAGGGAGAATTAATTATGAATGATCAGGCAGAGCAACTTAGAAAAATAGTATCTTCAACCAAGCCAGTTGAAGATAAAGCAGGCAATATGAAAATTATTACAATTGCAAGTGGAAAAGGTGGCGTTGGAAAAAGTAATTTTACAGTTAACTTATCCTTATGTCTTAAGCAGCAACAAAAAAATCCTATTATATTAGATGCTGATTTTGGGCTTGCTAATGTTGAAATTATACTAGGAGAAAGACCAAAATTTAATTTAGCACATCTTATACGAGAAGAGTGTGATCTTAAAAGTTTGATTACTAAAAGTAAATATGAAATATCTTTTATTTCAGGTGGATCTGGCATTAATGAAATGTTTTTCTTGCCACCAGATAAAATTGAATCAATTGGTAAAAGTTTAGTACAGTTAGAAGATATGACAGATATCTTGCTTATTGATACAGGAGCTGGAATTAATGATATTGTAGTCAAGTTCTGTATGTTAGCTCATGAAGTTTATGTTATTGTTACACCAGAACCAACTTCTATAACGGATGGATATGCACTCATAAAAACTTTAAGAAGTAATTTTACAATGCAGAGTAAAATTAAGGTTGTTATTAATAAGGCGTCCTCAAAACAAGAAGCACATGAGGTATTTACAAAGTTATTCTATGTATGTAAAAATTTTTTAAATAGTGAAATAGAGTATGCAGGTTATATTCCATATGATGAAAAAGTACTTAGTGCTGTAAAAAGTCAGATACCTGTTGTAATATATGATAAAAAATCTAAAGCAAGCGAAGCTTATTACCAAATAAGTAAAAACTTATTGACAAATCATACTTTAAGTGATAAAACACAAGAAAAAACAAGCTGGATCAACAGATTTAAACGTATATTTACAAATTAATATAATTTCTAATAGTTATACAGAAGACATAAAAATAAACAATAAAGATAGGTATATTATAGGTATATCATATCATTATAGGAGACTAGCATGAGCGGTAATCAACATCCTAATTATTTTAAATATAAGGAGGACAAGGTGGAATATGAGTATATCATTGCTATGGGAATATCTACTGGAGGACCTAAACTGCTTAATCAGTTATTGCCTCAACTAGACGTGGAATTGTCTGCTACATATGTTATTGTGCAACATATGCCGCCAGGATTTACAAAACCCTTAGCAGACAGACTCAATAACGTTAGCAGCCTACAGGTAAAAGAAGCAGAAAATGGTGAGAAACTAAAAAAAGGAGTAGTTTATATTGCTCCAGGAGGAAGACAATTACAAATTACTAATCAGTCAGAACCACAGATTTTGCTTACGGATGAAGAACCTTATAAAGGACATAGGCCCTCTGTGAATGTGATGCTCAATTCACTAGCAACTTTATCTTCAAGTAAAAAAAGCATTATAACTGTTATTATGACGGGGATGGGAACTGATGGCTTAGAAGGAGTTACCAAGTTAAAAGAAATACAAAATTGCATAGTAATAGCACAAGATCAACAAACATCTACTGTATATGGTATGCCCAAAGCAATTGTGAGCGCAGGTTTTGCAGATTATGTTGTTCCAGCAGGAGAGATTAATCAAATCATTAAAAAGATAGTGGGGGGTAATCATGGACGTTAGCCAATATTTACAAATATTTATAGAAGAATCAAAAGAGAACTTACAAAGATTAAATGAAAACTTATTAAAGTTAGAGGGTTATCCAGATGATATTCAGACATTAAATGAGATATTTAGAGTGGCCCATACACTTAAAGGAATGGCAGGGACTATGGGGTTTGTGAAAATGCAAAAGTTAACCCATAATATCGAAAATGTTTTATCAGAAATAAGATCTGGAAAGTTAAAAGTCAATGTGAGTATGTTGGATACCTTATTTCAATGTTTAGATGCCTTAGAAAATTATGTTGAAGAAATTATCAATACTTCTGGAGAAGGCAATGAAAATTATACTTTGCTTATTCAAGAACTTGAAAATATTACGAGTCAACAAAACTTAGATGTTTTACCACAGCAAGAGGCCCAAAGTAATGCTTCTGATAAAGCCAAAGACCTAAGTACAAGTCCCATAGATGTTAAAAATGATCAATTGATAGAATTACCAGAATCACAAGGACTTATAAAAAATAAAGCAATGAGCATGGGGATGAATGTTTTTCAAGTTGAAATTAAGTTATCCGCTAATTGTGTATTAAGATCTGCAAGAGCATTTGTTATTTTTACAGAACTTGAAAGACTCGGGGAAATAGTACATTGTGTACCGAGTGCTCAAGATATTGAAGATGAAAGATTTGAAGATTCATTTATACTTGTATTTATTACAAAAGAATCTAAGCAAAAATTGCAGGAGATCATTTTAGGAGTATCAGAAGTAGAGAGTGTTAGTATTTTACCTTTTAAACAAGGGGAATTCATTGAAGAAAGTATAGATATAGAGAATAAGGAAGAAGATACACCAAAAACTAATCAACAAGAAGGCAATGCAGCTCAAAATGCAAAACAACAAGTATCAAGCAAAACAGTTAGAGTTAATATTGATAGACTAGATACTCTCATGAATTTAGTAAGTGAGCTTATTATTGTTAAGACGCAACTTGAAGGGCTTAATATGTCTGCTCAAAATTCCGATGGCAATTATAACGACTCTGTTGAGTATTTAGAAAGAGTGACAACAAGCTTACATGATGCAGTTATGAAGGTGAGAATGGTACCTGTTGAATTGGTATTTAATAGATTTCCAAGAATGATAAGAGATATATCCAGAAAAATTGATAAAGATATAGATCTTGTGATGTCAGGAGAAGAAACAGAACTTGACCGTACAGTAATAGATGAAATAGGAGACCCTCTTATTCACCTTTTGAGAAATGCCGCTGATCATGGACTTGAAACGACAGAAGAGCGCATTCATTTAGGTAAACCTAAAAAAGGAACTATTAAATTACGAGCTTACCAAGATGGCAACAGCGTTGTAATAGAAGTTCAAGATGATGGCCGTGGGATTGATGTTAATAAAATCAAAACAAAAGCTATTCAAAGAGGAACTATTACCAAAGAAGAAGCACTTGCAATGAACGAACAAGAAATTATCGAACTTTTATTTAAACCAAGCTTTAGTACTGCAGCAGAAATTACTGACTTATCAGGACGAGGGGTAGGACTAGATGTTGTTAAGAGCAAGATTACAGCGTTAGGTGGACATGTAGAGATTCAAACGGAACTTGGAAAAGGAAGTAAATTTACTGTTCGTTTACCATTAACACTTGCTATTATTCAAGCCCTTATGATTAATATTGGAAATGAAAAATATGCTATACCACTTAGTAATATTCAAAATATAGAAGACGTAAAAAAGGAAGATATTCAACTCGTTCAAAAACAAGAAGTTATTGTGGCTAGAAATGAAATTATTCCAATTGTCAGACTACATAATGTATTAGGATTACCTCAAGAAGATAAAGAACTTATGATGGGAGTTATTGTTAAAAAAGGAGAGCGTCAAGTTGGTTTCATTATAGACTCTTTAATTGGACAACAAGAAATTGTTATTAAATCATTAGGTAAATATTTAAGTGGAATTGATATTATAGCGGGTGCTACGATATTAGGCAATGGAGAAGTGGCCCTCATATTAGATGTTAATTCATTAATTTAAGGAGGAAAGAGGAATGGACTATACATTTCAGACTGTCAAGCAATTTATTGTTTTTAAACTTGATGAACAACTTTATGGTATAAACATACAAAATGTTCAGATCATTGAAAGAATTAAGGCGATCATGCGAGTGCCTAAATCACCAGCGTGTGTAAAAGGTGTTATGAATTTAAGAGGTGAAATTATACCTGTTATAAGTTTAAGAGAACAATTTGAGCTTTTACCAATAGATTACACGGACAAAACAAGAATTATTATTGTAAAATTAGATGAAGCAATGGTAGGGATAATAGTTGATGAAGTAAAAGAAGTTATTGAATTAGAAGAAGAACAGATAGAAGTTGTTCAAAATATACAGGGGAAAATTAAAACAAACCATATTTTAGGTGTTGGCAAAGTCGAAGCAAATATTGTTACTTTGTTAAATCTTGTTAATATTATTGAAGAATCATTTGAAAGTTAAGAGCAGAATAGGAGGATTAAATTGGGGGAAAGAGATTATCAGAATATAACAGAAGAAGAAAGAGATATGCTAAGAGAAGCTGGGAACATTGCCTCCGGAAATGCGATGACGTCACTTGGGAAGTTGATAGGATGTACACTAGATATGAGTGTAGTTAACGTGCGTATTGAAAATATACAAGAACTAACAGATATCTTAGGAGACGCTGAAGACTTTATTGCAGGCATGCTAATTAATGTATATGGAGATCTCAATGCAATGCTCTTATTAGCTTTAGAGGCTGAAAGTGCAATCAAAGTGGTTAATCTTATGTTGAGTAAAGAGGTATCCCATGTAGAAGAATTTGATGAAATTGATGTATCGGTTCTTTGTGAAACAGGAAATATACTTGCAGGCTCTTATCTAAGTGCACTCAATACATTTACAGGACTTGAGCTTGATGTTTCAACACCACAAATATGCATTGATATGGCAGGGGCAATACTTAGTTATCCAGCTATTGAATTTGCAAGAAATGATAATACAATGCTTTTTATTGAAACGGTATTTAGAGATACTAATCAGGTTTTAAATGGCACATATATTCTTATTATAGACAATGAATCTTATAATAAAGTGATAGATTCATTAGGTAATTGGCTATGAGTGAGGGAAATCTTATTAAGGTAGGTATGGCAGATTTAAATAGTGTTAAGGCACCAGACATCTTAACTACACTCGGTCTTGGTTCTTGTGTCGGAATAGCTTTATATGATCCTGCAGTTAAGGTTGGAGGGCTAGCGCATATTATGCTTCCAGATAGTACGCAAATCAAAAACAATAGTAACCTTGCAAAGTTTGCAGATACAGCTATTATAAAACTTATAGAAGATATGATTAAAATAGGAGCTAGAAGTAATAGACTGGTTGCAAAAATAGCTGGTGGAGCTCATATGTTCGAGTTTAAAAATATGGATGATATGATGAGAATAGGAACAAGAAATATAGCAGCTGTCACACAAATATTACAAAGTCTTTCAATTCCTATTCTGGCAAATGATACAGGCAGTAATTACGGAAGAACAATTGAACTTCATACAACTACAGGTATGTTATTAGTTAGAACGATAGGTCATGGCATCAAGGAAATATAGCAAAGATATAGGAGGGTCTAACTTGGATATAAAAGATATGAATAGTATTTGGAAGCAATATAATGATACAAGAGACTCTCAGCTCAAGCAATTACTTATTGAGAAGTATGTTTATTTAATTAAATTAGTTGCAGGGAGACTGGGTATTTATCTTAATCAGTATGTTGACCTCGATGATCTTATTGGCTACGGGGCTTTAGGTCTTATTGATGCCATAGATAAGTTTGATCTTACTAAAAATGTTAAATTTGAAACCTATGCTTCACTTAGAATTCGAGGAGCCATTTTAGATGCTATTAGAAAATTAGATTGGGTGCCAAGAACACTAAGAAAGAAACAAAAAGAATTAGATAAGGCATATACGGAGCTTGAGTTTGAATTAGGCAGACAACCAGAAGAAGTAGAAATAGCTAACTACTTAGGCGTAGACGTCAGTGAATATAATCAATGCCTTAAAGAAGTTAATATCGTTACCTTGGTTTCTATTGATGATGGTGCCTATCCACTTGAGATGGTTAAAGCCCCAAAATCTGAAATGCCAGATCTACAATTAGAAGAAAAAGAACTTAAAAATATTCTTACACAAGCCATTGAATCCTTACCAGATCGAGAGAAACAGGTTATTTCTTTATATTATTTTGAGGAGTTTACACTAAAGGAAATTAGTAATGTATTAAGTGTATCTGAGTCTAGGATTTCTCAATTGCATACTAAAGCTGTCTCAAGGCTTCGGGCAAAGTTGCAAAAATACAACATGATATTTCCACTATAAAATAATATTTATTAAAGGGGTATAAAAATGCTAAGACCTATTGATACTCAGACTATTTATCAACAAACACAGGAGTTATCCAATCGGCAGCAAGTACACAATCAAGGGGAAAATACTCAGCAAGGACAATTTGCACACATTATGCAAAAAGAGGCAGAACTTAAAAAAGAAAGTGTTAATGAATTAGAAAAAAGCCAAAAAATTGATAATGATTTAAATAAAAATAAAAAACAGAATCAAGAAAATGCAAGACAAAATAGTAAAAAAAAGTTCTCTAAAGATAATAAAGACAAAAAAGGGAATAAAGAAACAAAAATAGATATTAGAATATAAAAGGAGCATACAATGAGCATTGTGGCACAGAATATTCCCTTTTTTTGTTTGCTTTGGATAGGAATAGGGTTTATTTTTATTATACTAGGAATGTTTAAACTAGCTTCTCAGACAGAAGCTAATAATCATTATGTAGAATTTTCTCCTGAGAAATTAAATAAGAATTATAATAAGGAAGTGGAAGAATTATTTTCTTATTTTCTAGAAGAAGAAGAAAAAAAGAATCAAGATCTTCGAGAAATACTATTAAATACTATGGATAAAAAAGATAAAAGTAGCAATGAAAATAGTCAATCTATAGCCGCTATAAATCATTTAGAAGATTTAACAGCTGAAAATCTATCAAATGAAATGTATACGGCTGAAGATTTTAAGAAATCACCCCGACCACATCACACAAATAAATCCAATGAAATTATTAAACTTTATGATGCAGGCCTTAGAGCAGAAGAAATAGCAAAAAAATTGAAAAAAGGGGTAGGAGAAGTGAATCTTATGATTTCACTCTATACCATGAGGTAAAATATGAGCGGCAATAAAAATAAAAAGTTTGTGTTTTGGCTTATTGGATTTGGATGTGGAATGATATTATCAGGGGTTATAATACTTGTTTTAGTACTTAATACTAATGTGTATCAACAAGAAACAATTAAACATCTTTCAAATGATGAGCAAAAAAAGATTATTGAACAATTAAATATTATTCAGTCAAAACTTTCGCAATCAGCGACCCAAAATGATCAAAATACAAGTGAAAAACAGCTTGATGAAACTATACAAATGAGTGAAAAAATCCTTGAAGTTGAAGATATTACAAAAGAATTGGCGCAAGAAGAAAAAACGCCAATTTATGTAGCAGTGTATATCCCTGTAAATGCAACAGCAAATAAAATTTGTGATATACTGCAACAAGCAGGAGTTATTTCAGATGCAAAAAGCTTTAGTGACTATATTAAAATACATAAAAAAACTAAACATTTAAGAAGTGGAAAAATAGAATTGCCTATTGATGAGACTTATGAAGTGCTTTTAGATATTTTAACTATTAAGTAGTAAAATAAGAAAAGATTGTAAAAATGGTTGAATTTTGAAAGAGAATATGTTATGATTTAGAGCGAAAATAAAACACACGCATATAGATGTTATAGTAAGGTGCTTTAATAGTCTATTATAATTTAATATATGCGGAGGACTAACCAGGAGGTAATAAAATGAGTGTAATTTCTATGAAACAACTTTTAGAGGCGGGTGTTCATTTTGGACATCAAACAAGAAGATGGAACCCCAAAATGAAAGAGTATATTTTTACAGAAAGAAATGGTATTTACATCATCGACTTGCAAAAAACTACAAAAAAAGTAGACGAAGCCTATGCTGTTATTCGTCAAGTTGCAGAAGATGGAGGAAAAGTATTATTTGTTGGAACTAAAAAACAAGCTCAAGAATCTATTAAGACTGAGGCTGAAAGAAGTGGCATGTACTATGTTAACCAAAGATGGTTAGGTGGTATGCTTACAAACTTCTCTACAATTAAAAGTCGTGTAGCAAGACTGAAACAATTAGAAGAAATGGAAACAAACGGAACTTTCGAAGTACTTCCTAAGAAAGAAGTTATTGAGCTTCGTAAAGAAATGGACAAACTAGAAAAGAACTTAGGTGGTATTAAAGAAATGAAAAACATCCCAAGTTTAATGTTTGTAGTAGATCCACGCAAAGAAAGAATTGCAATTCAAGAAGCGCATATATTAGGTATTCCTGTTGTATCTATTGTAGATACAAACTGTGACCCAGAAGAGGTAGATTACGTAATACCAGGTAATGATGATGCTATTCGTGCAGTTAAATTAATAGTCGGAAAAATGGCTGATGCAATTATAGAAGCTAATCAAGGAGAAATTTTTGAAACTACACAAGAAGAAATAAGCGACAAAGCTCAGGCAATCGCTGAATAATAACTGGAGGGACTAAAATGGCAATTACGGCTGCTATGGTAAAAGAATTACGTGAAAGAACTGGCGCAGGAATGATGGACTGTAAAAGTGTGTTAAGTGAAACAAATGGAGATATAGAAAAAGCTATTGAAGTATTACGTGAAAAAGGTTTAGCAAAAGCAGCTAAAAAAGCTGGACGTATAGCTGCAGAAGGGCTAGTAAAAGAAGCAGTTTCAGCTGATAGTAAGACAGCAGCTCTTGTTGAGATTAATTCAGAAACTGACTTTGTAGCTAAAAATGATCAATTTATTGCATTTGTAAATGAAGTAGCACAATTAATTCTAGAGAATGATGTGAATGATGTTGAAACATTAAAAACACTTCCTTGGAAATCTGATTCTTCAAAAACAGTAGCAGATGTATTAACTGAAAAGATAGCAACTATTGGAGAGAATTTATCTATTCGTCGTTTAGCAAAAATGACTACAGAAGGAACTCTTGTGGCGTATACTCATGGTGGCGGTAAAATTGTGACCTTAGTAGACGTTGCAGCAGAAGGTGATAAAGCCAAAGAAGTAGGAAGAAATGTTGCTATGCAAGTAGCTGCAGTTAATCCAGAATATGTTTCTATGGGACAAGTTTCAGATGCAGCAAAAGAAAAAGAAAAAGAAATATTAATGACTCAAGCAATCAATGAAAACCCTGGAAAACCAGAAAATATCATTGAAAAGATGGTAATAGGAAGACTGAATAAACAATTAAAAGAAATTTGTTTATTAGAACAGGAATATGTTAAAGATCCTGATCTAACAGTAGCTAAGTATGTTGCATCTGAACTTGGAAGTTCAGATGTGATTAAATCTTTTGTGAGATTCGAAACCGGTGAAGGTATTGAGAAAAAGGAAGAGAATTTCGCTGAAGAAGTTGCAAAACAAATTCAAGGATAATATATGGAGGGGCACCGTGGTGTCCCTTTTTTTATGAATACAAAGTTTAAAATATATCTAGAAATTAGCATATTTTTATGATACAGTAGTGTTAGTAGGAAGGAGAAGACAATGAAAGGTTATAATAAAGTATTAGTTAAATTAAGTGGAGAAGCGCTAGCAGGTGAGATGCAAAGAGGATTTGACCATGCTATTATTACAAGTGTTGTAGGCCAGCTTAAAGAACTTATTGAAAAGGGCTTACAAGTAGCAGTTGTAATAGGAGGAGGCAATTTTTGGCGAGGAAGAACATCTGGAGATATGGATCGTGTAAAGGCTGATCAAATAGGAATGCTTGCAACAGTTATGAATGCTTTATATGTTGCAGATGTTTGTAGATCTCAAGGAGTAGGTGCAATAGTACAAACCCCTTTTGCTGTAGGCAATATGACAGAGATTTTCTCAAAGGATACAGCACTTAACCATATGAAAAATGGTAATGTTGTATTTTTTGCTGGTGGGACAGGACATCCGTTTTTTTCTACTGATACAGGAGCTGCGCTAAGAGGATGTGAAATAGAGGCAGATGTCTTATTGTTTGCTAAGAATATTGATGGTGTATATACAAGTGATCCAAAGTTAAATCATGACGCTAAAAAATATACTGATATATCTTGCCAAGAATTATTACGTCAAAATCTTAAAGCAATTGATGCAGCCGCAGCTGCACTATGCGTGGATCAAAAACTACCTATTATTGTTTTCGATTTAAGTGCCTCAAATGGTATAGTAAGAGTAGCCATGGGAGAAGAAATTGGCACAAGAATTTATATAGAAGATTAATTAAGGAGGATATGTAGGGTGAAACAGACATTAAATAAGTATGAAGATAAAATGAAAAAGACAATACAATCATTTGCTGATGACTTAAGCACAATCCGTGCAGGAAGGGCTAATCCACATGTTTTAGATAGAATGGTTGTAGATTATTATGGTGTGGCAACTCCTATACAACAAGTAGGTAATATCAGCATTCCAGAGGCTCGCATATTGCAAATACAACCATGGGATGCATCTTTGGTTAAAGCTATTGAAAAAGCTATTAATGAATCAGATATAGGTATTAATCCTTCAAATGATGGAAAAGTAATACGATTAGTTTTCCCAGAGCTTAATGAAGAACGTAGAAAAGACCTGACTAAAGAGGTTAAGAAAAAAGGTGAAAGTACAAAGGTTGCTATTAGAAATATTAGACGTGAGGCTCTAGAAACTTTTAAAAAAATGCAAAAAGCCAATGAGATCAGTGAAGATGAACAAGAAGTAGCTGAAAAAGAGGTTCAGAAATTAACTGATAAGTTTATAGAGGATATAGATAAATTTATTGAAAGTAAAAATAAAGAGATTTTATCTGTATAATACTAAAAAAACTCCTCCATTAGGATGAGTTTTTTTTAATATAGGAGGACATTAGTCATGGAAGAGATAAAAACCCCCATACATGTGGCTATTATCATGGATGGTAATGGGAGATGGGCTAAAGAAAACAACCTGCCACGAAATGCGGGACACCGTAAAGGCACAAAAACACTGGAGACTATTATAAAGCATGCAAATCAAATAGGCATTCAATATTTAACTGTGTATGCTTTTTCTACTGAAAATTGGAATAGGCCTCAAAATGAAGTAGATGGACTTATAAAATTATTTAGAAAGTACCTGGATGAACATATTAAAAAAGCTCCTAGAGAAGAGATTCGATTTAATGCAATAGGAGATATTTTTTCTCCTAATATCCCTAAGGAGTTAAGAGAGAAAATCTTACACTTACAAGAGATTACAAAAGATAAAAAAGGGCTATGCTTTAATATGGCTTTTAATTATGGAGGACGTGATGAGATTATTAGGGCTTGTAAAAATATAGCAAGTGATATAAAGTTAAAACACATAGATTGTGAAATGATTAATGAAGATTTATTTTCACAGTATTTAGATACAGGCCATCAGCCTGACCCCGACCTCATGATTCGTACAAGTGGTGAAATACGAACAAGTAATTTTTTACCTTGGCAATTAACATATAGTGAGTTTTATTTTACAACGTGTTTATGGCCGGAATTTACGATAGAAGAGTTTAACTTAGCAATTGATGAATATAAGAGGAGAAAAAGAAGATTTGGTAAGAGTGAATAGGAGGAATTAAAACGTGTTAACTAGAATAATAACAGGAGTTATAGGTGTTCCGCTTGTCATTTTAATTGTAACACTTGGGAGTCCCACTCTTAACTATGCTATGATAGTTATTAGTTGTTTGGGCATCTATGAATTGTTTCATACAATGAGAGATATTCATAATCCTATAAAATATGTAGGCTATGGGTCTTTGTTGTTATATTTTGCATTTTTTAAAATAATTAATGCACATTATAGTATTTATTTAGCTCTTTTAATAGTGATTGCTCTTATCTGTATGGTAATCAAACACCCCAAGTATTCAATAATAGATGTATCACTTACGATATTTTCATCACTTTATATTGGTTTATTATTTGGTTTTATTATCTTAACGAGAAATACAGTATATGGTGCTTTTTGGGTATGGCTTATTGTAATTAGTTCTTGGGGCTCCGATACTTTTGCATATTTTACAGGTATTCTTATAGGAAAACATAAACTAGCACCAAAACTTAGTCCTAAAAAGACTATAGAAGGAAGTATAGGTGGACTTATTGGTGCAGGATTACTTGGATATGTTTATACAATCATTTACACGCACTATACTTTTGGGGTATTAAGAGAACATACAGTGGTAGTGATCATTACAGTAATCATTGCTTCTATCATTTCCCAATTTGGAGATTTAGCTGCATCAGCTATTAAGAGGTTTTTTGATCAAAAAGATTTTGGATATATATTGCCTGGACATGGAGGTATATTAGATAGAGTAGATAGTTTATTGTTAGTTGCACCTGTTATTTATGTAGCAGTAACACTAGTTGAAAACATTATAAGATAGGAGTTAGTAGTGTGCAAAATAGGAACATAGTTATTTTAGGGTCTACAGGATCCATTGGAACGCAAACACTAGATGTAGTTAGAAGAGATGAAAAACTCAAAGTTATTGGTTTAACGGCACATAGCAATATAGTCTTATTGGAAACTCAAATTTTAGAATTCATGCCTCAAGTAGTATGTGTGGTACAAGAAGATAAGGCTGTTGAATTGCAAAATAGACTTAAAGCATTAAAAATACAAACCGAAGTTGTCAGTGGAGAAAAGGGACTCCTTACTGTAGCTACCTTACAACAAGCAGAGCTTGTTATTACAGCAGTGGTTGGAATGGTTGGGCTTTTGCCAACTATTGAAGCGATAAAAAACGGAAAAAATATTGCACTTGCTAATAAAGAAACGCTTGTTACGGCAGGTGAAATAGTTATGCAATTAGCTAGAGAAAATCATGCTTCCATTATTCCAGTTGATAGTGAACATTCCGCAATTTTTCAATGTCTGCAAGGTAATGATCGAAGTTCAGTTTCAAAACTCATATTAACAGCATCGGGAGGTCCTTTTAGAGACTATTCTTATGAACGACTTCAACAAATTACAGTAGAAGATGCACTAAAACACCCTAATTGGGTTATGGGACATAAAATCACAATTGATTCAGCAACACTCATGAACAAAGGGTTAGAAGTTATAGAAGCTAAGCACTTGTTCGATATCAGTTTAAGTCAAATAGAAGTTATCGTTCATAAAGAGAGTATTATTCATTCTATGGTAGAATATCAGGATGGATCAACAATAGCTCAGCTAGGTTATCCAGATATGCGCCATCCTATTTCTTATGCAATATATTATCCTAAAAGAATTGATACTCCCTATATTGAAAAGCTTAATTTATCTCGCGTTAAAACATTGTCTTTTGAGGAGCCTCGAGTTGATTTGTTTCCTTGTTTGCAGCTTGCCTATGAAGCACTAGAAATAGGGGGGACAATGCCGGCGGTTCTTAATGCAGCAAATGAAGTTGTTGTTGAAAGTTTCTTAAATAGACAAGTATCTTTTATGGAGATACCTAAAATTATACATAAGGTTATGCAAAAACACATATGTATAGATAGGCCAACTCTTAATGATATTTTGGAGTGTGATAAATGGGCTAGAGAATATAGCAGAAGGAAGGTAGAAAAATGCTAACAATACTTATTATTATATTAATGTTTGCACTTATAGTTGTTATTCATGAATGGGGTCATTATATTGCAGCTAAAAAAAATGGTGTACTTGTTCATGAATTTGCAGTAGGAATGGGTCCAAAGATTTGGTCTATTAAAAAAGGAGAAACCATTTATTCAATACGAGCATTTCCTATAGGTGGATTTTGCAGTATGGAAGAAGAAGTGGGGAAAAGTGATAATCCAAGAGCTATGTGTTCAAAAAGACCATGGCAAAAGTTATTTATAGTAAGCTTTGGTGCAATAATGAATTTTGTTTTGGCATTTATATTGCTTACTATTTTGGCAGGTTATGTTGGATATGGGAACAATGTCATTCGAAGTATAGAAGATAATATGCCGGCCGCAGGGGCAAATTTACTTGTAGGCGATAAAATTAATGCAATAGATGGAACGCGTATTAGTAAATTAGCAGATATTACAGCACTTGTTGAGCAAAAAGATAAAAGCTATATTTTCACTATACAAAGAGGAAATGAGACATCTTTTAATGTTGAACTAAAAGCAAAATGGCTAGAAAAAGAAAACCGTGCACGATTTGGATTTACGCCAGAAATTGTACACTTTAATATATTTCATAATATGAAAGTTGGTTTTGTAAATACTTTTCAAGTTATTGGTCAAGTCTGGCTCGGCTTTACTCAGCTTATTACAGGTCAAGTACCTATGGACCAAGTAGCAGGAATAATTGGAGTTGCAGATTTTAGTGCTAAACAATGGGATACTGGTATGCAATCAGGCGGTATTCTACTTGCCATTATGAATATGATTTATATAGGGGCTGTCATATCAGCTAATTTAGGAGTTATAAATTTGCTTCCAATACCAGCATTAGATGGAGGACGTATTGTCTTTATTCTAATTGAAATGTTAAGAGGAAAACCACTAGATCCAGAAAAAGAATCAGTTGTCCATTTCATTGGATTTGTTTTATTAATGCTATTAACAGTCGTTGTATTATATAATGATATCATGAAGGTGTTTAATATATGAGGCTATACAAAAGAGAAGATACGCGGGTGATATGTATTGGAGATAGAGTTGTTGGAGGCGGGAACCCTATTCTTATACAGTCAATGACAAATACAAAAACAGAAAATGTAGAAGAGACGATACAACAAATCTTAGCACTAGAAGAAGCTGGATGTGAGATCGTGAGAATAGCAGTACCCCACGCAGAGGCTGCTAAAGCGATTGATAAAATTATAAAAGGTATTCATATTCCATTAGTAGCAGATATCCATTTTGATTATAAGTTGGCGATAATGGCGATTGAAAATGGTATTAATAAGTTAAGAATTAATCCAGGCAATATTGGAAGTCGTGATCGCGTAGAAAAAGTTGTTGAAAAAGCTAAACAATATAAAATTCCTATAAGAATTGGTGTTAACTCAGGATCTATAGAAAAAGATATTTTAAAACAATATGGGGGAGTTAATGCACTTTCTATGTTAGAAAGTGCGAAAAGGCATATTACAATATTAGAAGAACTAGATTTCCATGATATTGTGATCTCTCTTAAGGCGTCTCAAGTTCCTTTAGCAATAGATGCTTATACTACCTTCGCTTATCACTATGACTATCCTTTACATGTAGGTATTACAGAATCAGGAACGTTATATAAAGGAACTATTAAATCTGCAGTTGGACTTGGAGCTATATTGGCACAAGGTATAGGTGATACAATTCGTGTGTCATTATCAGATGACCCTATCAAAGAAATAGAATGTGCAAAATATGTTTTACAGTCACTAGGACTTAGAAAATTTGGAGTTGAAATTATTGCATGTCCTACATGTGGGAGGACAGAGGTCAATCTTATTGAACTTGCAAAAAAAGTGGAATACGCTACAAGGCATATTCAAAAAGATCTTAAAATTGCAGTTATGGGGTGTATTGTCAATGGACCAGGAGAAGCTAAAGAAGCTGATATTGGTATTGCCGGAGGGAAAAATGAAGGTCTTATCTTTAAAAAAGGTCAGATTGTAAGAAAAGTAAAAGAAAATGAGCTCTTTAATGCACTTATGGAAGAAATAGAAGATATGTACTAAAAGGGGATGGCAACATGTATCCAAAAGAAGAAAAAAAGCATTTTTCTTATGTTTTTTCAAAATTAAATCTTAATCCTCATCTTAAACAGCATTTTGAAAATTGCAAAGTACAAGATATTGTTGTCAATCAATATGAAAAAGAAGTAGAAATACACCTTGAAGATTTTAAAGAGTGTAGTGAATCTACACTTAAAGTATTAGAAACAGAGATTAAGGATAATTTAACGGGAATAAATAAAGTAAGCATCCAATTTGTAAAAAAAATACAACGAAGTTTAGCAGCAGAGGGAACACTAGAATTACTAGAAAGCAAGTGGCATGAGATATTAAAAAGGCTTGGCATGAGTTCACCGCTAATAGAAGCAATTTTACGATATGCCAGGTGGGAACTTAAAAATAATAGGTTGATTATACAGAGTCCTATTTCCTATAAGTCTTATTTGCAAAAAATGAAATGTAAAGAAGTGCTTGAGGATATTTTAGAGGACTATGTAGGCACACTGCAAGTTGATTTTGAGTTTAAGGGTGAAATGAAGCATAGTATGCCTCAAATTAGTGCTGAGATTCATAAGATTACAAAGGACAGCATTACACATATTACAAATCAAAATCAGAGAAATGATTTATCTAAATCTGAAAGTACCACACCTGAGCCTAGTGATATTCTTTTAGGAAAAGAGTTTACAGGGCAAGTGGTTAATCTGTCACAGCTGCCTGAAAATGATGAGATTGTCATTGTAAGAGCAACTATTTTAAATGCAGATATAAGAGAACTTAAAAATGACAACGTATTAGTATCTCTTGATATTACAGATTATACTTACTCTGTTACGGCTAAATTTTTTATTAAAAAGGATAAGTGGGATATTATAAAAGGGGATATTAAAAAAGGCAATTCTTTAAAGATAAGAGGGCTCCTTGAATATGATTCTTTTATACAAGAACGTATTATTAAAGCAAAAGATATCATTAAAATAGGAGAAATGAAAGTCATACGTTTAGATACAAGTAAAGAAAAGCGAGTAGAATTACATGCTCATACACAAATGAGCAGTATGGATGCTACAGTAAATGTATCAGCTTTAGTTGGACGAGCTGCAAAGTGGGGACATAGGGCAATAGCCATAACTGATCATGGAGGAGTGCAATCTTTTCCGGATGCAGCTTCTGCTGCTAAAAAGCATAATATTAAGGTGATTTATGGTGTGGAAGCTTATCTTGTTGATGACTTAGGAGCTGTTGTACAGAGTTCAAAAAATCAAACACTAGAAGATATCTATGTTGTATTTGATATTGAGACAACAGGATTTACACCAGGTAAAGACCACATTACTGAAATAGGTGCTGTTAAAATCAAGAACGGAGAGATTATAGCTGAATATAAAACCTTTGTTAATCCCTGTATTCCTATACCTAAGCCAATAATTGAACTGACGGGGATTACTGATGAGATGGTTAAAGATGCACCTAAGATTGAGATTATTATTCCAGAGTTTCTAGATTTTATAGAAAATGCTGTTTTAGTAGCTCACAATGCAGCCTTTGATACAAGTTTTATTAATTATTTTGCAAATCAACAAGGGAGGACTGTGTCTAATACTGTAGTAGATACGCTAGGATTATCGAGATTGTTGCTTACAGAGCTTACAAGGCATAAGCTTAATCATGTGGCTAAGCATTTAGAAATAGACCTAGAAAATCATCATCGTGCAATTGATGATGCAGTAGCTACAGCCAAAATCTTTCTTAAGCTACGCCAAAGATTAAAGAGCATGCAAATAGAGACGCTAGATGAACTTAGTTTCTATGCAGCAAAAGAAATTGATGTAAAAAAGCTAAAGACTTATCATGCAATTATTTTAGTTCAAAATCAAAAAGGTCTATTTAATTTATACAATCTTGTTACAAAGTCTCATATTGAATATTTTTTTAAAAAACCACGTATTCCTAAAAGCGTCTATAAAAAGTATAGTGAAGGACTTATTATTGGTTCGGCATGTGAAGCTGGAGAATTATATAGAGCTTTATTAGAGAATAAACCTAAGGAGCAGATTGATAGCATTGCTAGCTTTTATGACTATCTTGAGATCCAACCATTGACAAATAATCACTTTTTGTTAGAAAAGGGAAAAGTCCAATCTTATGAAGATCTTAAAAATATTAATCGACAGATTGTAGCACTTGGAAAGAAACATGATAAAAAAGTAGTTGCTACAGGAGATATTCACTTTCTTGATCCAGAAGATGAAGTGTATAGACGTATTATTATGACAGGCCAGGGATATACCGATGCTGATAATCAGCCACCTCTGCATTTCCATACTACCAATGAGTTTTTAAAGGAATTTGATTACTTAGGAGAAGAAACAGCTTACGCCGTTGTTGTTAAAAATCCTAATCAGCTTGCGGATGAGATAGAAGAAGTTAAGCCTATTCCTGATGAGACATTTCCTCCTAAAATTGATGGAGCAGATGAAGAATTGGTTGAGATTACAACACATAAAGCTATAGAGTTATATGGAGATCCTCTTCCAAAACCAGTAAAGGACAGACTAGATAGAGAGCTTGGTTCAATTATTAAAAATGGATTTGCCGTTTTATATATTATTGCACAGAAGCTGGTTTGGAAATCTCTAGAGGATGGATACTTGGTAGGCTCAAGAGGGTCGGTTGGATCATCTTTTGTAGCAACAATGGCAACCATTACAGAAGTTAATCCGCTTTCACCACATTATGTGTGCAGCAACTGTAAATACTCCGATTTTGATTCTCCGGAAGTTGTTAAGTTTGCAGGGGGTTCAGGTTGTGATATGCCAGATAAAGTATGTCCAACTTGCGGAACGCTTCTAACAAAAGAAGGGCATGATATCCCTTTTGAAACATTTCTTGGTTTTGATGGAGATAAGGAACCTGATATCGACCTTAACTTTTCTGGAGAATATCAATCTAGAGCCCACGCTTATACAGAAGAACTTTTTGGCTCTTCACATGTATTTAAAGCAGGAACAATTGGAACATTGGCTGAGAAGACAGCTTTCGGATTTGTTCAAAAGTATATTGAAGAAAAAAATATGAAACTATCAAAAGCTGAGGTAAGCAGGTTAATTAGCGGCTGTACAGGAATAAAACGTACAACAGGACAACATCCAGGGGGGCTTATGGTTGTCCCAAGAGATAACGATATTCATAATTTTTGCCCTGTGCAAAGACCAGCTAATGATATGAAATCAACAGTCACAACGACACACTTTGACTATCACTCAATAAGCGGAAGATTGTTAAAGTTAGATATACTAGGCCATGATGATCCGACTATTATACGGATGCTTGAAGACTTAACAGGCCTTAATGCAACGCAGATCCCACTTGATGATTCTAGGACGATATCACTATTTACAACAACAGAAGCGTTACAAGTAACGCGTGAAGATATAAATAGTGAAGTAGGTTCTTTGGGTATCCCCGAGTTTGGTACAAAATTTGTTAGACAAATGCTAGTTGATACAAAACCTACTACATTTTCAGAACTTATTAGAATTTCAGGCCTTTCTCATGGAACAGATGTATGGCTTAATAATGCACAAGAATTAGTTAGACAAGGAGTGGCAAGTCTTTCGGAAGTTATTTCAACCCGAGATGATATTATGGTCTACCTGATTATAGAAGGTGTTGAAAAAAAGGCAGCTTTTAAAATTATGGAATGTGTAAGAAAAGGAAAAGGACTGACGCAGGAGCAAGAGCAGGAGATGAAAAAGGCTGGTGTTAAAGAGTGGTATATCAACTCTTGTAAAAAAATTAAATATATGTTTCCCAAAGCCCATGCGGCAGCTTATGTGATGATGGCATTTAGAATTGCTTATTTTAAAGTGCACTACCCTCAAGCATTCTATGCAGCCTATTTTTCTATACGTGCTAAGGGAAACTTTGATTATGAATTAATGTGTCATGGAAGGGAAGTCGCTGAAAAAACTATCAAAGAATTAGAACAAAGGCAAGTATTATCTACAAAAGAAAAAGATACTTTAACGGTCTTAGAACTCGTTCGGGAAATGTATGCAAGAGGAATCCATTTTAAAACTATTGATTTATATGAGTCAGATTCAGAAAAGTTTATTATTCAAGAAGATGGGATTTTACCACCTTTTAATTCTCTTCAAGGTTTAGGTGATATAGCAGCTAAAAATATAGTTGAAAAGAGAAAACAGGGTGAATTTCTGTCGATTGAACAGTTTAGAAATGAAACTAAAGTAAGTCATACTATTATTGACTTAATGAAAAAGAATGATATATTAAAAGGTATTCCAGATACAAGCCAATTAACTTTGTTTTAGAACTGGGGTTGATTTTTCAGTTTAATGGTAGTATAATTAATTATTATGAATTTGGACGTGATAAAAAGAGTGGGCATATACCCACTCTTTCTATATGCTAGCATGTATATATAATACAGTTTATGTCAAACTATACTGTATGAAAGGGTGAGTTGATGAATAAAAAGCAAGTTGTTGAGCAGGTAGAAAAATATCTAGAAGCTATTTTAGAAGAGAATCAATTTGAACTAGTAGATGTTGAATTTGTAAAAGAGGGGTCAACATTCTATCTAAGAATATATATTGATAAAGAAGGGGGTATCGTCATTGAGGATTGTCAAAAGACAAGCAGGGCAATAGAACAAATATTAGATGAAAAAGATTTTATAGAGCCTGCTTATATCCTAGAAGTGAGTTCCCCAGGTTTAGATAGAATTCTTAAAAAGGATAAAGATTTTGAAAAATTTCAAGGATCTATGGTAGAGGTAAAACTCTATGAACCTATCAATAAAAAGAAGCAATTTTTAGCAAAACTTATTGCCAAGACTCCGGAATATCTTATTATAGAAGAGACACAAAAAGAAATACAAATTGCAATCAAAAATGTAGCCATCGTAAGACTGGCAGTTATATTTTAATAGATTACTAAGTTTAATTAAGCTAAACCTAAAAAGTTTTGTTTATTTAATAAGAGTGAATTTTGGAGGAGGATTAAAATGAATCAAGAATTTATTACTGCAATTGATCAAATTGCAAAATCAAAAGGAATTAATAAAGAAAAGCTTGTTGAAGCTATTAAACAATCAATAGAAGTTGCATGTAAAAAACACTTTGGGGTTAGCTCTGGAGCTAAGCAAAATATAAAGGTATATATTGATGAAGTAACAGGTGATGTTAAAGTTTTTTCATCTAAAAAGGTTGTGGCGGATGAGGAAGTTGTTAATGCCGTAGTAGAGATAGGCGTTACAGAAGCTAAAACAATTAATCCACTGATTGCAATAGAAGATATTATTGATGTAGAAATTACACCTAAGAATTTTGGACGTATTGCAGCACAAAATGCTAAGCAGGTTGTTATACAAAAGATTAAAGAAGCTGAAAGACAAATGGTCTACGATGAGTACAGCGTGAAATTAAATGATATCGTTAAAGGTAAAATTCTTCGAAAAGAAAAAAATGGATATATTGTAGAATTAGATTTTACTGAAGGTTCATTACCACTTACAGAAGCTATCCCTAATGAAAATTTTGAAGCTGAAATGGAAGCCGGAAATGGAATAAGTGGTTTTAAAGCGTTTTATCTGCTTACTGTTAAAGACTTTAATAAAAATGATGGAAAGTTAGATACTAAAAATAAAAATGCAGGAGCACAAGTTATTGTATCACGGACACATCCAGAACTTGTTAAACGACTATTTGAGCAAGAAGTTGTTGAAATAAAAGATGGAACAGTCATGGTTAAAAGTATCGCCAGAGAAGCTGGTTCGCGAACTAAAATAGCAGTGCATTCTAATGACGCAGCAGTTGATCCAGTTGGCGCTTGTGTTGGCGAAAAAGGAAAAAGAATCAACACTATTGTTCAGGAACTTAATGGAGAAAAAATAGATGTTGTGCGATGGAGTGAAGATCCAAAGGAGTTTATAAAAGAGGCTCTTAGTCCTGCAAAAGTAATAGACGTTGAACTAGAAGAAAACGGCGGAGAAAGGAATGCAAAAGTTATTGTTCCAGCCAATATTCTTACACTTGCTATTGGTAAGGGTGGGCAAAATGTACGACTTGCAGCTAAGTTAACAGGATGGAAAATAGATATTAAAAGTGTGCAAACAGACAATGAAGAAGAGGAGCGATTGAATGAAACAAAGAAAGATTCCTTTGCGTAAATGTACTGGCTGCAATGAAATGAAAAATAAGAAAGAAATGATAAGAGTTGTTAGAAATAATGAGGGAATCTTTTCATTAGACTTTCATGGTAAAAAACCTGGACGCGGTGCATATGTTTGTAAAAACATTGAATGCCTTAAGCAAGCAGAAAAAAATAAAGGATTGGAAAGATCTTTTAAGGTTTTAGTTGATAAAGAGATCTATACTGAATTAAGAAAAGAGTTTGAAGCGGATGAT
The DNA here is from genome assembly GCA_937921505.1 of uncultured Clostridia bacterium. Lineage (GTDB taxonomy): Bacteria > Bacillota > Clostridia > Lachnospirales > Cellulosilyticaceae > FMMP01. Next base: position 22,098 of record CAKZUB010000020.1, on the reverse strand, counting down.
AGAGAATAAAATTTATCAAATTATTGGATTATGTCAAAGAGCAAGAATGCTTGTTGCAGGCGAATTCGCAGCGAAGCAAGCAGTACTTCAAAAAACGCCTTTACTGATTATTGTTGCAACAGATGCTTCCGATAAAACAAAAAAGCTTTTTAAAGATAAATGTGCTTATCGAGAGATCGTGTGCGTTGAATGGGGTACTAAAGAAAAATTAGGAAAATGTATAGGAAAAGAAATAAGAGCTGTCATAGCTATACTAGATGAGGGCTTTGCAAATAAAATAAGCGAGATGTTAAATCGTAGTGAGTAAATACCTGGAGGTGGATTTATGTCCAAAATAAGAGTATATGAAGTCGCAAAACAGTTAAATATAAGTAGCAAAGAAATAATGGATAAGTTAAAAGAATATGGTGTTGAAGTACATAGCCATATGAGTACTTTAGAAAAAGATGAGGTAACACGCCTTACAAATTTTTATGAAAAAAAAGAACAAAAAAATTCTAGCAAAGAGACTGGTGAAATTATAGACGCGAAAAGTAATACTAAAGAACCCGAAATATTAGATGCGGCAGTAGTTCAACAAGAGATAGAAGATATTAAAGTAGTTCAACTACCTTCTATTATTTCAATTAAAGATCTAGCAGAGAAATTAGACGTTGTTCCTACTGAAATTATTAAAGGATTAATGAAAAAAGGAAAAATAGCAACGATTAATCAAGAAATTGATTTTGAGTTAGCTACTCAAATAGCTGAAGAATTTGATATTTTAGTTGAGGCGGAAGAAGAAAAGGATTTAATGGAAGAGATATTTGGAGAAATCCAAGATGAAGAAGATGAGCTCGTTGAAAGACCTCCAGTTGTTGTTGTAATGGGACATGTTGACCATGGTAAGACTTCTTTACTCGATGCGGTACGTTCAACGAATGTAATGGCAAAAGAAGCAGGTGGTATTACACAACATATCGGAGCGTCCTCTATTAGTATTAATGGTAAAAAGATTACTTTCCTAGACACTCCAGGTCATGCAGCATTTACCGCAATGCGTATGAGAGGGGCTCAAGTTACAGATATTGCGATTTTAGTTGTAGCAGCGGATGATGGTGTAATGCCACAAACGATTGAAGCAATTAATCATGCTAAAGCCGCAAATGTACAAATTATAGTAGCTATGAACAAAATGGATAAACAAGGAGCAAATCCTGATAGAGTTAAGCAGGAGCTTGCAGATCATGGACTACTCGTAGAAGAATGGGGCGGAGAGACTATATGTGTTCCAGTATCAGCACTTAAGGGAGAAGGGTTGGATACTCTTTTAGAGATGGTACTTCTTGTTGCAGAAATGTCAGCGCTTAAAGCAAACCCAAATAGGAAATCTAGAGGAACTATTATAGAAGCTCAATTAGATAAAGGAAGAGGACCAGTAGCTACTGTACTTGTACAAAGTGGCACATTAAAAGTTGGAGATCCTATTGTAGCAGGGGCTTCATACGGCAGAATCAGAGCTATGGTAGATGATAAGGGAAGAGTAGTAAAAAAAGCAGGTCCATCTACACCAGTAGAAATTCTTGGGTTAAATGAAGTCCCAACAGCAGGGGATATGTTCTATGTGTCCAATAGTGATAAGCAGGCAAGACAAGTAGCAGAGCAAATAAAAGCACAAGGTAGAGTTCAATTAATAGGTCAAACTCCTCACAAAGTATCTTTAGATGACTTATTTACTCAAATTCAAGAAGGCAAAATGAAGGAATTAAATATAGTTATTAAAGCAGATGTACAAGGTTCCGTTGAAGCTGTGCGTCAAAGTTTAGAACGTCTAAGTAATGAAGAGGTAAGGATTAGAACTTTACACGGAGGCGTAGGAACAATTACAGAATCAGATGTTATGTTAGCTTCAGCTTCCGGTGCTATTATTATAGGATTTAATGTAAGACCAGAATCGTCTACAAAAGCTATTGCAGAAAAAGAACAAGTTGATATCAGATTATACCGCGTAATCTACAATGCTATAGAAGATATACAAGCGGCGATGAAGGGAATGCTTGATCCTGAGTATATTGAAAAAGTGGTTGGACATGCACAAATTAGACAAACATTTAAAGTATCTGGAGTAGGTACAGTAGGTGGGGCTTATGTACAGGATGGAAAAATAGTTAGAAATTCAGGAGTACGTATTGTTCGTGATGGTATTGTTGCTTACGAAGGAAATCTTACTTCACTTAAAAGATTCAAAGATGACGCGAAAGAAGTTAATAAGGGCTATGAGTGTGGGGTTATGTTTGAGAGGTTTAACGACCTTAAAGAAGGAGACATTGTAGAATCCTTTGTTATGGAAGAAATACCTAGATAAATAACAACTATATTTAACACAGAAAGGGATATGATATGTCAATTCAAAGAATGACTAGAATTAATGAAGAAATTAAAAGAGAACTTTCACAGTTAATAAGTTATGAGATAAAAGATCCTCGAGTTAATGCTACCATGATTAGTGTAGTGGGTGTAGAGACCACCAATGATCTAAAAACTTCAAAAGTATATATCAGCGTTTTACAAGATCAAAAAAAGGAAGATGTTATAAATGGGCTGAGTGCAGCACAAGGCTTTATAAGAAAAGAAATAGCGAGACGCATTAACCTTAGAAATACTCCAGAATTTATATTTAAATTAGATGAGTCTATAGAATATGGTATGCATATGTCAAAAATGATACAAGATGTCATGAAAGATAGTGATAAATAATGATACAAGATATTATAAATGTTATAAAGTTTTCAGATCATATTTTATTAGCTGCCCATGAAAATCCTGACGGAGATGCAATGGGCGCCTTGGTAGGTATGGCGAATATATGTAAGTTTTTCAACGCAAGCTATACTGTTCTTTTAGAGCGAATACCTCAGGAATATGATTTTCTTATGAATAGTATTTCTGTAGGTCAAGACTTTCAGGGCACATATGATACGTTTATTAGCTTAGACTGTGGAGATGCTGAGAGACTAGGAAGTTTTAGAAGTTATTTTCAAAAAGCTAAAAATAAGGTAAATATAGATCATCATGAAACAAATAATGACTTTGGCGACTATAATTATGTACAAAAAGATGCTTCTTCTACGTCAGAGCTTATATTTAATCTTATCGATCAATCAGGTATTGCACTTAATGAGAGCATGTGTAAAGCGATTTTTGTGGGAATAGTAGCAGATACAGGTGGATTTATGCATTCTTGTACGAAATCAAGTACACATGAAGCTGTAGCCAAACTTCTGCAGATTCCTTTTGATTTTAGTACAATATATTATCAGCTCATCCACCAAAAGACAGAAAAAACAGTTCTCTTACAAGCTATAGCTGTTGGGCGTCTTGTTAAATTATGTGATGGAAAAGTTTTTATTACCTATATTAATGAGCAAGATTTAGAAACTTGTGATGCCACTAGAGAAGAAGCATCGGGTATAGTTTCCTATATTAAGAATATTAGAGGGTGTGAAGTAGCAGTATTTATATATCCTGGAAGTACAGCAGATACTTATAAGATAAGTTTAAGAAGTAATGCGCCATATGATGTAGCCAAACTAGCTTCTCAGTTTGGTGGAGGTGGACATGTAAGAGCATCGGGAGCAACTATTAAGGGACAACTAAGTGAGGTTCTTGACACAGTAAAACAACGTTTAAATTTTTAACTAAAAGTGTCAAGACTATTCACTTAGTAAAATAGAATGATAGTATTTGAGGAAGGATATAATATGCTTAGCGGAATACTTAATATCTATAAAGAAAAAGGCTATACATCTCATGATGTAGTTGCAAAAGCCAGAAGAATACTTGGAGAAAAGAGAATAGGTCATACAGGAACACTTGATCCTGAGGCACAGGGCGTATTACCCTTATGTATAGGAAATGCTACTAAAGTGGTACAATATATAACAGATGCAGATAAATGTTATGAGGCAGAAGTCATATTAGGAGCTTATACAACTACAGAAGATAGTACTGGGGAAATCATAGAAACTTTTGATATCAATGTAACACCAGAAAAGATTGAAAAGGTTGTGGCTTCATTTAAAGGGCAATATCTTCAAGTTCCTCCTATGTATTCTGCTATTAAAATAAATGGTACAAGGTTATACGAACTTGCAAGACAAGGGATTGTTATTGACAGACCTCAAAGAGAAGTCACTATTTATGATTGTAAAATGGTAAATGCGCTTACTAATAATCGTTTTAAGATACAAGTACACTGTTCAAAAGGAACCTATATTAGAACACTTTGTACAGACATTGGGAAAATCTTAGGATGCGGTGCATATATGGGAGAGTTACTTAGAACTAAAGTTGGAGAATATACTTTAAATGATAGTATTACGTTAGACTTTCTAGCAGCGCACGGGCAACAAGTACAAGACTATATCTATTCACTAGAAGAAATTTTTAAAAACTTAAAAAAAGTAAGTGTAAAAAGTGAAGCAGATAGATTTCTTTATAATGGCAATAAACTGAGTATAAATCATCTTGTGGATTTTAAGAGTGAATTAAAGGATGAAATAGTAAAGGTTTATGATAGTGATGGTCAATTTACAGCACTTTATAAAGTAGATTATAAAAATAATTGTCTGCAAGTAGAAAAAATGTTTAAAAACCCATAAGATTTAGCTCCTTTCAATGTATGAGATAAGGAGCTTTTTATTTAGGCACATATTATAGGCGCTATAGTTAGTATAATATAATAGATCTTAAAAATTACTATGGACGTGGCAGCTGTTTTAGGTATAATATGAAAATAATAATTTAAGTGCAAGAGGTGTATGAGATGCAATATATTTATGGAACAACGGATATAAAGCAAAGAGAGAACAGTATAGTTGTTCTAGGAAATTTTGATGGGGTGCATAGGGGTCATCAGAAATTATTTGAAGTTGCAATAAAAAAAGCAAAGGAAGAGGGATTGCAAATAGTTGTGTTTTCTTTCTATCCACATCCAAGTTGGATTATTGGAAATGCTCCTAAGCCGCTACTCATGTCTAGAAGAGAAAAAGAAGAAACTATTAAAAATTTTCACATAGATATTTTGATTGAATATCCTTTCACAAGAGAATTTGCCAGTGTTTCGGCAGAAAAGTTTTTTGTAGATGTTTTAATGAAGCAGTTAAAGGCTAAAGTGATCATTATAGGAAGCAACTATTATTTTGGCAGAAATCAAGAAGGGAATCAGTATTATTTGTATCAGCTTGGACAAAAATATCAGTGTAAAGTTTGTGTTGTTGACACTTTGAAAATTGATAGTAAAACTATATCCAGCTCAACAATTAGAGATCTAATTGTTAAAGGAGATATTCAGACTGCAAATACACTCCTAGGACATCCCTATATGATTACTGGACAGGTGATACAAGGGAAGATGCTAGGAAGAACAATAGGTTTTCCGACTATTAATATCAAAACTGAAAGTGATAGAATTTATCCTCCTATTGGCGTGTACGCTACCAAAATAATAGTATATAATGAGGAGTATTGGGGGATGACTAATATAGGATATAATCCTACAGTTAATGGAACGGATAAGATGATAGAAACTCATATTTTTGATTTTAACGAGCAGTTGTATAATCAAGAAGTGAAAATTTATTTTTATGATTTTATGAGACCTGAGCAAAAGTTTGCCAGTTTGGATTTGCTCACAGAACAACTCGGACGAGATAAAAAACAAATACAAGTGTTTTTTAAATCTTTAGAGAAATAGTTTACAAAAATATTGAATATATGTTATACTCTTAGATGTTGTATACCATTACTCAGATATAGGAAACTCCGACCATGTCTTAGTAAGTGGTGTAAGCTAAATTAAAGGAGGTCATTATATGACAAAAGATCGTAAACAAGAACTAATGGTGAAACATGGAAGAACTGCAAATGATACAGGTTCTCCAGAAGTGCAAATTGCTTTATTAACAGAAAGAATTAATCATCTAACAGATCATTTGCGTATGCATAAAAAAGATCACCATTCACGTCGTGGATTATTAATGATGGTTGGTAAAAGAAGAGGACTTTTAGATTATCTTATCAAAACAGATATTGAAAGATATCGTGCAATAATTGCTGAACTTGGCATTAGAAAATAATGAAGAGGGTGGAATATTCCGCCCTTTTTTGTAAATCAACTTAATATAGAAGAGAACTTATGTTTTTGTGCAATGTTATAGCTACCTTGTTTTAAAGGTAGTTATAAGATTGCGCAACAAGGTTCCTCTTCTAAATCTTATTTTATTTAGAAAGGAAATTCAAATATGATAAAAAATTATTCAACAGTGGTAGCTGGAAGAAAGCTTTCAGTAGAAATAGGAAAAGTAGCTGAGCTTGCAAGTGGTGCAGCGCTAGTAAGTTATGGAGATACTGTCATTTTAGCTACAGTAGTGGCAAGTGATGAACCTAAAGAAGGAATTGATTTTTTCCCTTTAAGTATTAATTATGAAGAAAGATTTTATGCAGTAGGTAGGATTCCAGGTGGATTTATAAAAAGAGAAAGTAGACCTTCTGAAAGAGCCATTCTTACATGTAGGCTTATAGATAGACCTATGCGTCCACTATTTTTGAAAGACTATCGTAATGATGTTGTAATTACAGCAACTGTTTTATCAGTAGATCCAGATTGTAGTCCAGAAGTAACGGCAATGATCGCATCTTCACTTGTTGTAGATATATCTGAAATACCATTTAAAGGTCCGGTTGCTTCAGTACAAGTGGGGTATATTGATGGTGAGTTTATTATTAATCCAAATAATGAACAACGCACACAGTCTAAGCTTGCTCTTACGGTTTCTTCAACAAGTGAGAAAGTTATGATGATTGAGGCTGGAGCCGATGAAATTGAAGAAAGTATTATGTTTGACGCAATTATGAAAGGCCACGAAGTCAATCAAGAAATCGTTGCGTTTATGAAGAAAATTAAAGAAGACTGTGGCAAGGCTAAAAATGAAGATTATTCTAAAGCTGGTATACCAGAAGATATTTACTCAGATATTGTAGCACTTATTGGTGATGCTAAGATGGAAGAAGCTGTCTTTACAGATGATAAACAAGTAAGACAAAGCCAAATAAAAGAACTCAAAAAATATGTTATAGAACAACTTACAGAAGCAGGAAAAGAAGCACACTTGGACTATTTAGAAGATGCCTTCTATACTTTTGAAAAGAAAACTGTAAGAAGAATGATATTAAAAGAATCAAAGCGTCCAGATGGTCGTACGTTAGAAGAAATCAGACATTTAGCTGCTGAAGTAGATATTCTGCCAAGAACTCATGGGACTGGATTATTTACAAGAGGACAAACACAGGTGCTTACTATTGCAACTTTAGGTTCATTATCAGAGGCGCAAACATTAGATGGATTAGATACACTCGAAGTTTCCAAACGCTACATGCATCACTACAATTTCCCACCTTATTCAGTTGGAGAAGCAAGAATGCCTAGAGCACCTGGAAGAAGAGACATAGGACACGGGGCATTGGCTGAAAGAGCACTACTGCCTGTACTGCCTTCAGAAGAAGAGTTTCCATATGCTATTAGACTTGTATCTGAAGTACTAAGCTCAAATGGATCAACATCACAAGCGAGTATATGTGGATCAACGCTAGCTCTTATGGCAGCTGGTGTGCCTATTAAAGCACCAGTAGCGGGTATATCTGTTGGGATTGTAACAGGAGAAACAGATGATGACTTTGTACTCTTAACAGATATTCAAGGCCTAGAAGACTTTTTTGGAGATATGGACTTTAAAGTCGGTGGAACACATCATGGTATTACAGCTATCCAAATGGATATGAAAATACAAGGACTTACTCCTGAAATTATAAAAGGTGCATTAGAACAAACCAGAAAAGCAAGATTATATATATTAGACGAAGTTATGTTAAAAGCTATTGCAGAACCTCGTAAAACATTATCACCTTATGCACCAGTTATTACACAAATCACTATAGACCCAGAAAAAATTAGTGAAGTAATTGGTCCAAAAGGAAAAGTAATTAATAAAATTATTGATGAAACAGGCGTTAAAATAGATATTGAAGATGATGGAAGAGTGTTCATTTGTGGCAGTGATGCACAGAAAGCTCGTTTAGCTATCAAGATGATAGAGGGCATTGCTAAGACTATTGAAGAAGGTCAAGTATTTACTGCAAAAGTAGTTAAACTTATGAATTTTGGGGCTTTTGTTGAACTTGTACCAGGCAAAGAAGGATTAGTACACATTTCACAATTCTCACATGAAAGACTTGCTAAAGTTGAAGATGCTGTAGCTATTGGAGATGAAATAGAAGTAAAAGTAATAGAAATAGATAAGCAAGGACGTATTAATTTATCAAGAAAAGCACTTCTTAAAAAACCTGAACAAACAACTGAAGAATAATTAATACTTTAAGGAGGTGCCTATGATTAATGATAGGTAGCCTCTATCTTTTTAATATCTATGTAGAGGGAACTATGTATAAAAAAATTGAATGTAGTTTGCAAGCTTTTTTAACGCTAGTGTGGTTTGTAGGTTGTCAATGGCTAATTATTTTCTTATTGAGATTTTTTTTAAGAATGGATGAACTTTCTTTCACCGGCTTTTACTATGATCACATGTATAAGATTACTCTTTTTATACATGTTTTTTGCTTGATGGGTATACTAATCAAAGATTTTGTTCTAAATCAAGATATTTTAATAAATTATCATGGTTTTAGAAAAGGTAAGATCTTTGTTTATATAGGGTATGGTATAGCCTTATGGTTTATATCAAGTCTACTTAATATAGGGCTAAGTAGATTTTTTACAGATTATACAACACAAGTAGAAAAGTTATTTTCAAATAAGGAAGCAATCTTAAGATTCTTAGTAATCGTTTTTTCGGCTCCATTACTAGAAGAGTATATCTTTCGAGGTAAAATACAAAGTAGACTTAAGTTAGGGTTTGGAAGATGGCAAGCTACTCTATTACAAGGAATTATATTTGGGGTAATTCATCCTTTACCCTTGCAAAAAATCTACGCAACATTTTTAGGAATAAGTCTTGGAGTGATTAAAGAGAAAGAAAAAAATGTCCAATGCACTACTATTATCCATATGACGATTAATTGTATCAGTTGGATCATAGGGACTTTATCAATAGTGTAATTTGATTTATGGAGCGAAAGAGCATGAAACAAAAATGGAAACCAGGGAATATGATCTATCCGTTGCCAGCTGTAATGGTGAGCTGTGGTGACCTTGAACGCACTAACATTATTACCATAGCATGGACTGGAACAATATGTACAAATCCACCCATGACCTATGTTTCTATTAGGCCATCAAGGTATTCTTATAACATTATAAAAGAAACTGGATATTTTGTAATTAATCTTACAACAAAACAATTGGTAAAAGCTACTGATTATTGTGGTGTAAAGTCAGGAGCACAGAGAGATAAATTTAAAGATACAGCATTAACACCTAATTATGAGAATGAAACATTATGTCCGATGATTAACGAAAGTCCAGTGAATATTGAGTGTAAGGTAAAAGAGATACATGAATTAGGTTCACATCATATGTTTATTGCGGATATTATCAATGTCTATGTTGATGAAAACTATATTGATGAGAAGGGGAAATTTCATTTAAATCAAACAGACCTTATTGCTTATTCTCATGGTGCATACTTGACACTAGGTAAAGAAATAGGCACATTTGGCTATTCAATTAAAAATAAGAAAAAAAGTAAAAAAACCAACAAAAAATAATTTGTTGGTTTTTTTACTATATTTTCAAATAAGAGTTTCCATCAATAGGAATGGCAAGAGTTAGGGGGAATTCTTTTGAACCATTACCTATTACATAAATAGAATAAAATCTAGATGTTTTTAGACGTATATTAGGGACCATAAGAAGAGAGTTTTCAGTTTTGCTATCTTTAATCTGAAGTGTATGAACACCAGATTTTGAGGCAGTATAATTTGTAAGTTCATTGCAACTTACCTTTTTAAAAGCAGCAGTATTGTCTGATAAAAAAGCATCAATAGTAGGAGTTGTCATACTGAAGTGACCAAGTCTTACAAGAAAGTTATTAGAGGGAATAGGTCGTATGAGATCTTCTATCTTATAGACCTCGATACCTATGCCATCTTTTGTCTTAGGAGCGATGATTCCTGTATAAATTTTTTTATTAGGAACGTACCAGATCATACTATAAACCGTAATAGGGTTTTTAGCATGTGTAATATTAATAGTATGTTCTCCGGGACAAAGCGCTATATAATCAGTAAAATCTTCATATAAAACATCACGAAATACAAGTTTAGTATCTATATAGATATCGATACTATATTTAACAGGTAAAGCATGAAAAAACCTCATGTATGATAGAGGTATATCATCTTTTTTTAACATACATATATCCTCCGAGTGTACATTAATATACTATAGTATATGTTAATAAATTGTAAATGTGTTAATTAATACCTTTTAGTAAAGTGAAATCTATAATGATATTAGAACTTGATAGATATATTTTATAACTAGGTTGTATTATAAATATTTTTCGTGATAGAATGAATTAGAAAAGCCTTTACTGATGCCTTACGGGAAAGGAGTTAATCATTGAATATTAATAAATTAAAACAACTTTTAAAAAATGATGAAGGTTTTAAACTAGACTTTAAGCTTAAACTATCGTTAGAGTTAGAATCAGACAAAAAAGAGTTCGCAAAAGATGTGATAGCCATAGCTAATACACCAGGAGGAAGAGGGTATATCTTGTTTGGTATTGAAGACAAAACAAGAGTGATTGTGGGTATTGAAGATTTTCCGCAAAATCTTGAAGAAAGAATTCAACAAATCATTGCAAATAGAAGTGTACCTCCAGTTCCAGTTAAATTTGAAGTTCAAGAGATTAGTCATAAGATGATAGGAATTTTGACTATATTTAAAAGCATGCAAGTGCCACATCAAATGATTCAAACAGGCGCATTTTATGTTCGGCGTGGTTCTACAACAGATAAAGCTACAAGACATGAGATAGCCAATATGCTTCAACAGTTTGGTATGCTAAGTTTTGAAAATGTACCTTGTCGTAATGCGACACTTGAAGAACTAGACTTCAAACTCATTGATAAACATATTGGTTACCTAAATTTCTATAAAAAGCAAGATAAATTAGTGCTGTCAACGCTAGGTATTATTGCAGCAGATTTTGAAAAAGGGATTTATTACCCTACTTATGGGGGGCTACTCCTTTTTGGAAAAAACCCGCAAAATTTTATCCCTCAAGCTATAATTGAAATAAAATACGCTTCACGTATACTAGCTATCACAGGTAACATTTCTAGGATGATAGAGGATTTTGAAAATGTTATTAAACAAATAGTACCACAAGACTATCCTATAATAGGGCTTATAGAAGTTGTTAGCAATGCTATTATACATCGTAATTATTGGAATAGTAGTCAGTATACTTCAGTAAGTATTACGCAAGATTACATTAAAGTATGTAATCCCACAAGCTACGAGTATAGAGAGGTGAAAGAAGACAATATAAGAAGTAATCCATGGCTATACTCAAGGCTACTTATTATCCAACAAAAAGAAAAAGAATTTCACTTTGGAATAGGTCTAGGTAAAACAAAAGAACTATTTAAAAGTAAAGGAGAGGTTCAAATACAAACCAACTTATCAGAGGGATTGTTTGAGGTATGCTTACCAGGAACAGGAATATATGAAGTTTAGACATAAAAATAGGAGGTTAATATGAATATTAGAGAAATACGAGATATATTAAAAGCAAATGTATGGACAGGAGAGGAAAAGCTAGACCGAGAGGTTCACTCAGCATGTGGTTGTGACTTGATGAGTGATGTGCTTGCATTTGCAAAAGAAGAAGTTCTACTTCTTACAGGACTAATTAATCCACAAGTGATTAGAACAGCAGAAATGATGGATATTAAAGCGATTGTATTTGTTAGAGGAAAAACACCAACAGAAGATATGATTCATATGGCACATCAAAAAAGCATGATTCTTCTTTCAACAGATTATCCTCTTTATATAGCTTGTGGAGAGCTTTATCAGCTTGGATTAATGAGTAAAGGAGATAATTAGTATGAAGTTACATTATCGGGTAGATGGAGATAATTTTTTAGTTGCGGGAGAGGCGTCCGCATCTCTTAAGCGTACTTTAAAGCAGCTAGGAATAGACTCAAGTATTATTAGAAAGATCTCTATATCTATGTATGAAGCCGAGATGAATATGGTTATACATGCGAGTGGTGGAGTGATTGATGTAGATATATCAACTGATAAAGTGCATGTTATCTTAAAAGATAAAGGTCCTGGAATACCTGATATTGACCTTGCTATGAAGGAGGGATATTCAACAGCTACACATGAGATTAGAGAATTAGGTTTCGGGGCAGGAATGGGACTTCCGAATATGAAAAGGTATAGTGATGATTTAAATGTTTATTCAGAAGTAGGGATTGGGACAACTGTAGAGCTAACAGTGTTTTTAACATAATACAAATGGACTAAGAGAGAAGGTGATTACTATCATGCATAGCCATTCAGTAACGTTAGAACAAGATAAATGTATTGGGTGTACAGACTGTATTAAAAGATGTCCAACAGAAGCTATAAGGGTAAGAGGTTCTAAAGCAAAGATTATAGAAGATAGGTGTATTGACTGTGGCAATTGCATTAGAATATGTAGAAATGGGGCGAAGCGAGCGGTTACAGATGAAATCAGTCTTATTGATAAGTATAAACATCGGATTGCGCTTCCGGCACCATCATTTTATGCCCAATTTCCAAAAGTGAAAAACATCGAACAAATTTTAAGTACTTTATATCATATAGGGTTTACGGATGTAGTAGAAGTGGGGTGTGCCGCAGAAGTTATCGCAAATCATACTTATGAATATGTTAAAACAGCTACGCTATTTCCTATTATTTCTTCATCATGTCCAGCGATTGTAAGACTTATTCAAAGAAGATTTCCATCACTTATTCATCATGTATTACCGATTATATCCCCTATGGAGCTTGCTGCAAGATATATTAAAAGCAAATATATTGCAAAGGGAATTTCAGAAGATGAAATAGGTGTTTTTTTTATATCTCCTTGTCCGGCAAAAGCAACTGAAATTCATAGACCAAAAGGATTAGAGAGGTCATATGTAGATGGCGTGTTATCTATGCAAGATATTTATAAAATAATGATTTATAAAATGAATTCAAGTCATCAAATACCTGTAAAAAGACAAAGCACATATAAAGGACTCTCATGGGCTACAAGAAATGGTGGACTAGATGAAGAAACTATTAAAAGTCGCATTGCAGTAGATGGTATGGAAAGTGTTATAGGGATATTAGAAAAAGTAGAAGATGGGACACTCTCAAATATTAACTATATAGAAGCTTTAGCGTGTACAGGGGGATGTCTAGGAGGAGCATTAGCAATTGAAAATCCTTTTGTAAGTCGCTATACACTAAAAAAATGGATTGAAGAAGATGCAGCAGAAGATGTAATTGATAATAAAGATCTGATTAGCGCTATAATGGAGGTGCCAGCAGCATTTAGTAAAATCATTACGCCAAGGCCTGTTTTTTCTTTAGATAATGATATGAAAAAAGCACTTAAAATGATGGAAGATATTGAAATACTCTATAAGGAATTACCTCAAATAGACTGTGGCTCATGTGGTGCACCTACATGCCGATGTTTTGCAGAAGATGTTGTTAAAAAAGATGCTAATATTGAAGAATGTGTCTTTATGCTTAGAAAAAGGATAAAAGATTTATCAGAAGTCATGCATGATCTCACACAAACTGTAATTCCAACACATAATGATAGATATAGAAAGGAATGAGTAAGTTGGTAGTTAAAGATCTTATAGAAAAGATGCAACTTAAACTAATAGCAGGAGAAAAAGGTATTTTAAATCAAGTACAAGGAGGTTATGTAGGAGATTTATTGAGCTTTGTCATGTCCCATGCCAAAGAAAAAGAAGTGTGGATTACTATTCAAGGCCATATTAATTCTGTAGCAGTAGCAAGTTTGCTAGAGCTATCAGCTATTATTCTTACTGAAAATGTAGAAGCAGATGAAGAAATGATCAATAAGGCGAATCAAGAAGCTATCCCGATTTTAAGTACAAACCTTAATAGTTTTGAAGTGGTTTGTCAATTAGCTGCTCTTCGCCAAGTGTAGGAGGGGTAAATGAAGATAGCTTATGATTTTCACATACATACAGCGGCCTCACCATGTGCAGATGACTATATGTCGCCTAACAATATCATTAATATGGCTAAACTTAATGGACTTCAAGCTATTGCAATAACAGATCATAATACTTGTGCCAACTGTGAAGTAGTGATGCAGCTCGGAGAACAAAATGATCTTTTAGTGATACCTGGTATGGAGATAGAATGTATGGAAGAATTTCATTGTATTGCACTTTTTAAAGACATCAAAACAGCTAGGCAGATAGAGGACTATGTAATGAGCCATATGCCACAAATAAAAAATAGAGTAGATATCTTTGGACATCAACATATCTTAAATAAAGAAGATGATGTAGTAGGAGAAATAGAAAGATTACTTCTAACCGCCACAGGAATACCAGCTGAACATTTATTTAAAGCCGTACGAGAGGTAGGGGGAGTTATTTATCCAGCACATATTGATAGAAAATCCTATAGCATTATTTCCAACTTAGGATTCATACCAGATGAACTAGGTATTCACATGATAGAACTATCAAAGTCTGCGTTAATACATGAATATGTGCAAAAATATAAAGGTTTTACTATTATGCAATCATCAGATGCCCATTATTTACAAGATATACTGCAACAGGAAAGCTTTCTAGATATTCCATCAATTTGTATTGCTGATTTATTTAATCACCTTATACAGTAGGAAAATAGAGAACAATTAATCAACTTTTTCATACTGGGAAGCTCAGCCAATTAATTATAAATAATAGTATGAAATACTTATATAGTGTATAATTAAGACAAAGTCTTTTATTAATTGACAACATAAATTTTTTATGGTATTTTCATAAAGTAAGTAAAAGTTTATAATTTTTTTGTTAAAAAATTAACAATTGGTTATAAAAATTTATATAAAAAGAAATCAACGAGGAGGATATGTTATGTCATGTGAAAGTTGCAAAAATGAACTTGCAAACGAATTGTATGAACAGCTCGGAAAGTTCATTGATGAACTACCAGAAAAAAGAGGAGCTCTTATTTCTGTGCTTCATAAAGCACAGAGTATATTTGGGTATTTGCCAAGGGAAGTCCAAATATTCATAGGCAAGAAACTTGATGTTCCAATATCACAGGTATATGGAGTAGTTAGTTTCTACTCATTTTTTACAATGTTGCCAAAAGGAAAGTATCCTATTGCAGTCTGTATGGGAACAGCTTGTTATGTAAGAGGAGCTGACAAAGTTGTAGATTTCTTTAAAAGAGAACTAGGCATTCAAGTTGGACAAACAACAGAAGATGGCAAGTTTTCATTAGATGCGCTTAGATGTGTAGGAGCATGTGGACTAGCACCAGTTGTACTGGTTGGAGAAAAAGTTTATGGTCGTATTGTAACAGCAGAGGATGTAAAGAAAATTCTTAAAGATTACGAAGAATAATAATTATAGGAGGAGATTGATATGCCTAGAATCATGTCGTTAGATGACCTTAAAAGCTTAAGAGATAATGTAAAAAATAAAGTTGATTTAAGAGAAAAAGGCGAAAATGTAGATGAAATGGTAGTCATTCGTGTAGCAATGGCAACGTGTGGTATCGCATCTGGTGCAAGAGATGTTATGAATTATTTTGCAGATCTTGTAAGAGAAGACGGTATGAATAATGTTGTGATTACGCAAAGTGGTTGCATGGGATATTGTTATGCAGAACCAACTGTTGAGGTAACACTTCCAAATAGTGATCCAGTAGTATATGGACATGTTAGTAAAGAAAAAGCAAAAGAAATTTTAGAAAAGCATATTAAGAGTGGGGAAATGGTAGATGGTATCATTCCAGTTGCTCACAAATCTATAGATGAGTAATAGAAAAGAGGTGGCCTAAAAATGTCTAAATTTACAATGCATATTTTGGTATGTGGAGGTACAGGATGTATTTCTGCACAATCCAATGAGATCGTAGAACAACTTAAGTTTCATATCAATGCAGCAAATATGTCAGAAGAAGTACAAGTTCTTAAAACAGGATGTTTTGGTTTTTGTGAAAAAGGGCCTGTAGTTAAAATACTTCCTGATAATACTTTTTATGTACAAGTTACACCAGAGGACGCAGAAGAACTTGTAAAAGAACATATCGTAAAAGGTAGAAAAGTAGAGAGATTACTTTACGTAGATCCTACAACAGAAGAAAAAGTTTCTGATTCAAAACATATGGACTTCTATAAAAAACAAATGCGTGTAGCACTTCGTAACTGTGGATTTATTGATCCTAACAATATCGAAGAGTACATAGCAAGAGATGGTTATGCAGCGCTTGCACAAGCCCTTAGTATGACACAACAAGCAGTTATTGATGAAGTTAAACAATCAGGACTTCGTGGACGTGGAGGCGGTGGATTCCCTACAGGTTTAAAATGGGAGTTCGCTTATAAAAATAAAGCAGATCAAAAGTATGTAGTATGTAATGCTGATGAAGGGGATCCAGGAGCTTTTATGGACCGTTCTATACTAGAAGGAGATCCTCATTCAGTTGTAGAAGCTATGGCAATATGTGGCTATGCAATCGGAGCTACAAAAGGATTAGTTTATATTAGAGCTGAGTATCCACTTGCTATTAAACGACTTGAAAGAGCTCTTAATGATGCAAGAGAATATGGACTGCTTGGTAAAAACATATTAGGAACTGGTTTGGAATTTGATATTGAAATTAAGTTTGGTGCAGGAGCTTTCGTATGTGGTGAAGAAACAGCGCTTATCCATTCTATGGAAGGAATGCGTGGAGAGCCTACTACAAAACCACCTTTTCCAGCTGAAAGTGGATACTGGGAAAAACCAACTAACGTTAACAACGTAGAAACATTTGCAAATATTCCTGTTATCTTCTTAAAAGGAGCAGAATGGTTTGCATCTATTGGAACAGAAAAATCAAAAGGAACAAAAGTATTTGCACTTGCTGGTAAAATTAATAACGTAGGCCTTATCGAAGTACCTATGGGTATTACATTAAGAGAAGTTATTTATGATATTGGTGGCGGAATTAAAGATGGTAAAAAGTTTAAAGCTGTACAAACAGGTGGCCCTTCAGGTGGTTGTTTAACAGAAAAAGATCTTGATACGCCAATAGATTTTGACAACCTTCTTGCAAAAGGCTCTATGATGGGTTCAGGTGGAATGATTGTTATGGATGAAGATAACTGTATGCCAGCTGTAGCAAAATTCTATTTAGAGTTTACAGAAGAAGAATCTTGTGGTAAATGTACACCATGTCGTATTGGTACAAAACGTCTTTTAGAAATATTAGAAAAGATTACTGAAGGTAAAGGAACATTAGAAGACATAGATGTTCTAAGAGAACTAAGTCAAGTTATTAAAGATACAGCTCTTTGTGGTTTAGGACAAACAGCTCCAAATCCTATTTTATCAACATTAGATGTATTTGGAGATGAATATCTTGCGCATATTACAGATAAAAAATGTCCTGCAGGCCAATGTAATGCACTACTTCAATATAAGATTACAGATAAGTGTATTGGATGTACAGCATGTAAGAGAGTCTGTCCAGTAGATGCTATAGAAGGCGCTGTGAAACAAAAGCACCTCGTTGATCAAGAAAAATGTATTAAATGTGGTGCATGTATGGATAAGTGTAAGTTTGCAGCGATTATTAAAGAATAGAAAAGGAGTGAGAAAGCGATGTCAGAACTAAAAATTACTATTGATGGCAAAGCGGTTATGGTTGCACCTGGGTCAACGATCTTAGAAGCAGCAAAGACAGTAGGCGTCCATATACCAACTCTTTGTCATTTAGATTTACATGATACTAAAATGGTGAATCAAGCAGCATCTTGCAGAATTTGTGTTGTAGAAGTAGAGGGACGCAGAAATTTAGCACCAGCTTGTGCAACGCCTGTAACTGATGGCATGATTATTAATACACGTTCAGTTAAAGTACTTAATGCAAGAAAAGTAGTCCTTGAACTACTACTATCAGATCATCCAAAAGATTGTCTTGTATGTGAAAAATCAGGACGTTGTGAACTTCAAGATATTGCTGTAAAGTTTGGAGTAAGAGAAATTAGAATAGGTAAAGATGGTGCGCAATCTACATATCCAGTAGATGAAAGTAAAGCTATTGTAAGAGATATGGATAAATGTATTATGTGCAGACGTTGTGAAACAATGTGTAACAAAGTACAAACAGTAGGTGCATTATCAGGTATTAATAGAGGTTTTAATGCTGTTGTTTCAACTGCTTTTGAAGCAGATCTTTTAGATTCTGTTTGTACCCATTGTGGTCAATGTGTAGCAGTCTGTCCAACAGGAGCTTTGTGTGAAAAAGAACATGCTTGGGATGTTGTTAGACAACTTGCAGACAAAGATAAAGTTGTTGTAGTACAAACTGCACCAGCAGTAAGAGCTGCTCTTGGTGAAGAGTTTGGGATGGAAGCAGGGACTCTTGTTACTGGTAAAATGGTTGCAGCACTTAAAGCGCTTGGATTTGACTATGTGTTTGATACAGACTTTGCAGCTGATGTAACTATTATGGAAGAAGGCGCAGAACTTATTGATCGTTTGACAAGATTTAAAGCTGGTGACACATCAGTAAGCCTGCCAATTCTTACAAGTTGTTGTCCAGCATGGGTAAACTTTATTGAAAGTCAATTCCCAGATCTATTAAATATTCCATCAACTGCAAGATCACCTCAACAAATGTTTGGTGCTATTGCTAAAAATTATTTTGCAGAAAAATATAATATTCCAAGAGAAAAAATGGTTGTTGTATCTATTATGCCATGTTTAGCTAAAAAATATGAAGCTGCAAGACCAGAATTTAATAATGATGTAGATATTTCAATCTCTACGAGAGAGCTAGCACATCTTATTAAACGTGCTAATATTGACTTTAATAATCTACCAGAAGAAGATTTTGATAATCCACTTGGAGAATCAACAGGTGCATCAGTTATTTTTGGAACAACTGGTGGCGTTATTGAAGCTGCTACACGTACAGCTTACGAGATTTTAACAGGAGAAACTCTTGGTAAAGTAGATTTCGAAGAACTAAGAGGTTTTGAAGGTGTAAGAAGTGCAACTGTTAAAGTAGGAGATATGGATCTTAATATTGGTATTGCTCATGGACTTGGTAATGCAAGAGAGCTTCTAGAGGAAATCAGAAGTGGCAATCCAAGAAACTTCCATGCAATTGAAATCATGGCTTGCCCAGGAGGCTGTATTGGTGGTGGTGGACAACCTTATCATCATGGAGATACAGAAGTTCTTAAAAAACGTCAAGCAGCTATTTATACTGAGGACAAAAACAAAGCGATTCGTAAATCTCATGAGAATCCATTTGTAAAAGAGCTTTATGCAAATTATTTTGAGAAACCAATGAGTCATAAAGCACATGAATTGCTTCATACGCATTATGAAAAAAAGGATAAAGTATAATCATTATATATAATTAAATATAAAAAAGGTGCAAATTAACTTTGCACCTTTTTTTGTGTTTAATTGTACATAAGCAAAGACTAACTAAATGGATTTAGCAGTACTAAAAGATTACTTTAAAGATGCCTTTATAAACCATAACAAGTTGGTTTGAAACTCTAAAGGAAATATTTTGAAGACATACATAGGTTAGAGGCTATACAAATATTAAAGGTTGCTATTTATGTATACCTTTGATATAATACAAAAGTAAAAAAGGTAAAAAATGGTAATTCGTACAAATTAAGGGGGATGAAGAGTGAAAAAAGTTTGTGGGGTATTATGTGGACTTATGATATGTTGTAACAGTGTATTAGGAAATGTCTCTTTAAACAATAGAGAGTTATTTGATGAAAGGGCTAGTGAAGGTATAGAAGTACATCTAAAAGAAGATAGAGAGTATGAAATACTTCCGTTAAAAGAGCAAATATTGACCTACTTTGAAGATGGACAGAAGTTACTTTATAACAGGTATATAGCAGATGACGAACGTGTTACACAAGGAGATATCGCTAAGATAGTGTGTGAGTATATTAATCGTCAGCCAATCTATTTACCAGAAAAAGATCTATGTCAGAATCCGTTCATAGGCCGCTTGGTTATTGAAGGTATATGGGGGAATTGGTCTTATGATGAGAGACAACTTATTACTTTAAATGATTGGGACTATCTATTTCATCAGGCAAATCAATTTAGGGAAGATCCAGATTATGTTAAAAAAGCCTTAGAAGCTAGTGCAACAAATATAAAAAAAACAATTAATCAATATAGAAAAGATAGCAATAGAAATTGGAGTTATGAAAGCGTATCATTAGGAAGCATTACTCAGAGTCATATGAATCTGAGTTTAGAAGGTCAAGCTTATCAGCTTTATCAATTTGAAGGCACAAATTATGTAAATTTAAATACCTTAGAAAAGATAGGGTTTTTAAAAAGGGAAAATAGTAATAATCTTCTGCAGTTTATTTGGCAAGCTCCTAGTTTTAAAGAAGATGAATTATTAAATATAACCTCGAAAGATACTTATATTAATAATGAGGAGATCTACATAGGTGAACTGAAAACTTATTCTTTAATCACTGGGGAGAATACATTCATTCCTGTAAGAGCACTTGAGGTGTATTTTGATTTACATCTTTTAGAAGATCAAGTTATTTTAGTTCCGAAGGTTCATGTAATGAGTGATATGATCAGTTGTAATGAGAATATAATTATAAATGAAAGTAATCAACCCTTAAAACTTATGTATACTGATTTGTATTGGGATGGTGAACAGATCGTTGAAAATCAATCTGGACTTGTAGAAATACAAAGAAATGGGAGGATCCTAAAAAACACACATCTTTATGCACTACGAAAAGCACATTATTTAACGACAATTATTAAGTATATAGAAACAGACTATAACGTTTTAATAGCAGAACAAAAGTTTGGACAAGATATATCAAACTTGTTGAAAAAGTATCATCAAGCTATAGATCAAAAGAAGCTTGTTGATATTAAAAAGACACAGCCTTTATTCCCAGAATCTATTATCATAGGAACAATGAAATATGCAACAAACGGGTTTGTAAAAGGACAAAAAGTAGAAATATGGGCAGCAGAGGATGGCGTATCTTATAAAATTAAAGATGCTCAGCATAAAATAGTTAATGTTCCTTGGAATAGTATAAGTATCCCTAAAGACCCGGCACCGGCAAAAGACAAACCTACGAAAGAACAAATAGAAGATTTTATTAACAGTAAAGATATGAGTAGTGGAAGCGCCTATCTTGTATGGACAGATTTGTATAGACAACAAACGTACATTTTTGAAGGTAAGAAAAATGAATGGAAACTCATTCGGACGCTTTTATCCTCTACTGGAAAGAATATTACACCAACGCCAAGGGGGATTTTTGAACTAAAAGGGCGTGTTCCCTATTTTGGAGTTAATAAAGGCTACAGAGCTAAAAATGCTTTTCATATATTTGGAGATTATTTGTATCACTCTATTATATTTGATGTAACTGGAACTAGACTACTTGAAGGAAAAGGAGTTTTAGGCCGTAGAGCTTCACAAGGATGTATTAGATTTTCAGAAGAAGATAGTTTATGGTTTTACAATACAATGAAAACAAATACTAAAGTATGGATTAATTAAGGACTAGGACATGTGAAAAAATTTCGACTTTCTTTTTTAGAATAATAAGTTTAGTAGTCACTCATAATATAAATATCATGTAACGTTTGGAATATAATATTATAGTGTGGTATCCCTATGTGTTAGACTAGTTGTCGTATAGAGGTATTCTATTTTATAATAAGGATAAATACCTAAAGGAGACGATAAACTATGTATTCCAATCATCCATATACAGATAAAGAAAAATTAGAGCTTATAAAAAGAAGCCT
>CAKZUB010000019.1 GCA_937921505.1 uncultured Clostridia bacterium | reverse complement strand
TCCAACGAGTGTCGCTAAGTTTTCATTTGGCGTCCAGCCTGTTGGTATAAATAGTGCTGTTATTAACCCCCAAGCAATAAATGCACCAATATTTGGCATAACCATTCCGCTTAAAAATCTTCCGAACTTTTGAATACCCCCGTGTAATTTTGCATTTTCCATAATGCCCCTCCTCATAATAATTATTTTATTGATAATTGCTACTTCCTTAGAATTTCACTATTTTGTTACTTAGTAACTTATTACTTTGTAACTTGTTACTTTGTGATCATGGCCTTACTTTGAATAAAATGATCTAAAATACTGCTTACCCCCATATACACATCTTCCTTAGTCCCTTGCTTTAAGGCAACTGCAAAATCACTTGTAATAATTTTTCTAGTGATCTCACTTAAAATCTCGAGTGCATGGCTTGTAATATCTACTGGTGCTACCATGACAATAACTGTATCCACCTTAGACGGTTCATCCCTTGTACTATTGATAGTGATTGACTGTTGGAGTCTAAGAACCATGACATAAAGTTCACTAACAGCTGAGGACCTACAGTGTAAAAGCATCATACCCTTTTTCCCAAGAATAGTTGAGCCTTTTTCTTCTCTGTCCTTAAATGCATTTTCAAGTTCTATCTGACTCTTTGACCCCTTTGCAATTGAAGAACTTGCATAGCTAATGAGTTCATTAACATCCTCAAATGCTATCCTTTCAGTAAAAGAAAAGTTATCCATAACCTGTAACATGAGATCGCTGTATAATTTTAAAACTTTTAACTTCTCTCTAAAATATAGTGTTTTAATTTTTTTATCTGGAATATCCTCTGGCAAAACATTTTCGAGCACTTCTTTTATTCTCTTTTTATCTTGCTTTCCTAAAATAGTATTAACGATAACACTAGGTAAATCATAACTTGGAATAGGTACTGTGGATATAATTAAATCAACATCATTTTGAGCTAATTTGAATGCTCTCATATCAATTGTTGAAATAACATCTACTATTTGTATGTTCGGAAATTCTTTTTCTATCTCTGTCACGAGTAACTGTGATGCACCGATACCATTAGTACACGCTACAACTGCGCGGTACACTTTTTGGATACTACGTTTCTCATTTTTTATCGCAGCTCCAATATGTGTTGCTAGATAAGCTATTTCATCTTCTGGTACACTAATGCCCTCTTTAGCTTCAATAATAAGGGCACATTTCCGTGTAGCTTCAAAGAGCTTTGGATACATTTGCTTAATATCCTCAAGCAATGGATTCATAATATCTAAATGCATCTTCATTCTATAAATAGCTGGTCTTAGATGTCTTACAAGGCCTATTAATAATTTTTCATTATCCTCTAAATAAATTCCTGTTTCTTTTTCTGCAATATAGATAATTTCTTTAGCTAGCTTAATAGTCTTATAATCCTCAGTCATAGAAATCTTATTATGAGAAAGTGTATCCCTAAGCTTTGCCCCTTTTATATGCATAGCAAGATAATAAAGCTCTTCTTGAGGTAATTCACTAAAAGGCAGTGCAATTTGAGTTTGAAACCACTTATTCACTAAAGAAAAAATCTTTTCACTCTTAAGGCTTGTTTTATAGTCTATAACATCTGAAATAAATATCTCTTGTTCACATCTTTTTACCGTTACACTAAACCTAATAATTAATGCTACAAAAGAATTATCAGCAATTTGATATCCCATATGCTCTTCGATATAGGCTAAGAGTTTTTTCCCAAGCTCTATATTGCTCATATCTATAAAGTCTAACACCACAAGATCGATCTTATTTTGAATCATACTCATATGCGTAGTACTCTGTTCTTTATTAATAATAAGATTAATAAGATCTGCTTCATGAAATTGCTCATAGATCAGAGAAATAATAGCACTTCTAACAGACATTTCACTCCCCTCAATATAAATACCTAGTCCTGGTTTTCTATTAAGCGTAAGATTGTACTTTTCAAGCCATGTCGCTAACTTGTCTAGGTCAGCACTTATTGTGCCTTCTGTAACGCCAAATAATCTCGTTAAAGTATAGAGCTTAGTAAGTTCAAATTTTTTAAGCAGTTCCGCTTTAAGCATTACAAGTCTTTGATCTGGTGCATAAATAAGATCTGCTTTTTCTTCCATAAGAGATTCTTTTAACTCTTCTCTTTTGGCAGCATCTAACTGTACTCTAATCCCTGTCCCCTTTTTCTTCTCCAATAATATACCTTTTTCACTTAGCCAATTTTCTACTAATATCAGTTCACGAATTACAGTTCTTGAACTGATGTTAGCATTTTCAGCTAGAAACTGAACGGTTATATAATTGGTTTCTTCTAATAAAAGATGTATCATTTTTTTAATACGCGAAGTTAACTTCATTTTCAACAACCTCTCTTTGTTGAACAACTGTTGTACTTAAAGTATATGATGTAATGCGTCTTATAGTAAAGTTAAAGAAAAAGAGTTATGGCAATTTCTATAAGTGACACAATTACAAATCCTTTAAATAAGGGAATTTAAACACTTATTGTTAATTGCTTTGCAATAAATAGATCAATTTGTTCTATTTTTTTAATATATTCTTTTATATTTTTCACTTCATCAATATGCTTATTAAATAAAAGCATCTCAAGATTTTGTCTTATTTGATTGACCGCGGCTAACTCCGCATCAGATCCTTGATAATAGTTGATAAACCTTAAAGTTATTCGAAGTCCTTCTATAATCTTATCACGATCATACGCCTTGCTTAGACTTTCTTGAAGATCTACTAAGTAATTAATCTGGCTCACCTCTTCTGACATGCTTCCATCTTTAATAAGTGATTTAGTATATCCA
Organism: uncultured Clostridia bacterium; assembly: GCA_937921505.1. Classification (GTDB taxonomy): domain Bacteria; phylum Bacillota; class Clostridia; order Lachnospirales; family Cellulosilyticaceae; genus FMMP01. Next base: position 107,223 of record CAKZUB010000019.1, on the reverse strand, counting down.
ATAATACAATTATTTTTCTGACAAGCTCCGCATGTGCTTTCACCTAAACAGATGTGGTTCATTTGCCTGTCCATCTGGTGATAAAATTCAAAAAGTTCCTGAGCAGTCTGTTTGAAAACCGATAACTTACCTTGTTTATTCATTTTCAATAGTGGTCTTAACATCCAAGCTACAACCAAGATTAAAAACAAAGAAAAACTAACTATACTTACCTCATTGATATAAGCTATTGGTAATGATGTATATAATTTTGTAATGCCAAAAAACATAAATATGGCAGCAGACACTATTTTAATAGCAAGCTCTGGAATTTTATCCCCAAGCTTACTCCCTACTATAATACCGAGTCCACCAGTTATCACCATCCCTGAAACTGTTCCCATTAGAATAATAAAAGGAAAGCTAGCACTAGCTGCTAACATAATTGTTGTAAGCTGTGTTTTATCCCCTAGTTCTCCAATGAAAAATGCTATAGCTACTGTAATGACCGCGCCAAAACTTTCTTTTCTTTTTTCCTCTTGTGTGTCTTCTTCTACTCTTAAAGTCCATAAAGCAAAGGCTATAAAAGAAAAACCTGCAATGACTTGAATGTTTTGAATAGGTATAAAGCTTGAAAGATAAGCCCCTAATATGACTGCGAGTCCATGATTTAAAAAAGATCCAATGAATATCCCAACAAGCACTTTTTTGACTTTATATCTTGTCGCAAATGCTATCGCTAAAATTTGTGTCTTATCTCCCATTTCTGCCATAAAAATTAAAAATAACGCTCTAATAAATTCCTCAAACATATTCTTTCCTCCATTATCCTTTGAATAAAAAAAGAGCAGACTTTAGATTAGTATGCCAATAAACATACCAATCTAAAAGTCTCGCTCCTTTAAAATTAATTTTAAATTATACCTACTCGAATATAACATATCCTTATTAATTGATCAATAGTAAAAATACTATTCCCTTACCTCTACCCCGTGGCTTCTTCATTGTTATTTGTTGGTACAAATCCAATGATTTGACATATAGAGAAAACTGCTATACGTCCTGGTGGGCCTACTGAGAGCTCTAACTCTATGATTCCTAATCTAACCTTTTTTATAATCCCCCTAATATTTGGTGGTCTGCCTGCAGGTGGTGGTGCTGCTGTAAGCAATTCAATCTCTGTTCCTTGCTTCTTTGCTTGTAATAAAGCACATCTTAAATCCTCAAGACAATCACATAGACACATAAAATTTCACCTCCTTAAATGACTATATATCTCAATTAATCATCACCTGTGTATCCAAACTTTATGAATACTCAGTAATCAAAATCTTAGTATAGCCTACTCTTTTTATATAATATGAAATAAGATACAATAATGTACATAGTTCTACATTATTACTACATGCTTTTATTTCTATAGATGATTTCTATAGATTACAGACTCAAATAGCCCCCTCTTCAGCTCGTATCACTGAAATTAGGGGCTATCTAAGTATTGTTTTTATAGTATATCATTTAATTTATAAGCATCTTCTAAAACTTGTTTACCTCCACAATACAAACATATGCATTCTCTTTTTTAGATATTTCATACTCTTTTATTACTGTATAGTGTTGTTTATTTCTGATACACTTTCTAACAAGGTCTTTATCTCTTGTATACATCACAATGATTGCTTTATCTTGTAACATTTCTAATGACTTTTCAAAAAATTTATCATACAGTAGCTCAATTTCTTGCTCTGTTTTTCTGCCTGCTCGTGTAGGCATGTTTGTAAATATTTCATCAAATAAGTAATCATGCTTAAAGTCAAAGAAATCGCGATTTACATAATGAATAACCGTATCATCTATTTCTGCATTCTCTCTTGCTTTATCAATGGCTTCTCCAAAAGTATCAAGACCATACATAGTCCTAGCTGGAACCAGTTTATTACGTTCAATGAGCATCGTTCCAACACCACAAAATGGATCTAATACCTGTGCCCCTTCTTTTAAGTAATCTTTTGCAAGCGCTGCAATAAGCGCTGCATTGACAGGTGCTATGCTGGCTGCAACGGCATTTTTTCTATACTTAAACCTTGTGTCTTTAAGAGTATAAAGTTTAATAAGTACATTAAATCTTCCCTCCTTATTCTCAACTAATCTGATTTCAAGTTCATAACTAGATGTTGAATTAATCAGTTGTCTTTCTGATAGATGCTCAAGTTCTGAAGCCATTTTTTTAGCAAACATACTTTTCTTATCGAGTGCCATCTTGCTTTTAATTTCTATTCTAAAGTAATAAGGTGGATTACCTGCGTGTCTTACGTTTAAAAAGTTTAATAGATCACCCTCATAGATTGCACTTGCAGCAGCTATTGGATTACCTTCTACTACTGCAACCCCTATAAAGCGAAAGAGTAAATCTGAATACGTTCTAATATGCAGTATTTCACATAGCTCTCTCGTTCTAACTGCTACGCCTGCATTAAATTCTTTTGCGACACCGCTTTTAATTTGACCTAGTGTTACATTTTTATGGTCTCTATTGGTCAAAAGGATAAGCTCAGACATTTCTTCATAGCCACTAAATAGATGCATACTAGGTTTTTCCATTACAATTAACATATCTGTTAAAATTCTCATTTCTTCACGAATATGCTTAAGAGTTGCTTCTTCAAAGGTATTACTTGTTAAAAATTCTAATCTCTCTTTGAATGCTTCTAACAATGAATGGTAATCAAAATGACGAAGTGCTGTCAGATAATCACTTTTCACAAATAACTTTTCCTCTTTCTGATAAGCTGCATATAACTTATCCATGAACTCCGAAATAGCTAACTCACCCATTATTAAGGCTACATTTTTTCGTATTTTTGCATCTTCAGCTTCTAGCAGACTGTATAAAACAGAATAGTCACCTGCTAGGCAATAAAGAAAAGCTGTTTTATTGTTATCCTCTTTTAACTCTTTTCTTAACTCTATGAGGTTTTTTCTTACTTCTTGCTCTTTTAGTATATTTTCATAGGTATCTCTAATCATTATTTCTCCTTAAATGTTAATAAACTCCTTTTGAAGTTTAGTCATATGACTTAACATTATCACTTTTCTTTGTACTAGGCAACCACTCATCCCTTAAACTTCTTATTTATCTAACAAAAAGTTATAAAACCTAAAAAAGTGAAAGCTGATTATCACTAAATCCTTGCTTATAGCCTTTAATAATATCTTCCATTTTATAAACTATGCCAAATCTTTTACATTCTCCCTGAAACAATTGCCATAGTGCTTTTGCTTTTGGCGAACGACATTCATAGGCGTTTCCAAACTGCTTAATATATTTTTCTCTTAGATCTGGAAACTTCTCATCAAGATTTTTATAATACCACTCTTTTTGATTTTCTCTAAGCGTTACACCGAAAGCAGGATAAATAAACTTTGCTCCACTTTCGTAGGCTAAGCGTATTATTCCCCTTATGTTTTCCTCATTGTCCTCCAAAAACGGGAGTACTGGCATCAGTAATATACCTGCAAATATTCCCTGACTTGAAATTTCCTGAATCGCAGCAAACCTCTTTGATGATAGTGTTACATGAGGTTCTATCTTTTTGCAGAGCTCATCATCACAGGTAGTAATAGTCATCTTAATAAGTACAGCAGAATGCATTTTTATTGCCTTAAGTACCTCAAGATCTCTTGTTATTAAATCACTTTTAGTTGCAATAGAAACTCCAAATCTGTACTTATCAATTAATTCTAATGCACCTCTTGTTAAACAGTATTTTTTTTCAAACGGATTATAAGGGTCGCTCATAGCACCTGTGCCAATGACTCCTGTCCTACGTTTTGATTTAAGTTCTTTTCTGAGTAACATTAAAGCATTTTCTTTTGCTCTTACCTGATCAAAGTTCTCTATTCTATAACATTTACTCCGACTGTCACAATAAATACATCCATGAGAGCAGCCCTTATAAATATTCATATTGTAATTATTTCCAAACCAAGAATTATCAGAGCTATAGCCTGATAGGATTGTTTTTGCGGGAATAAATTCCATAATATACACCCCTTTTTATGTAATAATGCAATGCGTATCCCCCCTCTAATTTGCATCCTATCATTTTATTTCCTTTACCCGGCCAACGATGCCACTCTCTAGCATCACCTTGATACCATGGTGATGGTCTGGTGAATTGGTAAGTATCCTCTTTACGATGCCTTCTGTGAGCTTGCCACTGCGCTGATCTTGTTTTTGTACAACCCTAACAGTTGAACCTATTTTTATATTGCTTCTTTTCGCTCCGTCCATGACTTATCCTCTCAAACTTTTTAAAGTGAACATCTATGTGTGTTGTTATAGATTTTACATCTTTACGCCGATGAATAACTTAAATTTATGGAGTTTTTCTCTATAGTATATCTTATTATTTTAGTCTTTAAAGTACAAAATAATAAGATCCTAAAAGATAAGGCTGTTGGTATTTAATAGACATTTTCCATAAATTATTCTTAATCGTTCTGACGGATGTTTTCTCTTGTTTATAGTCTTCAATACTCTTTAAAAACCTATTCTTTTCCTTATCTTCTGCAATATTCTTAAAGTAACCCCAAATGTGTAATGCAGCATTTATTGTATTCCTGGCTGTGCATTCCTTTTGTAAGGCTGATTCTATTAAATTATAAAAAGAAATCACAGGATAGTCACTCTTATTTGTAAGTAACTTGCGTATCTCTAAGTAATCTGAAGGCGAGCTTTCTAAAACCGTATATTTGTACTTGCCCCATTCCATTTCGAGTGTTTGTATCTTTTTATCTTTATTTGTAGCATTAATACATTTAACTGCTGAAAGGTTTTTATCTTTTACTTCTAACATGATATCAAGCTTTTCCGTTTCTATCCCTTCGTAAAATCTTATAAACTCATCAATCCGTATCGTATGAGAATGTGATCCAATTTTCTTTAGCGGGTCTTGCTGAGAATAATGAATCTTTTGGTTACCATCTTTTTTCTGCCATGTTTTTTTGCATACTTTGATCCAATCATCATCACTTTTTTCTTTGTCATAAGCATTGATTGCATGATGTAAATTGTCAAAAATAACAGGGGTATTCAATGCTATTCCTATTTCTAATACGTTATCTATCGTATAGGACTTATCATCATTTTCAATAACAAGCCGTCTTTTCACCGATTCATCTAAATAATGGTAGTGGGTTATAAATCTTTGGCTAGCCACTTTCTTATCATTATAAACGCCTCCGATATGCAGCACAATTTTATGTTCTTGTCCCACACCAAGACACTCCAATACTTGTGTATGATAATTTAAATCTTGAATAGCTCTTTTTACTATACCTTCATCTGGGGAATTCAAAACTGTATACTGCCCTGGATGCATAGAAACTCTCATTTTGCTTTCTTTAATTTTTTCACCTATCTTTAAAAATTTCTCAGCAAAAAGCTCTCCCCACAGAATATTGTTTACAGAACTTGATCCAAATGGTATTAAGTCAGAACCTATTCTAAAAAGCTTTACATTATTTATAATATTATAATCTATTATATTTTCAAGAGCGCTTAAATTGTGATCAATTAATTTGTATAAATTAGCTCCATTTGCATTTTTAAGCGTACAACTTTTTAGATCAGTATAAGGTACCCCAACTGTACGACACGCATAGCCTATACTCATTTAAACTCTCCTTTTTCTCTACTTATACTGGCGTAGAATTTTTTAGCAGAACTCTTTTGATACATCCATTTTTCCCACTACTTTTAATGGTTAAACCCTCAATATCGTTTACAAACTTTGTAAATTTAGCATACCCATAATTTTTTATATTAAACTCTGGAAAGGTATTCATGATCCATTGATTTAATTGGCCTAAGTTGATTTCTGTATCCTTATTTTCTTTGACGAACTCAAATATTTCTTTTTTAATGATTTCTATACTCATATTATTGTCTTTTAGATGCACAAATACAGCACTCTTATTTTTATTAAGCACCAAGCAGTCAAAAGTAGTCAAAAATTTGGATAGTTTTGTATACCCATAGTTTCTAACATCAAAATCCGGATGTCTTTTGAGAATACGGTTCCCCAATTCTCCAATACTAATTCCTTTATCTTCATCTCCGTTTTCATTAATAATATTAATCATTGCTTTTTCAATAGTTTTAATATCTGTCATATTTTTTTCTTGTTTTACTTTTTGTCCTACTTCTAACAATCTATCTGTAGTATCAGCCTCTGATGTTGATTCCTCATCCTCCGTTAAAATGTCAAGATATTTAAAAATATTACACGCTACACTAAATGGTCTTGGCGTCTTGACTTCTCCCATTCCAATCACTATCATACCTGATTCTCTAAGGCGCACAGCGAGTTTTGTAAAATCACTGTCACTTGAGACAATACAGAACCCATTTACATTAAAGGAATATAAAATGTCCATTGCATCAATAATCATTGCTGAATCTGTTGCATTTTTTCCAAATGTATAACTATATTGCTGAATAGGTGTAATAGAATTTTCTAGTAAGACATCCTTCCAACCGGCGAGCGTCGTATTAGTCCAGTCTCCATAAATTCTTTTATAAGTTACAACACCATAATTTGAAATCTCATCTAAAATATATTTAATATATTTAGAAGATACATTATCCGCATCAATGAGTACTGCAAATCTTTTTTCTTCTGCCATGGTTAATCTCCTTTATTTTCTAATAAATCCACCGTGAATAATTTTTGAATCGTTAACAATAATAACTGCACTGTTCAAGTTAAGTTTGATAATCTCTACAGCTTGCGGTATACGTTTACGTTTAATATGAAGAAATAAGAGCTCTCGTTCGCCATCTTTTCCTTTACCTTTTATCATTGTAACAGCAAACTTATTATCTCTAAGTTTTTCTACAAGGTCCTCACTTTCACTACTTTCTGGCACTATCACTTGAATAGAACATAACCCAAAGGCTAGTTTGTCTTCCATCCATGAACCTACATAATTACCGATAGCAAAGGCGACTGCAAAAACCAAACAGCGCATGAGATCCTCCTGAAAGCCTGTTAATACAGTCCCAGTGATAAGCAACCATAAAAGCACTTCAAAAACAGCTATTATTGATCCTTTCAATCTCTCTCCACGGTTTATGAGGACAATTCTTACTGTAGCAACTGCTACCTCCAGTATCTTCCCAAAAAATATAAAGAGATAGAGTGCTATACTACTTTGATAAAAAATTTCCATTATTATTTTCCTCCTACTCTGTGGCTTGTAAACTACCTCTAAAAAGATTCTATCATAATGACATCTAAAACAAAAGAACCTTGATTAACTCAAGGTTCTTTTTTATACCTATTATAAGCTAGTATTCCCATATCTGAATTAATCTTTCACTAATACTGTATACATTTTGGTATCAACGAGTGCCTCTATACCATAATCTATGTCTGAGTCTAATGCAATAACATCTCCTTTATTTATAATGACTTCATCATTTTCTTTGTATAAGATTTTTATACTTCCTTCAATGATGAAAAATAAGGTTTCCATCTGATAATATTCTTTATCGATGCTTTCTCCTTTGGCCAAAGAAAAAAACCTTATTTCTGTATGTTCATTATTTATAAAAGCTTTACTAGCTATTTTGTTGCCGGTATGCGTAATTATTTCATCTAAGGCAATAGGAACGAAAGGCGTAATATTTTTTAGATATTTCATGGTTAATCCCCCTTAACAACTACAAGAAGCATTGCCATATTCTCCTTAGCTGTTACTTGATGAGGTATATTAGCTGGCATAACGACAACTTGACCTTTATGTGCTTCCATAGTTTGTTCTCCAATTTTCACTGTTGCAACACCCTCGTGTATATAGATGAGTGCATCTCCTTTAGCTGCATGAGGCCCTACACCTTCCCCTTTACCAAATGCTAATGCCGTAACACCAACACCTCTTTTTTGGGCAAGCGTAACTGTCTCTATTTGTCCATCTTTAGCACTGACTAAGCTATCAAAATCTATACTTGCTGACTTTTGAATGTTCTTAATTAATTCTTCCATATTATCATTCTCCTTTATATAAACTTGAATTTTAAGAAAACTAGGTAATGACTGTCACTTTCATTCCTTGATGTCATCATATCATATTAATTCTAAGAATTCTGTATCTTGTGATACGGATTGCTCTTAAAAATGAATACTTCTATTATTATACAATATGAAGACTTTTAATCCTTTTTCTCTACTTAATATAAAGGTCCTTTTTCATTTAAGCTTCTCTAAGAAAACTTGTTGTTAGTGCTTAATACTTTTTACAAGGTTATTAATCCTTTCTGAACTAATAAGCATTCCAAGAATATACAATACAGCAAAAACTGGAAGTATTCCTATTGTGGTCCACGCAGAAACCCAGCCTAGGAGTGGTGGTAAAAACGTAATGCCTATGTAAGCCGAAGCCATTTGGTATCCAATAATCGTCTGTGAATATTCTTTTCCAAACCTCACGGGTGTTTCATGGATCATACATGGGAAAATAGGTGCACATCCAAGCCCAATCATTATAAAACTAACAAGCGAAAAAATCGTTGGAAGTGGCAGTAATAGCAAGAGTGCTCCTACTAAAGTAATACTTTGTCCCGTACGAATAAGTATTTTATTACTCACCTTCATTGTGATAAACCCAGTTATAAATCTCCCAAGAGTGATGCCTCCATAATACATAGAAACCCACTGTGCTGCCGCCCCTGCATTCATCCCTTTTATATTAACTAAGAAACTACTTCCCCATAGTCCCATAGTTGCTTCTATGCCACAATAAAAAATAAAAGAAGCAAGTGCTAATTTTACCCCTTTAATATGTATAGGATGTATTTTCTTTGGATCCTGGTTCTCTAAATTATTTTCTTCTGGTGTTTTGTGAATTAAGTCCGAATCACCGGTTTGCTTATGGCTTATGTTCCCTACTTTATCCCATAGTGGCAAAGTTATAAAAAGCAGCACTACAAGTACAAACTGAATCATTGAAATCGTAAAATACCCACTTCTCCATGAATCTCCTTTTGCAATGTACCAAGACATAATGATGGGTCCAAGTGTAGCCCCAACGCCCCAAAAACAATGCAACCAGCTCATATGATGTGCTTTATAATGCAGTGCAACATAATTATTAAGTCCAGCATCAACAGCTCCAGCCCCTAAACCAAGAGGAATCGCTAAGATAAAAAACCAAAATAACGAAGGCATGATGGAAATGCCCAAAAGTGCACCCGCTGTCATTAAGCAACTAATAAATGTTATCTTTCCAGTTCCAAAACGACCAATAATCTTGCCACTCATTAAGCTTGAAATAATGGTTGCTCCAGCTATCGTCATAGAAATAAAGCCTGCTGCCCCTAGAGGAACGCTAAACTGACTCTGCATAATAGGCCAAGCTGTTCCTAATAGAGAATCTGGTAATCCCAAACTGATAAAAGCCATATAGATAATAATTAGAAAAAATGTACTCATATAAAACTCCCTTATATCTATTTAAATTCTACTCATTGTATCATATTTTACTACTTTTTAATGCATTTTTTATAGAATTATAAAAAATATATAGCGTTTAATAAAGTATAAAAACACTTTTAGACTAAAGAAAGAGGCTGTATAATACAGCCCCTTTGGTAGTTATTTGATAGATCCTGCAACCATGCCTTTGATGATGTGCTTTTGTACAAATAAAAAGCCTATGATGATTGGTGTTGCTGCCATGAGCACTGCGGTCATAATTAAGTCCCACTTCTTCACAAATGACCCGGCAAATGCTTGGATTGCTAGGGGTACAGTTTGTATGTCTTGTCCTATTCCGAGTATTAAGGCTGGTAATAAAAAGTCATTCCATATCCATATAGCGTTTAATATGATAACTGTTACAAATATTGGTCTTAAAATTGGCATAATGATTCTAAAAAATACTGCCGGTCTTGAACACCCATCTATTGTAGCTGCTTCTTCAAGTTCAAGGGGTATAGATTTTATAAACCCATGAAACATAAATACTGCTAAAGGAACTCCAAAACCAATATAGGCTATGATCATTCCGTGATAAGTCCTAAGCATTCTGATGCCTGTCGCTTCATTAATTATTCTAAAAAAAGCTACTAGTGGAAACATAACCACTTGGAATGGTATGATTAGTCCACTTAAAAATACTAAAAAGATAGCTGTTGATGTTTTAGTTTTGGTTCGCACAAGCACCCATGCTGCCATAGATGAAAATATAGTGATAGTAGCTAAAGAACCTAGAGTAATCACTACTGACGTAAATACACTTGATGGGTATCTTATACTTGGTCTATTCCATATGTCCTTAATATTTACAAGTAACTGTGACCACTGCCTTGGCAAGCCTATTGGATCTGTTATGATTTCTAATGAAGATTTAGCAGAGTTAATGATAACTATGAAAAATGGAAATATAGTCATTATAAATAATACTAATGTTACTAGAGTTAAGGTTGTGTTAACTGCTTTTGCTTTGGCATTCATTACATCTCCACCTCTTTCTTTTTGTTATAGTATACTTGCCCTATGGATACCACAGACAATACTAAGAAAAATATGATGGCTCTTGCTTGGCCTTCTGCCATGTTATTGTATTTAAAGGCCACACTATATATGTGAACTGCCAACATCTCCGACGAGTTAACGATAGTCCCTCTGAAATTAGAGGCTGGTCCACCATTGCTTAAGGCTACGATGATATCGTATTGTTTAAATGATGTAACTAGTGTTAAGAAAGAGGTAATGGTAAAGGCTTGGGCAATCATAGGCATAGTTATGTTTCTTAACCTCTGCACAAAGTTAGCTCCATCTATTTCACTTGCTTCTATGAGTTCTTGTGGTACATTTAATAAAGCTGCTACATAAATCATCATGATATATCCTGCATACTGCCATGTGAAGGCGAATATGAGTCCAAACAAAGTTAAGTTGGGCTCTGCTAGTATTAATAAATTTTCCAGCGCTTCTATACCTAGTAAAGTTCCTATGGATGGCACAACACTTTTAAAGATGAATTGCCAAATATAACCTAGGACAAGCCCACCTATTAGGTTGGGTATGAAAAAACCTACTCTAAAGAAATTTTTGAATTTGATTTCTCGTGTAACTAAAAATGCAAGGGTCAAGGCCATACCGTTGATGGCTATAACGCTCAACAGCGTAAATAAAAATGTTCTTAGAAAAGAATACTGAAATGCTACATCTCTAAACATACTCTTATAATTTGCAAAACCTACCCACTTAGGCTCACTGCCTGCTACTGCTGTCCAGTCTGTCATTGAGTAATAGACACCCATAAAAAATGGTATTACGACAACAATTATAAAACTTGCTAATGCTGGTACTAGAAATAGCCAAAATACCATTTTGTCTTTTACTTTTTTATTCATACGCTTCTCCTTATCCCTTGGTCATTTGTTTTTTCTTTCTTACTGTTGCTTGTTTATTCGTTCTTGGTTTTTATTTTTATGAATTAAAAGGAAAAGATTCCTTTTAATTCATAAAAAGGGTGTGAGTGAACATCACACCCTTCCAATGTTTTATTGAACTGATTTTCTACTATTTTTTCTTTAATTCTTATTTGATTTCTGCTATCTTATTTGCTAATTGTTGAATGAAAGCTGCTTTGTCAAGGTCGCCTTTTGCAAAACTTTCATATATAGGCGCGATAGTTCCCATTCCAAATCCGTCTGGCATGTCATTTTGTAACCATGTGTAGGCTCCGTTTTCTTTTGCTACCCATTTTGCTACATCTGCTGATAGTGGTGCATTTGGTACTAAAGTTACATTTGTAAATGCTGGTACCATTTTTGCTTCATTAACCATGTAGTTATGTCCTGCTTCATTTGTTGCCATATAGTTTAAGAAGGCTTTTGCTGCTTCTAGGTTTTTACTTTCTTTATTTAATACATAGTAAGATGGTGCGCCTATAAAGATAGCGTTATGCTCTCCGTATACAGATGCGTGTGGTGCAAAGCCCATTGGGAAATCCACTGCGTTTTCTGCAAGCCATGGATCAATCCAGTTTCCTTGATGTACAAATGCTGATTGACCTGTTGCAAATTGTCCAACTTGTGCATCGTAGTTTCCTGTTAATAATACTGACTTATCTGCGTAGTTAAATAGTAATTCTACCCAGTCTGCATACTCTGTTAATCTTTCCATATCTGCTTCGCCATTATTTAATTTATCGAGTACTGTTGTATCACCATACTTAAGTCCTGCTGATAAGTATCCGTTAAAGTTATGTAAGCCTGTTACCCATCTCATGTCTGCGCCTGCTGCCATAGCTACTACCGATTTGATTCCGAGTTCACTCTTCATGCTATCAATTTTTTCAAAAGCTGCTTTGTAGGCTTCTTGTGATGTTAATGTGCTTGGGTCTACCCCTGCTTTGTCTAATAAGTCTTTGTTGTATGCCATCCCCCATGCTTCAACTGCTACTGGAAATCCATAAGTTTGCCCGTCTACCACAAACTCTAGTGTTGTATGGTCCATCCATGGTTCATTTTCAAAGGTTGTAAGATTTTCTTTCCAAGTGTTGTAACCACCCATACCCTCAATTACGAAAATGTCTGGTTGACGATCAGATTGAAATTCACCTTTTAAGTTCTCTGCGTATGGTGAATCTCCACCAGATGTTTTTACTGTAACTTTAACACCTGTTTCTTGTTCGTATAAAGCTGCAAATGCCATTAATTGCTCACCGATTTCAACTTTATTCTGATAAATTACGACATTTTGATCACCTGTTGCTGCTTTATCATCTGTTGCTGCTTTATTATCTGTTGTCTTTTCAACTGTTGTTTCTGGTTTACTCCCCTCTTCTTTTTTAGCACATCCTCCAAATAGAGTTGTTGTTAAAGTGAGTACCATAAGCATTGCAAAAATTTTCTTCATAATAAACCCCTTTCATAAATAAAATTAGTGTATTTAGGACTGCTTTAATGAAACATGTCATTAAATACTGTACCTTTTATGAATTAAACTTTACGAGGTAATATACTTCGCAAAGTTAATCATACGTTTTTGTGTTTTATACGCCAGAAGTTAGCGCTGCCTTTTTGCAGTTGAATTCCCTATTATGACTTTATAATCTAAAATCATATGATGATTAACTATTGGTGTTTTATTTAACATGTTAAAAAGCAGCTGCATTCCTATTTGACCCATTTCATAACGCGGTTGTTCTACAGTTGTGATGCTTGGGTTGTGATAGAAAGCATTTTCAATCCCATCAAATCCCATGATTGAAATATCTTTAGGTACACTTAAACCTTTTTCAACAAGTGCTTTTGTTGCCCCCATAGCCGTTAAATCACATATGCAAAAAATCGCTGTAGGTAATGCTTCTATATTAGAATCAAGAAACTGCTTCATAGCTTCATAACCGGATTTATAAGAACATCCTGCATTCATGATCCAGTTTTCATTAATACTAACCTTTGCATCAATCAATGCTTTTTTAAATCCTATCGTTCTTGGAATAGTTGTATTTTGATCATCTTCTACACCTGAAATAAACCCAATTTTGGTGTGCCCCAATTTCAATAAGTAGTTAACTGCCTCGTAAGAAGCTTTTTTATTATCTATTGTTATACTACAAAAATCTTTATATATATCAAAATTCTCAGTCAATATTGCTGTAGATATAGCCACTGCTGGTACTTTGTTCTTGCTAATTTGTTTAAGCTTTTTTTCATCAATACAACTGCCCAAGAAAACCAAAGCATCCACTCTTTTATCAACCAGCGTATCAATAGATTCTTGTATTGAGTCTTCTTGCGAATGAAGGTCTGAGAGAATGAAACTATAATCCTTGCCTACCATTTCTACTTGCAGCCCTCTTAAAATACTTGAATAAAAGGGATTGGAAACATTTTGGATAATAACACCTATTGTCCTAGTGGATTGTTTTCTCAAGTTACGTGCCAGTGTATTGGGTTTGTAATCTAACTCATTAACGACTTTAAGCACACGTTCAATCTTATCTTGACTGACATTAGCTTCGTTATTAAGGACCCTTGAAGCAGTACCTACACCAACACCAGCTTTTTTTGCAACATCTTTTAAGGTAACTGAGCTTTTCATTTAGGCATCCCTCACTCTAGTTGAATCGATTCCAGTTTCTATAATAACTTTATCACTTATGGACAGTTAGGTCAAGTATAACCTTCAAAAAATGTGAGATTTTTAATAGACTTCTGATATACGTAGTAAATAATTTGAATTCTTGTGGGTATATCTGCATCATTTTTTGTGTACATTGTAGGTAAAACAACAAAAAATATATATGTCTAAAAATACAACATAGCCTTTATTCCCTTTGACGCTCTAGTATACCCTTTAAGTATAATGTCTTATATTCTATGTAACGAGTAGTGAAAAGATTGTTTTTCATCTTTTCACTACTCGTTACATACTCTTTATTTGTTTGCAAGATAAGGGCTTATTTCTCCTAGGTACCCAAGCGCTAGCCTATGAAGTGCTCTTGTACAGGCAATGTAGAGAAGCTGTTTATCTGCTGTATCGTAATAGTTCTTTGCACTTACATCATAAACAATGACCGTATCGTACTCTAAACCTTTTGCCATATAAACAGGCATAATACACACTCCCTTTTGGACTATAATATCTTGTTGGTTAACCCTGTGAAGATTTATCATCTTAGAGAGCTCTCCATATACTTTTCTGACTTCTTTTTCAGATTTACAGAGAATAGCTGTAGTGCCAAACCCTTCCTCTTTATAGATATTCACTTGTCCTACTACCCATTCATTAAGCTCTTGTACTGAAGAATTGTGTTCGAGCTGCGGCACCTCATCATGTCTTTCAAACGCAGTTTGAGTGTCTTTTCCCTCTCTTAGCCTTTGGCTAAATACACTAATCTCATAGGAAGAGCGATAGCTTTTCGTAAGCTTTAATAAACGTGGATTCTTAGGCTCTATAATCTGAATGATTTCATCATAAAGAGTTTCTGTCGCCTCTTTTTCTACACTTTGTCCAACATCCCCCAGTACAGTATACTGAGCACCTTTAAAGATTTTAGTAAATACCTTATAATGTATAGGATAATAGTCCTGTGCCTCATCAATAAGCACCTGCTTAATTTCAGGGTATAAATAATCTCCTTCTATTTGAAGTTTTAAATAAAGAAGTGCTAGACCATCTTCATAAGGTATAAGTTCTCCTCTTAAAGCTTTATACGTATGAAAAATAATGCTCTCTATTTCTCTTGGAAGATCTAAATCTTTGGCTAACTGCTTAAAGAGTGCTTTATCTGAGAAAATACTTTTATAAAGCTTAATGACATCCACTTTGACAAAACTTCTAAGTGTATCTACAACTACTTGTCTATACTCCCTTACACGATTTCTGGCTTCTTGCTCCTCTTCGTACTCATAACCCCCTTGCTTTTCAAGTTCTTTTTGTATTTCTTTTTGTTTAGCTCTCTCTAGAACATTTAATTTTTTAAGTATAATGCGTTCCATACGATCTAGTCGTTTTCCTATAGACATCCCAATACTATTATTTAGAAACTCCTTCTTAAGATTTTCTTTTGTTTCTATTATCTCTTGATTATAAATAATATCTTGAAACTGTATGAGATGATTTTCAAAATGAAGTATTAAATGATCAAGCAGCTTAATAAAAACAGTAGATCCTTTAAAAGCAATAGTCTTTCTAATAGCTTCACGATTTTTACTGGTAATAACATATTCTAACTGACTATTACGATGACGTATATGCGCTGTATAACCAAAGTAGTTTTCAAATATGTTTTCTACGGTGGTATGCAAAACATTTTGCTCACCGAGCGCTGGAAGGACATTTGAAATATATTCTGCAAATAAATCATTAGGAGAGATAATCATAACATTGTTATGACTAAGGCCTTCTGTCATACGATCATAAAGTAAAAAAGCTACACGATGCATAGCTATAGAAGTTTTTCCACTTCCCGCTACCCCTTGGACAATAAGAAGATCACTCTCTTTATCTCTGATAATTTGATCTTGCTCCTTTTGGATAGTCTCTACAATGTCTTTCATGTGATTTGAGGCATTTTGTCCTAGTGCCTGCTGTAGAATTTCGTCTGTAATGGTTACACTAGAGTCAAAGAAATACTTCAGCTCACGTTTATTGATTTCATACTGTCTCTTAAGAAATATCTCCCCTTCTATTTCTCCACTAGGGGCCATATAGCTCGTCTTTCCAAGCTCACTTCTATAGAAGACACTGGAAATAGATGCACGCCAGTCATATACTAAAACTTCATAGGTATCATCTTTCATGACATTGTGATACCCTATATAAATGGCTTCTTCATTCTCACCTTGTTCTTTGAAATCAAAACGTCCAAAATAAGGCTTTTCTATGATCTTTTTATATTTCTGTAGTTTCTCTTGTTTATGGGTATATTTAGAAGCCTCAATATGCTCCATAGATTGGTATTGTGCAAGCTCTATATGTCTTTCATAATCATCGGCTGCTGGCGTGCCCTCTGCAAACATTTCTTTTCTTAGTGCTACTAGGTCCTTTTTTTGTGCACTTACATGTGTCTCACTTGTTTTTATTTCTTCTTCCAAGAAATCTATTACGGATTCTAGGTACTCTTTCTCACATTTAAGTTCTTCATTGTATGTTGTCATGCGTTATCTCCAGTCATTTTAAATAATGTGCTTTTTTATTATAGCATACAAAAAAATTTTTACTATTATTATAGATTTCACATCTTTAAATATAAAAAAACAGCTTATAGGTATATAAAAACCTACAAACCATTTTTCACAGATATTTCCTAAGTTAACTATTAAGTTTAATTATACATCTGCCATTAGCATATCACCCATCAAAGGCTTAATGCTAATCGCTTCAAGCCATTGTTATCATAAATTTTATTTAGTTAGCTTTGCTACAGTCTCAACGTGTGTTTTGATAGGAGTGTGGTTATTTACAAAGGTTAGAACACTTGCTAAAACTAAGAGTATGGCTGATATACTATAGGATATTTGATAAGTACTTGTACTATCAAGTATCTTTCCAGCTAGTAGCGGACCTATTACTCCTGCGAGTCCCCATGAAGTGAATAACAACCCATAGTTTACGCCTAAATTCTTTGTTCCATAATGCTGTGCTATAGCTGCTGGGAATAAAGAAAATAATGCACCATATGTAAGTCCTGTCCAAGAAACCCCTAGGGCCAGAAATCCTGGTGAACCATATTGACTAAACAGCAGCATATTAACAGCTTGAATTAAAAATACTGTTCTCATTGTCTTCACATATCCAAACTTATCTGATAATAGTCCCCCCATTATTCTGCCTAAAGTGTTGAAAACAGCTAATAATACCACTAAATAATAACCATTTTCCCACCCTGCTTGTTGCTTAGCTATACTCGTAATATGTCCAATAATCATAAGTCCTGCTGATGCAGCAAAAGCATACATTACCCATAACTTATAAAACCCTAAAGTTTTAAGCATTTCTTTCCATGCATAGTCTACTTTGTTATTTAGCTTTGTAGTTTTACTTAGGGGCTTATTTATTTTAATAGTATATTCAGCCTGTGGGTTGACTAAAAACTGAGATAAGATTAGTATAATAACTAAAGCTCCAATTCCTATTATAATAAATGTTTGCGATACACCATTTTTCTTAATTAACATTTGGGTAAGAGGTGATATATAAACCGCTGCAAATCCTACTCCTGAAACAACGATCCCGGATATTAATCCCTTCTTCTCTAATGAAAACCATTTTACTGCTGGCGGTGTTGTAGCCGCATAACAAAATCCTATACCCGCACCACCCATAAGTCCATACGCCAACATCATTAAAAAAGGATCTTTTACAACTCCCGAAAGAATTAATCCACTGCCTAAAAGAATGCCTCCAAGTGCTGCTCCAATCTTCGGGCCTTTTAGGTCCTGTAGTCTACCTGCAAAAATCATTACTAATGCAAATGAAGCTATACAAACCGTATAAGGCAGTGAAGCCTGTGTATTTGTCCATTCGAATTCTTTAATTAAAGCTTTACTCATAATACTCCAAATATATAGCACCCCTAGTATTAAGTTTATGCCTGTGGCTGCTGCTGTTACGATCCATCCTTTTGTATTTTTCAACTTGATCCCCTCACTGTTCATCTAATAATAGAAATATAATAACATTCTATCATTTAATGACATAATAATATATATTTTTTTGTAGTTCGGTTTAATCTTAAATTGTCGTGATTTTTCTCCTGTCACTTTTCTTGCCGACAGTGCGTAGATATAGGCTCCTCCGACTTCCCATACTGCATCTTCGAAAACTCGCATACGTGCTTATATCCCGAATTGCATGTTTGTGGTAAAACGACAGTATGAGACCTCTTCTGTTGCGGCATCAACTTTCTTAACATTCTGCTTCTTCTACACCGAAGCGTTCTTCAATGTTGCTATCCAGTATCTTCACATTTTCCATGGTCTTCACCAGAAAGTCAGTGATTGGACTCCCTCTTATTCCTGGTTCAGGGCTGACGTAACGATGCTACAGAATTCACTTTATGTTACGGACTGCTAATTCGCACCTATCTCACCCGTTAGACTACGCCCATGCTGAGCGCACAATCAAATAAAGGTGTAGGGGAATTCCCCTACACCTTTATTTAACTCTCAATTACTTAACAAGTCGTATAATCCACAATAGTATAATTGCGCCTATAGTGGCCATAATAATGTCACCTATAATACCATAGGTACTAAACCCTAATGTTTTAAATAAGTATCCGCCAATATAAGATCCTATTACACCAACAACTAGATCTCCTATAAGACCAAATCCACTACCTTTAATAACTTTACCAGCTAACCATCCTGCAATAAGACCAATTACTAAAAACCAAAGCATCTTGTTTCCCTCCTACTCTTTTATTGATCAGCATAAAACTTTTACATTATTTAAAACGAGATACTATCTTTTTAAATAAATTTTTAAGTATTCTACACGTTCTTTTCATTCCGATTTTTATATCGCCCCATGCACGTCCACTAGATTTTTTCATCTGTCCATATTTCCGAAAAAAATCATTTTTCTTTTGCATGTTTTATACCACCTCGTCTTTATTATTATGCGCTCTCAAAATAATAAGAAATTTAACAATTCCCCAAGCAATTATAGCGTAAACAACCATGGCTATAATTGTACTCGGTTCTAAAACAGCCCTTGTCTCTATACCCTCTGCTGTCGCTGATCTAAAAATCGCCGTGAAAGGTAGTAAAAACACCTGTGAAAATGAATACATAAAAGAAACAAAACCACTCTCTGGATTAGCTCCTAAAAGTTTAAATACCAAGCGAAAAGCAAACATAACTTCTATAATACCCAAGATATAATAAACTACCTTTCTTGCAGTAAAGTTTTCTTCATTTGTTATTATAATCCTATCATCATTCATTTTTCTATTCCTCCACAAATATTTTTTTATCATTTATCATTTTTCAAATGGTCAACTGAGTATTTTTTCTTATTTTTTCTCCTGCTATAGATTCCGTTAAAGACTCGGCAAATTTCGGAATATCATTTATATCAAGATTTTCAAGATATTCTATAAGAACTGAAAGCCTCTCATATTCACTAAGAGAGAACAATACGGCATCTGGCTGATTATTTTTTAAAATAAATATCTTCCCAAAACTTTCTGCTTTTTCTCTGCATGCCTTATAATTTTTAATCATATCAGAGTTTGATACTATTAATTTTGTCGAAATATTCAATTTAACTTCTCCTTTTAAATTTATTTATATTTACCTATCTCTTATACTAGTTTAATTTTATCTATTTGTCAATATTTTATTAGAATAATTGTTATAATAAAATATTTATAAATCATTAAATTAATTTTTTTACATGAAATAGGATAATACTTGTTTCTAAAACAATAAAATTATCTTCATATGACAAATATTATCCTTTACATAAAATAAGAATAATATATTCTAAGTTAAAGATAGTGTAATTACCTTTTTATAAAAGCTTAGAATCAAAGGCTTTTTTTGATACATCAAATTATAAAATTTGCTATTTTTTCTAATTTAAGGTAATATAAAATGGTACATAAAAATTATATAGGAGGCTCATATGACAAACTTTTTTAATAAACTACCAAAAATGTTCCTATCTTCTCTAATGGTTTTCTCTGTGGCCACATCTACATTTGGTGCTACGCCTATAAATGACCATGCATCACATTGGGCTAAAGAAACAATTCACGAAGCCCTTTCTTCCGGGATTGCAAATGGCTATCCAGATGGATCATTCAAACCTAATAATGCAATTACCCGCGCAGAGTTTTTTGCACTAACAAACAATGTATTTGGATTCACTGATTCCATTGCAACTACATACACTGATGTGCCTAGGGATGCTTGGTATACTCCTGTTATTACAAGGGCAGAAGCAGCAGGCTATATCAGTGGTTATCCGGATGGTGGTATTCATCCTAAAGGTAATATTAATCGAGCAGAAGTAGCAGCCATCATTAGTCGCCTTCGTTCTCTAAGCGCAACATCAAATGCCCCTTCCTTCATCGACGCATCTTCTATGGCTAGTTGGAGTAGGCCGGCGATCATCGCCGTCTCCGAAGCACAGATTATGAATGGCTATCCAGATGGCAGTTTCAAACCTACATCAGCAATGACAAGAGCCGAGGCATTGGTAGCTCTTACTAACACTTTTAACTTTAATACTGCAAATCCTCCTAATCACGATGTAGTAAAGATTCCAATAAGCAGTATTAACTTTACAGCAGCAACAATGAACTTAACCGCCGGCGGATCAACTGGCACTTTAATACCAAACATTAGTCCTTCAACGGCAACAAACAAAAACATAATATGGTCATCAGATAATACTGCTGTGGCAACTGTTGTAAACGGCGTAGTAACACCACTAGCAGCAGGAACAGCCCTAATCAGTGCAACCTCAGCTGTTGATGGAACAAAAGTAGCAACAACTGTTGTGACAGTACTTGTTGCAAACCAACCAGTAGTCGTTCCGGCCACAGATCCAGTAAACCTTGGCTTAGCTGGCAATTATGCAATTTTAGCAAAAACTGCAATCACTTCAGTACCAGACTCCGCTATTACCGGAGATATAGGTGTCAGCCCATCTGCTGCGGCATCCGTTACTGGATTTTCTCTGATAGCAGATTCCTCTACTCTATTTTCAACTTCAGATCAAGTTACTGGAAAGGTATATGCGGCTAACTACGCTTCTCCAACGCCTGTTAATCTTACTACAGCAATCAGCAACTTGGAAACAGCCTACACTGACGCTGCAGGAAGAACTGTGGATTTTACAGAACTGCATAGCGGAGACCTTAGTGGCAAAACACTTACACCTGGTGTTTATAAGTGGGGTACTAGTGTTTTAATCAATTCAAACGTTACGCTTAGTGGTGGACCAAATGATGTTTGGATCTTCCAAGTAGCTGGAGGCATTACCCAAGCTAACGGTACTAAAATTCTCTTATCAGGTGGTGCTAAGGCGGAGAATATCTTCTGGCAGTCAGCTCAAACCGTTTCAATAGGAACAAATGCACACTTCGAAGGAATAGTAATTAGTATGACAAATATCACGATGGCAACTAACTCATCGATCAATGGACGATTGCTTGCACAAACTGCAGTCACTTTAGACAAAAGTACAGTTGTAGCTCCTTAATGAGGAATACGAAACCACTCACTAATCATTGATATAGTAACGCTAAAACACCTCACAGGTATCGTCTATCTGTGAGGTGTTTATTATGCCAAAACCTTTTCGGCAAATAGCAACTTTTTTATTACTTCTCTCTTTACTTATTACTTCTGTCTTTATTTCTGCTCTAGGTAGGCTAAAACCTCGGCTACATTTCCCTCAAATATGATTTTATTTGTTATCTTTTGTATTTGATATTGGTACATAGGATCGTAATAATCTCTTAAAAGTGTCTCTACCCAGTTTTGGTGCAATGCATAGCTCCCTGAATTTATTTGCTCCTGGTATGCCTGTTCAAATAAATCTATTAGTGCTTTGCAACGGTCTCCGCCTAGCCTTTTTTTAATTTTATAGAGGCTGCCTCGTATATAGTCAGCCCACTGCGTTAGTCCCTGTTCCTTTGTATAGGACTCTATATAGAGTCTTTGGGACTCATAGACGTATTCATCCATAGTGATTTGAACACGTTCTTCTAATGGTATTTTAAGAAGCACCACATCGCCACTACTAAAATACGTGGCCAAAGGTTTGGGCAAGAAGCATTTCCCAATATTTTTCCCTTCATCTTCAAGGATGATATACTCATACTCATTGTTTCGGTGTTGAATAAGCGCATAGGCAAGGTTGTTCTCGAAGTTGATTTGACTCGGCTGCTCTGTCACTTGTTTTCCAAATGATGAACCCCGATGGTTGGCTATGCCTTCAAGGTCTATTGCATTTTGGAGTTTTTTAAGTAAAATGGTTTTGCCAGATCCTGTACATCCTCCAAGTAAAATGGGTGTACTCTTTTGCTGCACGGGTTCTAGTTCTGCCATAAGATAATTTCTAAAAGCCTTGTAACCACCTTCTAGTCTTACTATTTCTTTTCCAGTTACCTCACTTATCCACTTCTGAGTAATTTGAGAGCGCTGTCCCCCTCTAAAACAGTAGATCTTACTATTTGGGTATTTTTCTAAATGGCTTATCCAAGCATTTATACGTTCCTTCTTTATTTCTCCTGACACTAATTGATGTCCCAATTTAACAGCTTCTTCATTTCCTTTTTCCTTATAACATATTCCAACTAAGTGTCTTTCTTCATCATTCATCAGAGGTAAATTGACTGCATTTTTAAAAGCCCCTTTTTGAAACTCAATGGGAGCACGCACATCTATCATAGGAATTTCCTCTGTAACAATCTTTTCAAAATCATTGCATGCAAGCATCTTCATTTATATCACCCTAATTAGTCTTTCAAACTGGTCACAAGTTCGTCCAATAGATTGAAGTGACAAGCCCGCATTAGCAGTCACTTTCAAAAATTCTGAAACACCCTCTTTTTTAACAAACACAAGTAGTCCCCCTGAGGTCTGGGCATCACATAAAATATGTCTTTGCTGATCGGTCATCTCTTCAATAGTATGTCCATAACTTTTAAAGTTGTTTTTAGTACCACCAGATACACAATCCATTTCAAGATATTTTTTTG
This sequence comes from uncultured Clostridia bacterium, assembly GCA_937921505.1. Classification (GTDB taxonomy): domain Bacteria; phylum Bacillota; class Clostridia; order Lachnospirales; family Cellulosilyticaceae; genus FMMP01. The sequence goes on along the minus strand of CAKZUB010000019.1, from coordinate 83,994 downwards.
TATTGGGCAGTAAAGGAACTTTATCGAACTCTACTATCGCCGAAATACCACTGCTTTCACAGATTTCACCTAGATGCCCAAGAAGTCCAAATCCTGTAATATCTGTTACTGTAGCTACACTTCCTAACGCTGAAATCTCTGAGCCAATTTTATTCAAAGTCGTCATAGCATGAATAGCTGCATCAATATGCCCAGGCTCAATTTTTTTCCTTTTCTGTGCTGTTGTTAAAATACCAATCCCCAAAGGCTTGGTAAGGAAAATTTCACATCCTGGAATTGCTTTGTTGTTCTGTTTTAACCTGTTATTCTCAACAAGTCCTGTTACTGCTAGTCCAAATATCGGCTCTGGTGAGTCTATGGAGTGCCCCCCCGCAAGTGGGATACCCGCCTCGTCACAAATGGTACGTCCACCCTCAATAACTTTGCTCGCAATTTCTGGTGAAAGTATATTCACAGGCCATCCCAATATTGAAATAGCCATCAGTGGCTTGCCTCCCATAGCATAAATATCGCTTATTGCATTGGTAGCTGCAATCTTTCCAAAAGTAAAAGGATCATCTACAATTGGCATGAAAAAATCTGTCGTACTTAAAACAGATGTACCATTTCCTAAGTCATAAGCTGCTGCGTCATCCTTATTACTATAGCCTACTAACAGATTTGGATAGTTCACTTTATCTCCTGTTGTCTTTAATATTGTTTCTAATACAGCTGGAGATATTTTACATCCACAGCCGGCACCATGACTATACTCTGTTAACTTAATATTTTCCATCAAAACATCCTCCGCATTTGTAAATTAATAAAACAATTTTAATCTCATCTTAATACAACCTTCTCTAAAGAAATATGTACCAATCTGCGATGATTTAAACAGTAATAACCTTATCAGCATCCATCATTATTGAAACGATTTCAGTCATATCAGTCCTGCGCCCAACTTTTATACTATTTCTAAGCTCATAATGATCGATACAAGTTCCACATGCAATAATTTCAATACCTTTTAAGTATAAACCATCGAAAGCATCCAAAACGAGCGAACCTTGCGCGAGCAATTTCACACCTGCATTATAACATATAATAACATCTGGCGCTGGCTCCCCTGCCCACAGTTTTCTTAGAAACGCTCCCATTAATTTTTTACCTAATTCATCATCACCTTTTCCAAAAGACTCACTATTTACAACAACTACTGTTTTCATTTACTTTCCTCCTAGATCTACATTGCTTATATTCATTATTTCTGTTCTTTGATTGTGTTATCAATTACTTCATCATCTATTTCTCCAAGTACTTGACTCTTCTTAATTTCATTACCACCATAACCCATACTTACTAGAAGGTCAATAACCAACTTATTTAAGAAATTTTTTCTTAAAAATTTCTTAAATAATACAAAGTTTTTCTTTTACTTTTTATTCATGTGTGTTATAATACAACTAAGGAAGAAAGCATCACATCTTCCTACGTACCCTATTCACTTATTACAATTTTATCAAGTATTTGGTATTACGTAGTTGGTTATGAAGTTGGGTTTTTTTATTACCTAAAATTAGTCTAAGATATGTTGCGTTAGGTTTTTGCGTTGGTTTTGTGCGCTAGGTTTAAATCTCTAAAGCATCACAAATATTAAATGTTTGTAAGTGTCGTTTATTACTATTTCGGTCGGGTATGAAAGCGTTATGTTTACAATTGGAAGGAATGAATAAGTAATTAGATTATGTACAATGTTAAATCGAATAGGGTATGGTAAGTAGCCGATTTGTTTGTTGATTTACACAAGCAATCGGCTACTTATTTGTATTTCTCTCATTCTTCTTTCCTTGCATCTCTTGCCTTGATTGATATTTTCTATTACATATTTATCTTTTCAATTCAATCATTTCAAATTTGTTATTAGTATTGATAATAACTTCATTTATATCCTTTGCTACCGCACTATTTTTCTCTGACTTTTTGATAAGTTCCTTTAAAATCACTACACCTTCATTATAAAAATTATTTTTTTATAATTATCTTAAACTCTATCAAACTTAACAAATAAATCGCCTTGAAAACTAAGAATACCGCTATCGCCTTCTACAATATACCCAGCTTCATGTAAAGGAATAGCGAGCTCCATGCGTTCTCCGTTTTCAAGTTCAAAAGTGGCATAGTAATATGTCCGTGCATGTCTATGAGCATGCATATTATTATGTGATACATGACCACCTCTTACTTGGGTACGCTTAGATACTATTTTAGCCTTTACAGGAATAATAGGCTTTCTTTTATTTTTTGCTATATTAATCCCACTATAAATAATACTTCCAAAAACAAAGATAAAACCTATAAGTACAATAAATGGTACGATAGTAAACATGATGTCAAAACTTCCTATTCCAACGCTACTCATTCTTCTGCCTCCTCATTATATATCTGAATTTTTTACTATTGCATAAGATATTAAAGCAATAATAAAAAATCCTAACACCATAACAACGTCTTCTAACTTCATTTCAAATAACTTTAAAGCCATTATATGAAGGATCCTTAATTACTTTAACATTTTTCTGATTATACTTCTACTACAATCCTGAATTTACATTCTTTTTTCCTCCACAAATTTATCTCTTCTATTTATAAATTATTGTTATATTTACAAATTTCAATAAACGTATTAAAATAAACTAAAGCCTTATTATCGAATTATTTTTAAGGAGAATTCAATGAAAACTTTTCAGGTTCAAAAAAGTAAACTTCCAATAAAAATCAAAATAGCCTATGCTTTAGGACAACTAGGTTGGTCAATACTCTCTGGCATTATCCAAGTATGGCTTGTATGGTTTTACAATCCACCTAACACTGTAGCTATACCACAACTAATACCCCGAAATGCTGTCTTTGGGTTTTTAACAGTTATCGGCCTTATAACGATGCTCGGGAGATTTATGGATGCAATAACGGATCCATGGATAGCTTCACTCAGCGATCGCAGTAAAAATCCTAAAGGACGACGTATTCCTTTTATGGCTAAAGCTGCAATACCATTTACTTTATTAACCGTCCTAGTATTCTTTATGCCTTCCTCTAGTCCATCAGTATGGAATCTAGGTTGGCTCACGCTGACGCTTCTTGCCTACTATGCATTCTATACGATGTATGTTGCCCCCTATTTTGCACTAACTTCTGAGCTTGGATATACTGAAAAAGATAGGTTGGATCTTTCGACTTATATTGCCTTAACATGGTTTTTAGGTTATATTATCGCAAGTGGCGCATCCTTTATATGGCCCGTATTTCAAGGTATGGGGATGTCCCTCGTAGCATCTATAAGACTCGCTATTATAATACTTGCAGTGATAGGGCTTATTTTTATGTTAATACCAGTTATCATGATAGATGAAAGAAAGTATGTGAGTGCAAAACCAGTACCTAGTGATTTTATGAAAGCACTTAGGTCAACTTTTAAGAACCATAACTTCCTAATATTTGAGATATTTTTCTTAGCCTATGGTATTGCCATAACTATTTTCCAAACGGGTAATGTCTACTATGTAACGGTACTCCTAGGATTTGATGAAAAATGGGTAACTATTATAACAGCTATGTCCGGAATTATTGCTTTTGCACTCTATCCTGCTGTAAATATTTTTAGTAAAAAGCTGGGTAAGAAAAAGCTATGTTCTTTTGCTATGGTTATGCTGATAATTGCCTATTTGTATTGTAGCTTTTTAGGGATGATGCCTTTTTCGCCTGAACTACAAGCTATATTATTTGTTGTTTTAGCCGGCATAGGTTTTGCCATCTTCGGCATATTGCCTAATGCAATTGTTGCAGATATTGCTAAAAATGATGGTGATAAGACAGGGGAATATAAAGAGGGCATGTTTTTCGCTGTGCAGACATTTATGAATAAGTTAGGACAAATGATTGCTATGGTAGCTTTTAGTTCTGTTTTGCTCCTTGGAAAAGAAATAGGTGCTGATTTAGGAATACGACTGACAGGGATTATTGCTGCTGTTATAGGCTTTATTGCCCTTTTAATTTTCACTAAATATGAAGATGAGTAGGAGAATATTTTAATGATTTATATGTGGATTATACTTTTAATGATTATAGGCAGCTTAGTCTATATAGGTTATTATTTTACAAACATCACTTTATACCCTAAAACTTTTAATTATGATGAATCCTATGAACTTGAGGTAGCGAATGGTTGCTTTGATGATAAGTATTATAAAGAACTAGATAAAGAGGAAATATACATAGATACAAACTTCAATTATAAACTTCATGGCATATGGATACCTCATAAAAATTCAAAGAAAACTATAATATTTGCACATGGATTTAACTATACCCTTTATGGCTCTATAAAGTATATGGATATGTTTTATAAAAAAGGTTTTAATGTACTAGTTTATGATCATAGATTTCATGGCCATAGTGGTGGAGAAAACTGCACTATGGGCTATTATGAAAAATATGATCTACAGTCTTGTGTGGATTGGGTAATAAATAAAGTAGGGTCAGACTCTATAATTGGCACACATGGCGAATCAATGGGAGCAGCTACAGTGTTGATGCATGCAGCTCTCGATAATAGAATTAATTTTGCAGTAGCTGATTGTCCTTTTGAAAGTGTCAAAGAACAATATACATATAGGTTGAAAATAGAATATAAACTTCCTTCTTTCCCTATAATTAATCTTACTAACTTAGTAACTAAGATGAGAATTAATGCTTTTTATGGGGATGTTTCACCTATCAGTACTATAGGCAGTGTAAAAACACCCATTTTATTTATACATGGTGATAGTGATAAATATATTCCTTATTCAAATACAATTAACTTGTTTAATGCTAAAAAAGGAACTAAAAAGCTTTATTTAGCAAAAGGCGCAGACCACGCCAAATCGTTTATTGTTGATAAGTTGCACTACGAGGAAGTAGTCAATGAGTTTTTAAGTGAAGTTGGCCTTCTCCACCTTGCAAGTCCATGTAAATAATCTTGTGATTTGAAAAGTCCAAGCATACCCTGAGTATGCTTGGACTTTTTAAAACTCTAGAACTTAAATTTAGAAATACTCTCATGCATTTCTTCAGCTAGTTTTGATAGTGATTCAGAAGCATTGGCTATTTCTTCCATAGATGCTGTTTGTTCTTCCACTGATGCAGCAGCCTCTTCTGTTCCTGCTGCATTTTCTTGAGATATAGCTGATAGACTTTCTATTATACCTATAATTTCTCTCTTTTTGTCTTCCATTCCTTGCCCTGATCGATTGATGCTTTCTATTACATCTTTCATTTTTTCGATTGCAGCACTAATTCTTTCAAATTTTTCATTGGTCATCTCTACACTTTCCATTTGAGATGCTACTATTTCACCAGCTTCCTTCATTTTTTCTACCGCATTTCCTGTTTTATCTATAAGTTCTCCAATAATACTTGCAATTTCTTCTGTAAATTTATTGGACTGTTCTGCTAGTTTCCTTATTTCGTCTGCTACAATTGAAAATCCACGTCCCGCTTCACCCGCTCTCGCTGCCTCTATAGCTGCATTAAGGGCTAAAAGATTAGTTTGCTCTGCAATGCTTTTAATCATCTTGCTAGCATTTTCTATTTTTTCTGCACTTTCATTGGTATTGATAATGACTTTATTTACATCATTTGCTACTATAGCACTTTTCTCTGACTTCTTAATAAGATCTTTTAAAATTAATACACCCTCATCTTTCAATATATCTACTTCCTTAGTAGAAATATTTAGATCTTTGATATATAATTGCTCTTTTTGTATTAATTCTCCCAGTTCATTAATATTGACTGCACCATTTTCTGTGTTCTTTGCTTGGTCACTAGCTCCTTTTGCTATTTCTTCAATAGTTTTAGCTACTTCATCAGCTGCTATAGCTGATTGTTGACTAGTGGCAGTAAGCTCTTCTGAAGATGAGGCTACTTGTTGAGAGCTGCTTGAAATATCTTTTACTAAAACAATCAAATTCTCTTGCATTGTTGCTAGTGCTCTTGTAATGGTACCTATCTCATCTTTCTTATTTAAATATTTCACTGCCTCACTATTTTGATCAAAGCTTAAATCATAATGTGATAGTCTTTCGATGATTACTGAGAGATTTCTAATAGGTTTTACAACTTTTTGAGAAATAGCTAACGATATTAAAATGATTAAGGCTGTTCCTATTAGCATTATAATCATGTATTTATTAGTAAGATCCCTTAGAGGCTTATAGGCAAGAGTCTTATCAAGAACAATAGCAAATGTCCAATTAGTTGATGGGATTTTTTTATGTATCATAATTTTTTGTGTATTATCTTCTGTATATTCTTCAAAACCTTCTCTCTCATTTTGTATTGCTTGAAATATCTCTGAATAGTCAGCATTATCTTTTAAATTTGTATTTAACATTTCTTCATTAGGATGCGCTAATAATGTGCCGTCTTCTGCTAGTAAAAATGCATATCCTCTATCCTCAAAAGTCCTTGATAAAATTAACTCAGTGAGAATATCTAAATAAATATCAGTAGAAACAGCTCCTTTAAAAGCACCACTAGCATTACTTATTGGTGCTACTGCTGATACTGAAACCTTTCCTGAATTCATATCTACATAGGCTTCTGTGAATACCGGTTTATTTTTTTCTTTCACTAATTTGTACCATGGTCTTTGAGTAGCATCATAATCAGCTGGTGGCTTCCAACCAGTGCCAGATATAAATGTTTTATCCTCTAAGCCCATATAGTAATCTATTGAGCCATCATCAAATTCTGTAGGTTTTAAAAAAGCATGTTGTGTAGGATCTGTTATTATATGTTGAAGAATATAGGTGTCTTCTACAACACTAGCCACAGTTGCTACCGTCTTTAATCTTTTATCTAGCCATGCATCTATATACAGGCTTATGTTATCCGCTTCAGCTTGTAAATAAGAAGTAACATTCTCTTCTATACTCTCTTTGGTACCAAGGTATCCTACCATTGCGCTTAATGTAAACATTATCAAAAATATTCCTGTAAATAGTATGGATAGTTTCGCTTTCATCTTCATTATAAATTCTCCTTATTTTTCAGTTTTTTATTTCTCATGTTATGATTATAAATAGTCCCCCAAAAAAAGTTTTTATATTCTATAATTTTACATTATTATGCTTAATTTTGCAAAGTTTTCTTTCGACAAAATCAGAGGATTTTTATCCGCCTCTCAAACATAACATCTCTACCAGCAAGACACCAAGTATAAAACATTTACTCTTAGTACGATTAAATACGCTATGCTTTATATCAACTAGATTCAAACACTTACTTTCAAATATGGCACAATTTCTAGATATTAAAAAGGATGTGCTGCAAAAAGTAGCTAGCACCTACCTTTACAGAACATCCTTTTTAATTAGACTGCTTCTACTTTTAAAGCGCTACAAGCAATTCCCATATCTGTTATCTGTCTTTGCTCCACTTGACTTAATTCTACAACTCTTCTCAAAACACAAATGGCTGTATTAACAGCATAATGTATATCTTTATCTATACTATGCTCTTCACCATTATACAGAGCAAGACGCTTGTTTATTATATCTTCAACGGTCTCGCAGTAGTCCTTGTCAGTTGCTTTAATAGCACCTGTGATACATTTTTTAATAACATTAAGTTCTAGAAAATGTTCATACGCTGTATGCTTGACTATACTGACTATATTTTTTTTCGTTCTATAAGGTTTCGTATGATATAGACAGTAATAATCACATATAAAATGTGAAATAACACCTAATGCCTTTGAATAGGATCTAATTGACATAGGGGTAAGCGTAATATGCTCACAGTAGTCTAAAAGATCTTCTAAACTCTGATGTGAAAAATGTGGCCAATCTATAGTCCCTGGATTAACGTCTGGCTTAATGTTGCCATATACAAAGTGGGAGTAATTAAGTTCTGTTCCCATTTGTGAAGTTATTTCTTTATATAATACGTTTGCCATTAGCAAATGAGTAGTAATATGCATAGGATCACCCTTTCTCTATTACTATAATACGATCCTGCTATTATTACTAGAGTAAAATATAGGTTAAGTTCATATTAAATACCATTTTCTCGCTTCATTATTTCAATAACCTTTGTACGATGCATGATCCCTATCATGATAATTGCAAGTACTGCGCCTACTATTGAACTTACTGTAAACGGAATAATAAATCCAAATAATGCCGCTTCTCTTCCCATTAATAAAATTGCTATGGGGTAAGCCGCAAGCCCTCCAATAATACCTGTACCAACACACTCCCCTATAAAAGCAAAAAATATTTTTTTAGTTTTCGCAAAAAATTGCCCAGCAAGCAGTGCCCCAAACATACTGCCTGGAAATGCAAGGAGCGTCCCTGTTCCTAAAGTTACTCTTATCACTGAGGTGCAAAATGCAACTGCCACCGCATACCATGGTCCAAGTAACACCGCAGTTAAAACATTGATCATATGCTGCACTGGAAAACATTTCGCTACACCTATGGGAATATAAAATGTAGAGCTTGCTACTGCTAATGCAATTAAAACCCCTGCTATGCAAATCTTTTTAACTTTGCTGTTCATAAATGAAACCCCTTTTCTTAAATAAAATATGGGATATACCCACACAGGTATATCCCATTAATTTTATTAATGTAAAATTCCTACGTTGGCATTATCCAAATCAGGTATATGGGTCGAAGCTGCAATTTACTTCCTCTCAGCCTGTATGCACAAGCTCCCCTGTATTCAATTTTGCTTAGTATATCACATCTGCTTATTCATTTCAATATCTATGACTCTAATTTATTTCTCTCCCGCCATATGCTTCTCTATCCAAAAGTTGCTGCCTTACTCTACGCACTCACTCCATATCGATACCACTTAATGATTCTTGCCTAGTATGGATTGCTTGTTCAAATTATTTAAGTATAACTATCGACTGTCTTGGCATATCTAAAACACCCTCTGATAATGTTACCTTACTTCCATCCACTGTTAAATAACCTCTGATATTTAGATTTTCATATACTGCTTCTTTTAAAGATAAGGTTGCTGTCTCTGTACTCATATTATAGATAATTATAATTTCACTGCCCTCATAAACTTTTCGAATAGCACATCTGTCTTTATCAGAAAGCTCTTCAATAACACTTGCTTCTCCCCTTGCAATTTCAGTATTTTCATTGCGAATTCGTATGGCCCGCTTATAATAATTTAGAATAGATAGTGGATCTTCTAGTTGTTCATCAACAGGTGCAAATTTCTGCACTACAGTATCTGCAGCTAATGGGCCTTTAGTAATACCCCCTCTATCAATAACAGACCACTGCATTGGTAAGCGCTTATTTTCATCCTTACCTCCTAAACTATTCATACCTATCTCTTCACCATAATATACAAAAGGGCTTCCATTCATCGTTAGTAATAGCCCTGCCGCCATCTTCATCTGATTTTCATCATTTGCACATTGTGCTGAAATTCTTGTAGTATCATGATTACTAATAAATGGGGAATCGATAAAACTCGGATTACTTTCGCGGTATTTATTCTGAAGGCTAACTATTGTTTGTGCAAAGGATAATGCAGAAGAATCGCCTAGTTTCCTCGCTGTTTTAATAATTTTTCCATTATGTTGTGCTACAGGGAAATTAAATAGACTGGTGACTCCGCTTTTATAATAAGCAGCAATCGTATCTCTTTCGTCCCAAACTTCCGCTACGATATAAGCCTCTTTATCAACACTTCTCACATAGTCAGAGAACCATTGTAACACTTCAACATTCCTTTCTTTTTCTCCAGAATAAAATTCTTTAGCTGCATCTAGACGAAATCCATCCACTCCCATATCCAACCAGTATTTGGCTATCTTCTCGATTTCTACTCTTACAGACTGATTCTCTAATGCTAAGTCAGGCATTTGATCCCAAAATACACCTTCATAATACCACTTAGAACGGCCTGCCTTGTGATAAGATGTGCTTCCATTGTATTCTTTTGTAAAATGATAATACCCTACAGAAGGACATTCTACTAAATTAGGCTCCTCGCCCTCCTCTAGACCTTCTAGATAAGCTACTGCTTCTTGAAACCATGGATGTTTAGCTGATGTATGGTTAAATACTAAGTCAATAATAAGCTTAATATCTCTTTTGTCACATTCCCGAATCAAATTCTTAAAATCTTGCAAAGTACCATATTCTGGATCTATATTATAATAATCTATTACATCATATTTATGATATGTAGTAGAAGGCATAATCGGCATGAGCCAAATGCCATTAAACCCCAAATCTGAATCGGTAGAATCCACACCATCATTGATGTAGTCTAATTTTGAAATAATACCGCCAATATCCCCTATTCCATCTCCATCACTATCATAAAAAGAATAAACAAAAATCTCATAAAAATTGCGATAGTTATCCCTAATGATATTTAGTTGCTGTACATACTCATAAGGATTAATTTCATCTGTTTGACTAGTATTGTTACTTAAAATATTTTCTTCTTTATTAGCGCTGACCATATTATTTTCAGCACTTTTACAACCACTTATTAAACTAGAAACCAGCATAGTTAAAAGTATTACTATCCTCATTTTTTTCTTCATATCTCTCTCCTTTTTATATAAAAAAGTACTGAAATTATGTTTTCAGTACTTCTTTGTATTCATTATCCTTTTACTGCACCCGATACACCTTCCACATAAAATCTTTGCATAAATAAGAATATCATAGCAATCGGAATGGAGATTATAACACAGCCTGCAAAGAACTGCGTGTAATAATACTCAAGAAATTCTTTTTCCAACATAGTCCAAAGACCTATAGCAATTGTATAATACTTCCTATCTTGACCTATGATAACTTTTGCAAAAATATAATCAACCCAAGGTATCATAAAGGATGATAGCAGTGTCATAACAATAATGGGCCTCGATAACGGAATGGTGATTTTTGTAAATACATCCCATTTAGTTGCCCCATCAATAAATGCTGCTTCGTCAATGACTTTGGGAATCGTATCAAAAAAACCTTTAGCAACATAAAAGCTAAGTCCAGCACCTGCTGAATATACCATCACAAGTGCTGCTAATTTCATAGGCCCTGTTTCTAAAAGTCCAAATCCCTTTAGAATATAGTAAACAGCGATCATAGACATGAACCCTGGGAACATCCCTAACACTAGCGCAATGTTCATAAATGTCTTGCGTAATTTAAACCGAAGTCTAGACATTACGTAGGCTATCGATAAGACAAAAAACGCAGATAATAGACAGGTAAAAATGGCTACGATAAGTGTGTTCGTGAACCAACTTGTAAAATTTAAGCTTCCTGATTGTGCAAGCAGCTTTCTATAGTTATCTAGTGTATAGCCTCTTGGTATAACATAACTTTTATAGGCCCCTCCCTCTTTACGAAATGAAGTTAATATTACAAAAAAGATCGGCAATATCCAGATAAATGCAGTAACTGACAGGAATACATGAGTGAGTGAATTCGATATGACTCTTTTTATTTTCATTGAAGTATTTGCTTTTCTTTTCATCATTGGAATGTCTCCTCATCTTTATAAGATCCTGTATGACGGTAGGTTAAAAGTGATAATGCTGCTAGTATAACAAAAACTATAATACCAATAACTGCACCTATATTATAATCTTTATTGGTAATGCTTAACTTATAGAGCCAGGTAACTAGCAAATCCGTCTTGCCTGCATAATAATAATCTAAAGATTCCGGACCACCACCTGATAATAAGAAAATAATATTAAAGTTATTAATATTGCCAACAAATGAGGTAATTAAATATGGCGTTGTTATAAATAACATGTAAGGTAATGTAATCTTAAAAAAAGAAACGAAAGCATTCGCACCGTCTACCTTAGCGGCTTCATATAAATCTTTAGGAATGTTCTGTAAAATACCTGTAGAAGTTAACATCATAAATGGCACCCCAATCCAAATATTAACACAGATAATTGTGATCTTTGCAAGTGTTGGATCAGTAAGAAATGGAATAGATTCTGTTATACCAATAAGACCAATGGTACGAAGTATCCCATTAACAGCTCCATTGGCATTAAAGATAGTGTTCATTGTAAGGAGTGTTACAAATTGAGGAACTGCTATAGATAATACGAATATAAATCTCCAAAAGCTTTTCAGCTTTGTCCCCTCACGATTGATAATAATTGCTAAAAGCATCCCTAAGATATAACAAGAAAATGTAGCAAATATTGCCCAAGTAATGGTCCATCCAAGTACCGGCCAGAACGTATTAGCCAAGACCCCTCCCCGAGAAAACATAGCTGCAAAATTATCAAGTCCTACCCAATCAAATAAATTGCCTGGTGGCTGATGATTTTTATCATAACTTGTAAATGCAATCAAAATCATAAATACAAGTGGAATAATGGTAAAACATAAAATTCCGCTTACAGGCATTAAAAGTAGTGTTTTATGAAGATTTTGCTCTCTTAACGATTTGAGATCATCCATAAAGCTTGGGATCGGTTTGCCAAGCTCTTCCTTTTTTTGAGAGCTATAGGCACTTTTTACAGAGACTGTTAATAATAAAATAAATGCAAGGGTTGTAAATAGAGTAACAACGCCATAAAGTAAACATAACATAGAGTTATCCCCTAATACATATTCATAAAGCTGCTTTGTTTCATTAAAAACTTCTTGCTGAACGCTTGTTCCCAATGTAATAAAGTTAACAATAGCTTGTGCCCCAAAACTTATCATATAGTAAATATAAGCAATTTCTATAGCCAATAATACCAGCCCACGAACAATCTGCTTATGAAGAATATTGCCTAAACCAAATACAATTGCTGATAGTTTTGTCACTGTATTTCCTAATTTAAAAGCAGTGCCAAATCCAACTTCACTTAGTGGGATTTCTTGTCTCGAGAGTTTTCTTTTTTTATTAGCTGCCATTTTTCCTGATTTAAAAGCAGTGCCAAATTCGCCTTCACTTAGTGGAAGTTCTTGTCCAAAGGTTTTTCGCTTTTTATCAACCATCATTCTACTCCTTTTCTCTTAATGATAGAAACGGAATGTTCTTATCCATTTTAGAACATTCCGCTTATTTTTTTGCTAGAGTGCGAATTTACTATTTTACTTCTAAGGTTGCAACGAACGTATCTAACTTTTCTTTAGCATTTACCTTTGTAAATGCTCCACTTCTTATTTCTGTTGCAAATCCACCCACATTGGCCCAGTATCTAGAATTGAACTCAGCACTTGTTGGCTGCATTACAGACGCGATATTAGCTTCTGCTACAATAACAGCAGCAATTTCATCTTTTTGTACTGACTCATGTTCTCCGGCTTTAAGATTAGTAGGCACTTCACCTGTTTCTACAAAACGTTTAATTTGCATTTCTTCACTGCCTAAGTAAGCTGCAAAAGCAACTGCTACTGCTGGATAAGCTGCTTGTGCATTTACCCCGATTGCTTTAGAACCATAGTAACCTTTTAACTGATAGTCCTTTCCATCTAGATTAAACGTAGGAATAACAGCAAGACCTAAATTATCACCTAATTCATCTTTATACCTTGCATAGTTCCATGAACCATCAAACCAAGCCCCAATTCTATTGTCTCCTGCTAATTCTGATACAGATACTTCCTCATTAAATGCACATTTTTTATTGTTGATTAAATCAATGAGATAATGAGTTACTTTTACACCTGTCTCATTGTTCCAGTTACTTCCAGCTGCGAAATCTACTTGACTCTCACCGTAGATTGTTAATCCAGCACCATAATACCAAGAAGCTAGTTTCCATCCACCTGCTGGATCAAAATGGAAGTTATATACATTATTAGCAGTTTCTTTTGCCATAATGCCTTCTAGTGATTTAATATCATCTTCTGATAAAATAGTTTTATCATAGTACATAAAGAACGTATTATGTGTAAAAGGAATTGCATAAATTGAATCATTAACTGTAACAGTATTGACTACAGCATCAGCCATAGTTGTTTTAACCATCTCTTCTGTTGAACCTCCAAGTCTAGCAATTGCACCTGCATTAACAAGCTCTGTTAATTGATCATTAGCAAAGAAAAATACATCACCTGCTGATGAAACATCTTTTAAAATTTCATCCTTCGCTTTATCTTCACCTTGTGCTTCTACTGTAAAGGTGATATCCCATTCTGGATGCAAAGCTTGAAATGATTCAAACATAGAATTAATCGTACCTTTTTGAATTTGATTTTCAGGTGCCCAGACTTTTAATGTAACAGCCTCAACTTTTACTGCTTCGTTAGTTTTAGTTGTTTCTGTAGTTGTGCTTGCAACTGGTGTTTCATTTGGTTTTCCACAGCCAGCTAATGAGCTCACCATAGCTGCTGCCATAAGTAATGATACTAATTTCTTTTTCATAAATATACATCTCCTTTTTTTATATTTTTAGCATTTATTATAAAATGTGATAGCACATCTTATTTCACTCTTTGTTTTTTATCTTTAATCTATTAACTGAATATGTATACCTTTCGGTTTTAAAATATATCCATCACTTAAATGACTAAATAATAGATTGCCTTTTGGTTTAACCTCTATATTACGATCTGAGCAATTTAATATTACTTCTATTTGTCTAAAGTAATCATCGGTTTTAATATATTGAATAACTCTTGAATGATTGATATCATCTAAGAAATGATAATGTCTACTTTTAAAAGCTCTGATCTCTTTTCTTAATTGGATCAACTTTTTTATTAATTCAATTTTATCATCGTATAGGCCTAATTCAATCTGATCCCACGGCATACATCTACGGCAATCTGGATCATAACTTCCTTCTAAAGCTATCTCTGTGCCATAATAGATACACGGACTTCCAGACATTGTAAATAACACTGCTAACTGTTGATAAAATACATCTATATCTTTCACCTTATCAATCAATCTGTTAGTATCATGAGAATCTAAAAGATTAAACAATACATTATTTGTCTGCTGCATATACATAGTAAAATTATGATTAAGTGCACATTCAAAATCTTTTCTTGTTTTTTCAGGATAAACCCAAAAATCTGCTATGGTTGTTGCAAGAGGATAATTCATAACCCCATCAAATTCATCACCATGAAGCCATGAAATAGCATCGTGCCATATTTCACCTAGTAAATAAAAATCTGATTTCAACTCTTTGGTTAATTTTCTTAGCTCTTTACAAAATCTATGAGAGACTTCATCTGCTACATCAAGCCGTAACCCATCTATATCAAAATTCTCTATCCAGTAGTTTATAACACTTAGTAAGTATGCTATTACTTCTTTATTATTAGTATTAAGTTTTGGCATACGCGATGTAAATGCAAAAGAGTAAAAAGCACCATCCTTCGTATTATACTTTTCTTTATCAAAAGGCCATGAATTGATCATAAACCAGTTAAAATACTTAGAATCAGGACCTTTCTCTAAAACATCAGTCCACGGTTTAAAATCTTTACCTGCGTGATTAAAGACACCATCAAGCATGATTCGCATTCCTTTTTGGTGAGCTCTATCAACTAACTGCTTAAAAACTTTTTCATCACCAAAATGGGGATCTATCTTCATATAATTTGTAGTATCATATTTATGACTTGTTTCTGCTTCAAAAATAGGGGTTAAATAAATGCCATTTATTCCTATACTCTCTATGTAATCCAAACGATCTATGATACCTTGTAAATCTCCGCCGTAAAATTCTTCATTAGATACAGGATGAAACCCCCAAGGTCGTATAGCTATAGGATCATTCGCTTTATCACCATTGCAAAAACGTTCCGGAAATATTTGATACCAGACCGTATCATTCACCCAATCTGGCGTTTTATTAATATCAATGTTATTCATCCAAGGAAATGTAAAATAGACTAAATTTTTCCCTTGTTGATTCATTTCTTTTTCTGTGTAGAAGCCATCCTCAAAATAGTAATAATATGTATTTGCTCTTACCAACCTAAAATAATACCTGCACCTTTTATATTTAGGTTTAACAGTAGTAGTCCACCAAATATGGTGTGTTAGATTCTTCTTATAAATAAGCTCTTCCTCTGTACCACTCCAATTGCTGCCAAGCACCCCCGCTTCAAAGGGATCTCCATAGTTAATATAGACTCTTTCTACATCATATCCAGTTTTAATATTAATGATTAATTCTTCTTCGTTTAATGGATAGCAATAATTGTCAGATGTTCTATGATAAATTGCTTCAAACTTCATAATCTTCCTCATTTACTTATTTTATTGCTGGAAAACGGTTTCTTTTGTAGGTTGTAAAAGAATACTATTGTATCCTTTTACTTTTGAATAACATCCATATAATCCACTCTGCATACCTCATAGGGTATTTCTATATGTCGTCCCTCTCCTCCATCTAAAAGCTTCTTCAATTCATCAAAAGCTTGCTTTGACTTTTGACAGAAGTTTTGTTCAACTGTATTCATAGCACTTTTTGTATATCCCATTAATGTTATGCCATCAAAACCACATACAGGTCTGAAAATATCCATTTCTGAAAGTGCAAATACCGCGCCAATAGCCATTAAGTCAGAAGCACATATGACAATATCTATGTCTCTTGAGTATTCAAATATAATTTGCCTTGCTTTATACTCATTAAAATCACCATATTTTACAATCAAATTAAAACCTATTTCTTTTTGTAGTTTTTTTATAGCATTTAATCTTTGATTGGTAATATAGCCGCCTCTCCCACCTGCAATATACAATATTCTCTTTTTAAAATCATTTTCATCAATTGTTTTTTTTGCTACCTCATATTGGGCGGTGAAATGATCAATTGATACAGAGGATGTTTTTTCATTAACAAGTAGGGAATCAACTAAAACAGAGTAAAACTCCTGTTTTTCAATTAATTTATATATGTTTTTATTTTCTATTGATAAATTATAGATAATCAAACAATTTATCCTTTGAGACTTTAAATATGCGCTGAGTTGCTTTGAACTCATATCATTAAATTGAGAGGTGAAAAATGTTACGACATCAAGATGGTATTCTTTAGCTTTTTCAAATGCACCTATGAGATACTTCATACCTATTTCATCAATAAATTGATTGTTATGATGAATATCTACAATAAGTCCTACTCTATTAAATTCTTTTTTAGAAAGTGAAATGGCAACAACATTAGGTACATATCCTAATTCTTGTACTGCTCTTTCTACTTTTAATCTTGTCTTATCACTCACAGATTGGTAATTATTTAAAACTTTAGATACCGTTGACTTCGCAACACCAGCTTTTCTTGCTACGTCATTTATGGACACCATTAAATCGCCTCCTTGGAAAACGGTTTCTTTATTAAAATTATATAACTATATTGCCAATCTGTCAATTATTTTTAGACATCTTTTTTTTAACTTTTAAAGCTCCAATACCTCATATTCATGATCTAATACATTTATAAAAAGCATCTTATTTCTAAGTAAGTCTCCTCGGCCAATTAATAGTTTAACCACCTCACTAACTTCAATAGAACTTATAAGTGCGGGGGTAAATGCAGGATTTCCTAATAGTTTTTCTTTGCCATTTGCAGCTTTATTTTTATAAATCTTACTTAGCGTTTGCTCTCCTGGAAAAATAGTTGACACTTGTCCATACCACCCCGCAATAGCCCCATGTACAAATGGCATTTGAAGCTTTTCGCATACTTCTTGAACTAAGAATCTTGTCCCAATGTTATCTAATGCATCTACAATGACATGATGCCCTTTTAATAAGACTTCTGCATTATCAGCGGTTAATAAAGCCTTAGTGGCATTTATTTTGATTTCTGGATTGACAAGTGCCATCCTCTTCTTTGCGATAAAGGCTTTACTTTGTCCTAAGCTTTGTGTATCTGATAAAATTTGTCTATTGAGATTACTTTCTTCAAAGACATCCCCATCAATAGCTGTAATGGTTCCAACACCAAGCCTTGCAAGCATCTCAATGACATATCCCCCAAGGCCTCCACATCCTACAACACAGACTCTGGCATCATGTAACATTTGATTTTCTTCTTCACTGAGTGTTATTCTATTACGCAAGTAGCGCTCCATATTAACCACCTCCAACCGGTGGAAAAATAGATAGCACATCTGCCTCATTAAGTTTGGCATCTAGCTCTCCATCTCTTCCATTAATGAGTAATATAGCTACATCTCCTGTCGGAATTTCTAATAAATCGATGATGTTTTGCGGAACAGTTTCTGGTCCTACATCTAAGAACATTTCTCTAGTACGCCCTTGGCGCAATGTAGCAAACAACTTAACTTTGATTTGCATTTTACTTACCTCCTATAAAAATTGATGCCTAAATGATTTATAATTTAATGAAACAAAGAGCTTCCGCAGAAGCTCCTTGTATATTAAATTACAGTCCTAGTAAAGCTTTTCTATCCTCTGTTGGGATACCATCACTTCCCCAACCACGTTCAGCATAGTACTCTGGTAAGAGTTCAGATAATCTTGCTACATTGCCTTTAGAAGGACCATCTGCTATACCATCTTCTAATAATCTCTTAGGTAATGTATCTTGCGCTGGGTCAATCCCAGCTTTTAAATTATAAAGTCTTTCAATATTCCAGATTCGCTCTCCTGCCATTAGAATATCCTCAGCCGTCCAATCCGTACCAATAACTGCATTAATCATATGCGCGTAATCTGCTGCTCCCATTGCAAAAGAGGTAAATAGACAGAGTCCAGATGAATCAATAAAAGCTGTAAGATCTTGGAATATTTTAACCCAAGTCGCTTTACCTTCAAGTGAAAAACGATCTAATTTTTCTGGCAACCCAAGGATCTCAGGTGAGATTAAGTAACCTCTTACATGACAGCCTCCACGGTTAGATGTTGCATATTGCAAACCTTGCCCCTGAATAGCTCTTGGGTCATAAGCTGGAAGCTCTTGTTTTTTAACAGACATAGATAATTCTGGTACACCATAAGAGTCTGTGAGCCTATAAGAACCTTCTGCCATCTTGTCTCCCAAGCCTTCTCGCATACCCATGCGTTTAGTCCATTCTACAACCGCCTCAGCATTTCCAAATTCGAGTGAAAGTCCATTTAACTCTTCGTCTTTGATATATCCTTTTTGATAAAGCTCCATGGCTGCTGCAATAGTTGCTCCTGTTGATATCGTATCTAAGCCCATTTCATTACACCAGAAGTTCGCCTTAATAACAGCACCCATATCAGATACACCACAATCTCCGCCAAATGCCCAAATGGTTTCATACTCTGGACCGCCGCCTTCAATATCATCTACTTTGCAGTATCTTCCACACGCAATTGGACACCTATAGCAAGGATCTTTTTTAACTAAGTATTTTTCTGCAAGTGTTTCTCCACTTATTTCTTCTGCTTTATCAAACTGTGAAGTTTGGAAGTTGTTTACTGGAAAAACACCATTTTCATTAATAATATTAACGAGTACTGCTGTACCGTATGTAGGCAGACCTTGCCCTGTAACACCATTATCTTTAATCTTTTGCGTACAAGTCTTAACAACTGCTTTAAGAGCATCTGCATCCGCGAGATCTACTTTTTGACTTCCTTTAACAACTATAGCCTTAAGATTTTTAGATCCCATTACTGCGCCAACGCCTGAACGACCTGCGGCTCTTGAGTAATCATTCATAATAGCTGCGATATGAGACATTTTTTCTCCAGCTGGTCCAATAGTCAATATTCTAGACTTTACAGGTGTTTCCGCTTCAAGTACTTTCGTTGTCTCTGAAACGACTTTTCCCCAAAGGTGTGCTGCAGGTCTAAATTCAATTTTATCATCTTCAATCATCACATAAACTGGTTCCTGCGCTTTGCCTTCTAAAATAACAACATCATAGCCTGCAAACTTAAGTTCTGGTCCCCAATATCCACCTGAGTTAGATGAAGCAATAGTCCCTGTAAGTGGTGATTTAGTAACAACCATATACCTTCCGCCTGTTGGAGTTGGTGTACCTGTTAAAGGTCCTGTTACCACTAAAAGTTTGTTTTCTGGACTTAAAGCATCAACATCAGGAGATACTTCATCTGAATACAATTTAGTACCAAGTCCCCGTCCACCTATAAACTTCTTTGCAACTGCCTCGTCTAACCCTTCTACTGCATAAGTACTTGTTGTGAGATTAATTCTTAAAACCTTCCCTTGATAACCGTACATAAAACGACCCCCTTTTGGTTTTATTTATTTCCAAATCCTTTCCAAACATGGGAGGCAGTACAGTTTCCTGTGCTACCCATAGGTTAATAGTTCATAGCCATAGTCTAGCAGTTCATAGCCATAAACGTTAGAACAATTAACTCGGACGTTGGGTTTACTCTAATTTTGTACAAATTAACTACAATCATCTCTGTAATTACTTATATGTTATCAGATTTATTGAATTTCCTCAAGTTAAAATTTGAAGATTACTTATTTTACTCAACTATTTCAATACTGTCACCTGCTTTAACGATGCCACTTTGGATAACTTTTGTAAAAATACCTTCTTTAGGCATAATACATTGGCCTACTTGTACTTTTATCGCGCACCCAGTATGACATTCTTTACCGATTTGTGAAAGCTCTTGGATGGTTTCTCCAATTTTAAGTAATGTACCTACTTTAAGGGTATGAAGTTCAATACCTTGTGTCGTAATGTTTTCAGCAAATTTCCCACTGCAAAGTCCTTCAATCCCCACTTTCGTCATCTTATCAATACTTTCTTGTGCCAGTAAACTGACCTGTCTATGCCACTTCCCTGCATGGGCA
Organism: uncultured Clostridia bacterium; assembly: GCA_937921505.1. Taxonomy (GTDB): domain Bacteria; phylum Bacillota; class Clostridia; order Lachnospirales; family Cellulosilyticaceae; genus FMMP01. The sequence goes on along the minus strand of CAKZUB010000019.1, from coordinate 63,218 downwards.
TCGCCTACTAACCCATGTGATTCTTGAAAATAGCCTTCTGGAATTGATTCTTTGATAACGCCTTTTTCTTTACTGATATTCACTGAAATGACTTTTCCAATAACTTTGCTCATTTTAGCCCCTCCTTAAAATAATCTCCTGATTTACCACCTGTTTTTTTCATCAAACTGATTTCTCCAATCACCATTTCTTTATCAAGCGCCTTGCACATATCATAGATGGTTAAAGCTGCCATCGCTACAGCTGTTAAAGCTTCCATCTCAACGCCTGTTTTACCTACTGTCTTAACTTCTGCTTCAATTAAAATGCAATTTTTCTCTATCTGAAAACGCAGATCTACCCCAGTTAACATGAGCGGATGGCACATAGGAATAACCTCACTTGTTTTTTTGGCTCCCATAATGCCTGCAACTTGAGAAACTGATAAAACATCTCCCTTTTTAATACGCTCATTTTGAATGGCTTCTATTGTTTCTGGTTTCATAGTAATCCGACCTTGTGCAATTGCAGTTCTTGAAGTATCGTCTTTCCCGGTGACCTCTACCATATAAGCCCTTCCTGAATCATTAAAGTGTGTAAATGACATTTATTCTCCTCCTCTTGTTATCCACCAACTTGAATCATATTTCTTGCAATAAAGCTTCCCTCTTCAATCGTATGTTCTAAGGGTTTTTGCAGCATAACATATTGAATAAAATCTGTTATGCTATTCCCTTGTCTTAACACTTCTTTTAAATCAAATTCTTCATTAGAATGAAGGCAATGTTTGAGTTTACCTTCTGATGTTAAGCGTACTCTGTTGCATGTATGACAAAACTTACAAGAAACAGGACTAATAAGCCCCACTCGGCCTTTGGCTCCGGGGAGTTGATAGTAAAGTGCAGGTGAGCTTGGGTCCACCTTCTCCATTTTCACAAGTGTAGGTACAGTCTCTAGTACATAGTCATTTGGCAAGAAATTGCTCTGTGACCACTTAGCCACTTCGCCTATTGGCATAAGCTCAATAAAGCGTACATCTATAGCTTCATCTTGAGTAAGGCTAACAAAACTTTCAATCTCATTATCATTAAATCCACCAATTAATACAACATTGAGCTTAATAGGCGTTAAGCCTACTTCTTTAGCTTTTTCGATGCCCTTAAGGACTTCTTTTAGTTTGCCGCCTCTGGTCATCATGTTGTATTTTTTATCATCTAAAGAATCTACACTAATATTGACTCTCTTAAGACCTGCATTTTTGAGATCTTGTGCCATAGTATTTAAAAGCGTCCCATTTGTTGTTAAAGCAAGATCTGTGATACTCTCGTGTCGGCTTATTTTCTCTATTAGCGTAATAATCCCTTTTCTTGCAAGGGGCTCGCCTCCTGTAATGCGGACTTTAGTAATCCCAAGTCTTGCAAAAGCCAAGGCTATTTCATCAAGCTCTTCAAGTGTTAAAATAGCTGCATGCGCTATCTTTTGAATACCATTTGATGGCATGCAGTACTGACATCTGAGATTACATAAATCTGTTATAGATAATCGTAAATAGTTAATCTCTCTCCCATATGTATCTTTCAAACTACTCACCTACTTTCAAGACTTCACCAGGATTTTGAAGCATATACCCTCCAATTAAAGTGAGTTTTTCTTTGAACTCCTGTGATTTCAAAATCTGTATAAAGTTTTGAACGCGCACATCCTCTAAATACATCATAGGAATTAAAAAATCATATTCTTCATAGCAAGCAGGTATAAAGTCAAGATCCATCGCTAAAGCCGCAGATAAAACCCCAAGACCTACATCTGCCGTTCCTGAAGCAATTGTTACAGCTACACTCATATGTGTTGTCATCTCTCTATTATAGCCGGTAATATCTGCAGGATCTATGTGCTCTTTTTTAAGTTCATAGTCTAAGAGTTGCCTTGTACCAGCTCCACGCTGACGATTCACATAATGAATATCCGCTCTTACGAGATCCGAAAACCCCTCTATATGTTTAGGATTTCCTTTTTGAACCATAAGACCTTGGAGTCTTTTAACCCCCTTAATAATAGCCATCGATCCTAGTGGAAAATATTTTTTCACATAAGAAATATTGTACTCCCCTGTATGCTCATCTAACAGGTGAATAGGTGCGATATGACATTCCCCACGCTTCATAGCCATAATACCACCTAGACTCCCTACATGTCCTGACGTAAGTGGCCTCTTATCTGCAATCAAATCTAAAATCAAGTCATGGCTGCCAATCAAGACCACTCTTTCTAAAATCTCTTCTAAGGGTTTAATAAGTGCAATATCAACTTCTTGTCCGCCTTCAATCCCTTCTGACATCCGAGGTACTGTTAAAACACCGTCTGCTCTTACAAGGCTCATGCTAGCACCTGCCCCACGATTTAAAGGGGTAGCAATAAGACGCTTCCCGACTTCACCTAAAGTTACTCTTACCAATTCTTGATGCTTGAGTGATGAAACAACTCTCTGTGATAAAACAGCCCTAATAGACTTTGTTTGATCTTTTTTGCCTAAATACCACTCTATAATAGGCTTTGCAAAGGTCTCAAAAGAAAAGTAAGCAGAAACAGGATAGCCTGGAATACCAATTACTGGTTTACCACTTATGATGCCAAGTATTGTAGGTTTGCCTGGCTTTAAAGCAACACCATGTACAACAACTTCTCCAAGCTCCCGGATCAGATCTACTGTAAAGTCTTTTGATCCTGCTGAAGAACCAGCATTGATGATTAACACATCATTTTCTTCTACTCCCTTTTTTATAGCTGCTTTTAAAGCCTCTCTCTCATCTGTAACAGGGGTATATATTTTAGGAATGCCTCCCGCTTCTATCACTAATCCCTCAAAAACCTTTGAGTTGGAGTCTATAATTTTGCCATACTTAAGTAAGTTTACATCTTGGACTATCTCTGTTCCGGTTGGAAGTATGCCGACAGATGTTTTTGCAAACACCTCAACTTGTTGCACACCCCCGTTTAAAAGTGCTCCTATATCCATAGGTCTAATCCTGTGGTGTGAAGGAATAATCATCTCGCCTTGAACAATATCTTCCCCAACTTGCCTCACATGCTGCCACGGATAAGCTGGCGCTATAATTTGAATCCTCCCCTGATCCACTGCTGCTACATCTTCAATCATAATAACGGCATCTGTATCTACTGGCATTGGGTTGCCTGTATTGATATATTCAAAATGTTCTCCAAGCGTAAGACACTTAGGTGTTTTTTCACAAGCGCCGTAGGTGCTTGCAGCCATTACCGCAATACCATCCATAGCCGCCCCGTGATAATGTGGTGATGAAATAGTTGCAAAAACAGCCTCACAAGTCGTTCTAAACAAAGATTCTCCCACTGGTATCTTTTCGGTTTTTAGCGGATATGCTAAAGCATCCTTATATAACTTAAGAGCTTCTTCAACAGGGATATTAGATATATAAACATTTCTAGTATGCTGATCTTTTTCTTTTTCTACTTGTGTGTCTATTTCTACTTCTGCTTTATCCTTTAATTGATTCTCTTTATACATGTTATAACATCACCTCCTGAAATAAAAATGCCTCTACTTGTTCACCTTTCATTAAACCTTCTTGATCATCCCGAATACGAATATACCCGGAGGACTTAGCAAGCAGTGTCATCATACCCGATTTGCCATAAAACGGAATAGCACGCCATCCACTCTCCCCAAGTATAAGCTGAACCATCTGATAAGTTTCTTTGCCTGGAGATGCATGTACATTTCCCGCGAGTGTTGCCACAATACTAAGTTCTTTTTCATTACGTGCTAGGATCTGCTGCATATAAGTTTTTACAAAGCGATTAAATACGATTAAAGCAGATGCTGGATGTCCAGGCAGTCCAAAAATGATTTTTTCATTAACTTGTCCAATAATCGTTGGTTTTCCGGGTTTTATTGAAATACCATGAACTAAAACCTTGCCCCCTACAGATTCAATAACATCTTTGGTATAATCCCTGGTTCCAACAGAGCTTCCTCCAGAAATAAGTACGATATCTACCTGTTCTAAAGATGCTTTAAGTGCTGTCTGCAATTTATCAAAATCATCTTTAACAATAACTTTTTGAAATACGTCTCCTCCAAGTTGTGTGATAAGAGCCACAAGAGCATAGCCGTTAATATCTCTTATTTGTCCAACTTTTTGAGCTGCATCTACATCAACTATTTCATCTCCTGTTGAGATAACTGCAAATCGCGGCTTTTTATAGACTTTTACCTTTGTAATACCTAAACCAACGAGTAATCCTATATCATAAGGCGTTAATTTTTTACCTTTTCGGATAACTCGTTCTCCTTTTTTTAAATCATCTCCTATAAGTGTCATATTTTCTAAAGGTGCAATAGGTTTATAAACTAAAATAGTCTGCTCATCTAGTTTTTCTACGTACTCTATCATAACCATGCCATCTGCACCTTCTGGAATCATCCCTCCCGTTGGTACATAAACAGCTTTGCCCTTTTGGAGACTAAAATCAACTACCTCTCCCATCCGTACCTCGCTTATACATTCTAAAAAGCTCGGTATGGATTCTGATGCGCCCATAACTTCCTGGCTTATCACTGCATAGCCATCCACCGTTGAACGATTAAACTCCGGTAAATCTATTGTAGCAAAAATATCTTCACTTACAATGCGACCTACACTATTTAGCAACTCTTCTATTTCTTCCTCTGCTAAATAAGTTGAAGCTATTTCTTTAAGTATTACATCTACGTCTTCTACAGTTGCTACATTGAAAAACTCCATCGTATTCCCCCTTTTTACTAAGTAACTTATGCATTAAATGCAGCCTTTTTGACCTCATCAGCTTAGCCACACTCTCTCATCACAAAAACGTTCTGCTTGAAGAAGATTATGTGTAACAAAAATAATAGTACACGCCATTTGTTCGTGATAAGATTTCAACTGATGCTCAATCGTACAAATAGCCTCTTCATGGATATTAGCAGTTGTTTCATCTAATAAGAGTAGTTTAGGTTTTGCAGAAAGTGCGCGAGCTAAAGCAACTTTTTGAGCTTCTCCACCTGATAAAGTATCTGCTCTTTGATCTTGGATAGACTCAAGATTCATATCTCTTAAAAAGCCATCTACCACTTCTTTTCTTTTGCCTTTTTCTACTTTTCGTATTTTAAGAGGGTATTCAATATTTTCATAAACACTGCGCTTAAAGAGATAAGGTTTTTGACTTACCATCCCGATACGATGTGTCATATGATGCTTTAATGAATAACCATCATAAAGAATTTTTCCTTCATACTCTTTATCCATGCCACTTATCATTTTAAGTAAAGTACTTTTACCCGAGCCATTATCCCCTAATAAGCCAATAATTTTTCCTTTTTTAAAATGCAAGTTAGAAATATTAAATATAAGCTTTTGATCATATCTTTTCACAAGATTTTGAATGACTATTTCCATCTGGCATCCTCCCTATAGACAATGGTATTAACGAGTAAGGAAATAAAGAGCAGCACTACTCCAAGTGCTATCGCCATGTCATACTCTCCCATAGCATTCATCAGTGCTATAGAAGTTGTCATGACCCGCGTTACACCTTTAATATTACCTCCAACAATCATTACAGCCCCAACTTCTGAAATAGCTCTTGAAAACCCAGCCATTAAATGAACCAATAGATCTATTTTAAGTTCACGTATGATGAGTATAATTATTTGAAAAGAATTGGCACCAAGCAGCAAGCCTTCATGCTGTATAATAGATCCCCTTTGTTTGACTGTATTATAGGTAAGTCCTAAAATAAGAGGTGTAACTAACACTATCTGAGCGATAATCATAGCGACTGGCGTATACAAAAGCCCCATAAAGCCTAACGGTCCTTTTCTTGAGAGAAGCAGTAAAATAACAAGTCCTATTACAACTGACGGCGTACTCATTGAAGCATATAAAATTCTAGAAACAAACTGTTTTCCCTTAAACCTTTTAAGTCCAAGCCAAATACCAAAAGGAATACAAAATAGCGCTGAAATCACTACCGCTGATAGTGAAACAAAAAGAGATCTTATAATAATTTGATATAACTCGGAATCTAGGGAAATAATGAGCTCAAAAGCTTTTATGAAGCCATTTGTAAGTTCATTCATGGTAGTCCTCTGCCGCTGGGATAAAAGGCGGCCTTCCCCCTACATCTATCCCATACTCACCTATTTTTTTCTGTACCTCTAATGATAACAACCATTTAACAAATGCTTGTGCACCTTTACTATTAATCGCCTTGTTTTTTTCAGGGTTAATAGCTATAACCCCATACATATTTATAAGATGTTCATCGCCCTCAGTGACTACATCTAATGCCAGTTGCTTGGAAAATTTCAAGTAAGTCGCACGATCTGTCAAAGTATAGGCTCTTAACTCATCTGCCATTTTTAAAACATCACCCATCCCTTTTCCTGCTGAAATGTAGCCATTATATTGAGTAGTAGTATCTATATTAAGCGCTTTCCAAATCCCAACTTCCTTTTTATGCGTCCCTGAATTATCCCCTCTAGAAATAAACGCTGCATCTTGTGATGCTATTAGCTTAAATGCTTCTAATATATCTGTTCCTAATTTATCTTTAATATGTAAAGGGTCTTCTTGTGGACCTACTAAAATAAAGTCATTGTACATAACATCCCATCTTTTTGTACCATGACCTTCTTCCACAAATGCTATTTCTGAGGGTTTATCATGAACTAAAAGCACATCCACTTCTCCATCTTGTCCAAGCTTAATAGCTTGTCCTGTTCCAACAGCAATAACCTTAGCCAAAATCCCTGTTTCTTCATAAAATTGTGGTAAAAGCTCCTCTAAAAGTCCACTGTCTTGAAGGCTTGTTGTCGAACCAATTAAAAGGTTGGATGTTTTTTTAGCATTTATTTTTGCAAGCATAATTGCGCTCACACTTACAATAGCTATGAGAATAATTGAAAATACTAAAATTATTTTCTTTTTCATAGTGTATTCCTTCCTTTTATAATTTAGCCTATTGATCCTTTAAACTTTCAGCACATTCAGAAGCATCACCCACTAATATTTGCAAGCCATGATGAAGTGTATCAACAATAAACCCTAAACATTCTTGAACTGCTTTAGGGCTTCCTGGTAAATTAACAATAAGCGTCTTATCTCGAATCCCTGAAATTCCTCTTGATAACATCGCCTTAGGTGTAATTTGAAGACTGTTGTACCTGATAGCTTCTGATATGCCCGGTGCCTGCTTAGTAATAACTTTTAAAGTAGCTTCTGGGGTAACATCCCTTTGACTAAACCCTGTGCCACCCGTTGTTAAAATTAAATTAAGATGCAGCTTATCTGCCATATCAACCATTTCCTGCGCTAAGGTTTCTGCATTATCTGGCAGTATCACATATTTTTTTATAATATAGCCTTTCTCTTCCATAACTGTTTGTATTAACTTACCACTTACATCTTGTCTTTCCCCTCGTGCACCTTTATCACTTGCTGTAATAATCCCTACTGAATACATAAGATCCCCTCCACCAATAGTTTTATTAATCAAAAAATTCTGCCCAAAAGGACAGAATAAAATAAAGCTTCTCTATCCTTTCCAAAAAGGGAGGCTACGCAGTTTCCCACAGAGCCCTGACTTATTGATCATAGAATCTTCCTTAGATAAATAAGTTCGGATAACATTATTTAATTAGATTTAATTGTAATATTATCTTTGGTAAAAATGCAATAATATTGATATACTGCATATGATATGCTAATATATCCTTACTATATCATACTATAACTTTTTTTCAACAAATAATGTTAAATTATAAACAAAGGAGCTAAGTCCAATGGAATTATCTTTAACAACTCCAGCACTACTTTTTCCTGCAATATCACTTTTAATGTTGGCCTATACCAACAGATTTGTTGTGCTTGCACAGTTAGTACGAGATTTATATACTCAATATAAACAACAACCTAATATTATTTTAAAAGAACAAATAAAAAACTTAAGGGTGAGACTGAAAATTATAAGGAATATGCAAATATATGGTGCCTTAAGTTTTTTCTTTTGTGTCATGAGTATGTTTCTACTCTATGCTGGTAGCTTATTTCTTGCTAATATCGTCTTTGGTTTAAGCTTGTTGCTGCTTCTTATCTCTTTAGGATTTTTAGTGTCAGAAGTACAGATATCTATTCATGCACTTAATATCCAATTGGAAGATTTTGAAATAGAGATCCAACGAGAAAAGAAATAATGTATTATTACCCTATCTGTACTAATACATTTGCACAAATGGGACTTATATATACTTTTTTACTCATTAATTTTATGCCTTCTGGTTTTGCTTCACATTCATTTACTAATAATCTCCATTCACCTTTAAGTGGTAATTCTACTACTTTATTAGAAGCGTTAAAAATAACCAAAGTTTTGAGTTGTGATCCTAATTCATACCCAACAACCTGATCTGGTAGGCCTTCTATAAAATTAATCTTATCAGCTGCTTCTTTTGTCAAAGTCTTTATATCCAACAAACTCTTTCTAACCGAAATGAGCCCTTTATAATAGTTAATTAAATCTTCAAACTTATACATACGGTTCCAGTCAATCTGATTTAATTCTTTTGAAAGATTATAGCTGTTATCTTCACCAAGTTTTGTTCTTCCACCTTCTTCTCCTGCCTGCATAAATGGTATTCCTTTTGAAAATTGAACCATTGCTGCTGCTAACTTATTCATGAAAATAAGTGTTTCATGTTTAGTTTCATAACTTCGATCCTTTATAACTGAATCTACAAGTTTATCCCAAAGTGTACTATTATCATGTGCTGAAACATAGTTTAACAGCTTTGCTGGGCTATCAGGTTGCACATCCCACTCTCTCGCAAACATTCCTTTTATCGCCCTCTTTACTTCTTCTTCTATTCCTAACTTTCCATTCACAAATCCTGGATCTTGTAATTTATTATATGCCCCTTTAATACAATCTCTTGTATCATCATTAAATACAGCGATGCGTTCATGTAATTGAACAATTGCATCTTTCTTTGCAAACTTCATAGGCTCTTTTAAAGGACTATCTGCAGCTGCCCAAGGTTCTCCATAGATAATGATATCTTTACCACATTCACCTAGTGAGTCTATTGCCTTACGTATTTCATTCATAGTTTCTACATCATGAAGTCCCATTAAGTCAAATCTAAATCCATCAATATGATATTCCTTTATCCAGTATAATACGGAATCAATCATATATTTTCGAAACATTGCTCTATCGCTTGCCGTATCATTGCTGCAAGCTGAACCATTTGCAAAAGATCCATCTTCCCATTGTCTGTAATAATAGAACGGTACAGTTTTATTAAAATGAGAGTTCAGTGAGTATGTGTGATTGTATACTACATCCATAACAACAGCTATTCCAGCTTTATGCAAAGAAGCTACCATCTGCTTATATTCCTTAATCCTTGTAGCTCCATTAAAAGCATCTGTTGCATAGGATCCTTCTGGCACATTATAATTTATAGGATCATAACCCCAGTTAAAGCTTCCATCTTTCATTTGTTCATCAACAGAACCATAATCAAATGATGGAAGCAGCTGTACATGGGTAATTCCAAGCTGTTTTAAATAAGCTAAACAAGTAGAATGTACACCATCTTCTTCTAATGTTGTATTCTCCTGTGTAAAGGCTAGATATTTCCCTAGGTAAGTTGATTTCACTCCAGAAGCCACATCATTGGAGAAATCTCCAATATGAACTTCCCATATTTGTGTATCCTCCAATGGATAATGGATAGGCATATCCTTCTCCCATCCATCTGGATTAGTTCTTTCCATATCTACAACCATACTTCTATGCCCGTTTACTCCACATGCTTTTGCATATACATCTCCCGTCTCTACTGTCTGCCCATTAGCTGTTACCGTATATGTATAATAAATGCCATGTAAATCACCTCTTTTAATATAAGAAAAAACCCCTTTTTCTTCTCTCTTCATAGGTAAGGTTTCTAGTAATTGCGCATTTACTTCTTCATCACTTCCTGTTACATAAAGGTTCAAATAAACCTCAACTGCCGTAGGTGCCCACACTTTAAACAATGTTTTTTCCTTGCTATACATTGCTCCCAAATCATTTCCATCATAGTAAAACTTTTTGTCAAAATTTGATTCTTCGAAATACTCTTTCCAGTACTTTGCATCTTTTTTTAATATATAATCATTTATCATTTATAAATTATCCTTTCTTTCTAAATCTTCTTCTAAAATTGCCTTACTGGAAATAAGCTTTTTGCAATTGTTACAAAAATAACTGCTTGCACCACATGCTTCCAATACTTCTACTTCTGCTTTACAACTAGGACAATAATACTTTTTTCTCATCTCTATCTCCTCATTTATTTTTATCTCTTGTTTGCCAATAAATCTTTTCCTAATTGTTTATTACAGCCCAACAATTAGGTTGCTTATTATATATATTATTATACCCGTTCACACTTAAAAATCCAGAAATTTAATTCAATTATACTATTCTCAAATGTCTCTCTCTTTTTCTAAAGCAGTAATCTTTCTGCTGCGTCTTCCCATAACTGAAGAAAACTCATACATTTTCTATTATATAACATAAACCCTGTATAAGTTTTTTCGGTTGCATTGTATTCTATTTTTATCCTTGTCGCTCACTAAAGAATATTATCTTATTAAAATTCAATACTTCCTCTAACTTTTCACCTAAAATATCAACTGCAATAACCTTAGTTGCACCCATAATCTTTGCAAACTGTACTGCGATTTGCCCTATAGGCCCACAGCCTAAAAGAACAACTGTTTGCCCTTGATTAATTTTAACTTTTCTCATACCATGAAGGGTTACGACAGCAGGTGCCACAACATATTCTGCAAAAGCCCCTTCACGTCTTGACCTAATAAAGTCGTAGTCTTCACACTGACCGTAATTTCCTCCAACACAAAATTCCCATGTCTTACAAGCACTTCATTTGCCTTGCTTATTTCGGGTTTCTTTACATCCTCTATTCTTAAATCCCAAGGGGCATGAAGCACTGCTGCTTTCATATTGCTCATTTTAGTTCTCCCTTCAAGTTTTTATAAGTCATCACTTACAATTACAGCTTTCAAACCTTCTCCACTTGCTGCATAAGCAAACGCTTCTTTTGCATCACCAATTTTAAATCTTCCAGTCACAACTGGTTTTAAATCCATTCGATCTGATGCAGCAATTGCAATTGAATCTATAACGTGCTGTAAACTAGAACCTGTTGTCCCTACTACCTTTAACTCTTTATAATGAATAAGATTTGTATTAAGGGTAACATGCTCTTTTCCTTTTGGCATACCGCCAAACAAACTGATTCTTCCATGTACGGCTGCTATTTCTAAAGCAAGCTGCTGAATAGCTGGTACGCTGTTTGCTGTAATAACGATATCAGCTCCATGTCCATTTGTTTCTTCAAGCACTCTTGCTTTCAAATCTTCTGTTTGAGAATTGATGAGGACATCAGCAACACCAATTGCTTTTACCTCTTCTAGCCTGCTGTCTATAATATCAACCATCATAACTTTTGTTGCACCAGCAATTTTATTAATCATTGCATGAAGTACACCGATTGGACCTGCACCTATAATTACAACACTTTCGCCTGGCTTTGTATCCACTGCCTGATAGCTGTTATAGCAGCAAGACAGTGGCTCACATAAGGCTGCCTCCTCATAAGACAAACTATCTGGAATTTCTATAATATTACCTGCCTCAACAGCCAGAGCCGGTACTTTCATATATTCTGCAAATCCACCATTCCAGCTGATCCCAAATGCTTCATAGTCTGTGCATAGCTGGTTAAATCCGAGCTTACACATCTTACAATGTCCGCATCCAACGTTAGGTGGTACGGTCACCCTCTGGCCTACATGATAATTTTTTACATTGGTGCCTACTTCTACTATTTCCCCAGCTATCTCATGACCTAAAATTCTCTTATCTCCTTCTGGTATCTTAAAATGACCGAACTTATAAATACGCAAATCTGTTCCGCATACTGCACACGCTTTTACTTTAATAAGAATCTCATCTTGGCTTATTTGAGGCTTGTCTATTTCTTCAATACGTATATCTTCAATTCCATAATATACTGCTGCTTTCATGTTTACTCCTCCTTATTGATTGAGTTTTAATTGATAAATTCTTATATTTTTCAGGTGTCGATGTTTTAAATAATTGAGGTCTTTGTGAAAATATTATGGCCTATTATTTAACTCATAAAGTTTTTTATAGATTGGCTCCATCGTTTGTATCATTTCTAAGTATACATTGGCATACTCTTGATAAACTTTTGTATTTTTTTCGTTAGGCTCTATGCGGTTTTTGGTAGTAACAAATGCTTTAGCTGTTTTTTCCATATCTTTATAGATGCCTACGCCATACCCTGCACATATAGCAGAGCCTAGTACGCCTACCTCTGTTCTAGAAAGCTGAACATATGGAATGCCTAAAACATCTGCTTTTATTTGATTAAATAGTTGGCTCTTGCTGCCTCCGCCTATTACTCTTACTTCTTTAAACTGCATATCCTTAAAGAGTTCTTTTTCAATGGATAAATAATAGTAATATTCATAAGCTATAGCTTCTAGCATACTTTTATAAAAATGTTTTCTTTCATGTCCCCAGCTAAAACCAGCCCATGTACCTCTTACTTCATTATTATAAGGATAGTTTCTGCCTCCTAAGTGTGGTACAAAGAGCAGCCCATCTGTCCCCGGTCTAACATCTTTAGCTTCTTCATTAAACATATTATATGCTTCTTCTAGCTGCTCTTTTGAAGGCTGAACGATACCATCTCTAAACCATCTTAGACATAATCCGCCGCCGCCGATATAAGCATGTGGAAACCATAGTCCCTTAGAAGCTGCTTTTGGGAATAATAAAGTTTTATATTTTAAATCTGGGTTAAAGTTGTCTACACAACAAGCAAAAACACTTGCTGTTCCAGCTACATCAACGATTAGTCCTGGTTCAACAAGCCCTGCCCCTAAAAAGCCAGCTGCTTGATCTCCCATACCTGCTACTACTGCTGTTCTTGTTGTTAATCCGCATTCACTTGCTACATCCTGAGTTAGTGTACCTATTACCTTCCAAGGTTCAACTATTTCAGGCATCTTGGACCTGTCAATATCAAATGCTTTTAGGAGTTTCTCTGACCACTGTGTAGTTGCTGCATCATATAATCCTGTAAAATGCAGATAAGTATAATCTATGAATGCCTCTTTTCCTTTTAGACCTACCATCTTTCCAGCTACAAATGCGGCAGGCTGAATGAACTTTTCAATTCTTTGATAGATTTCTGGTTCTTCATTTTTCCACCATAATATTTTTGCACAATGGGCTACTGTTGATGGTAAACCAGAAGTTTTCATAACTTCATCTTCATAATTTCTCTTAATATGTTCTACATATTGACTACATCGATTATCAAGCCATGAATCATATCTTGTAATAGGTTCGTAGTCAGCGTCAATACCCAGTATGCCAGCCATTTGACCATCAATGCAAATTACCTTTACATCTTTTGGTTGTATATTGGTTTTACTTACAATGTCCTTAATTGTTTGCAGCGTTGTATCATAAAACTCTTCTGGGTTTTGTTCCACCCAACCTGGCCTTGGGTAATACAGATTACTTTCAACATAACTTTGGGCTAAAAGATTCCCCTCTTCATCAAAAATTGCAGCTTTTGTCCCCGTAGTTCCTATATCTATACCAATTAATGCCTGCATTAATTCACCTCTTCTTATAAATACTTCTTTAATTTTTTATTTGTTTTGATATGCTACTTCTAAGCCTTTAGACCTTCCCCAATCTTACCTGCTTTCGACTGTGCAATAACAACGCCTAATAAGATAGCTCCCATTAAAATATTTTGCCACCATACATTTAAATTACCCTGCATATTAAACATATTTTGAATAAGTCCAGTAATAAGAACACCGTAAAGAGTCCCCGTAAATCTCCCAACGCCACCTGTTATAAGGGTCCCTCCAATAACTGTCGCTGCTATGGCTGTTAGTTCCCAACCATCTCCAGCTACTGGTTGTCCTGCACCTAATCTTGATGTTAAAATAACTCCTGCAAAAGCGGATAGCGCGCCACTTATTGCATAGACTAGTATTTTAATGTTATGAACCTTTAATCCCATCATTTTCGCTGCCTCTTCATTACCTCCAACAGCGTATACATATCGACCAAACTTAGTTTTCTTAGAGACTATTACTGCTATTATTATTGCTAAAATAAATAATATAGCAGGGATAGGAATTCCTAAAGCGAATCCTCTTCCTAGCTGAATAAACCCTGGTGATGCTGAGCCAGCTCCGACTGACAGCTCCCCTGTTGCAATGTATGCTATTCCCCTAATACCCAACATTGTTGCCAAAGTGGCTATAAATGGAACGATTCTCAGTTTAGTTACTAATAAGCCATTAACAACACCAAATGTAATACCTATTAGGACAGGTATAATGATAGAAATCCCTACTCCATAGGAAGAAACTCTTGCTGCTACCACACCAGCTACAGCTAAAGTAGAACCTACTGATAAATCAATACCACCTATTAAAATTACAAAAGTCATTCCAATCGCTACAAAACCTAGCATACTTACTTGTCTTAAAACATTTTTCAAATTTAACAAAGTAAAAAATTGCTCATATCTAAAAGTTGCAAAAGCAAACAATATGAGAAATGTAATTAAAGCGCCCTCTCCTTTTGGTAATCTAAATGATTTAATCTTATTCGCTGCCCTATTTATTTTATCCATCTGCTTACCTTCTTTCTATTTGTCTCTTCGTACCCAAAGTGCCAGAATGATGACTATGGCTTTTAGTACTAAAGAATAAGTAAAAGGAATATTATTCATATTCACTGCTACAGTTATAATTTGAATAATTAAAACTCCAAAAATAGTCCCAATGATATTAGGCCGCCCACCATTCATCGGTGTTCCCCCAACTGCAACTGCTGCAATAGCATCAAGTTCCATTAGTCTTCCTATAGCATTTGCGTCTGCTGCAGATAGACGTGCTGTTTCAATAATACCTGCAAAACCTGCGAGTGTTGCCGAAGTCATATAAATACCTATTGTAACTAGAAAAGTATTTATTCCTGTTAACCTTGACGCTTTATAGTTGTCTCCCATTGCTTGAACATAACGGCCAAAAGACATTTTATTAGCTATAAAATAGACAGCAGAAGCAATAATTGTCATTATTAATACTTGTATAGGGACATTGCCTACAAACCTATAAGTCCCAATAAAAGAGAATTCAGGATTATCAAAATTTAAAAGTTGAGAATTGTTAATAACCTGAGCTATTCCTCTTATACCAATCATCATAGGTAACGTTACAATAATAGGCTGTATCTTAAATCTTGCAATAATAAGTCCAATAAATAGTCCACATAATGCAGAAACCAGCAACCCGCAAATGATAGCCTGAAGCACTCCAAACCCTAAAGTTCGGGCTGTTACAATAGAGGATATTGCCATAATTGATCCTACCGAAATATCTATACCGCCTGATGCAATAACTAAAGTCATACCTAATGCTGTTAAAAGAATAGTGGTCATTTGAATTAATATGTTCCACATTGTATTAACATTTGCAAAGTTTGGTGTGAATACAGCATTAAAACTAATAAGTAAAACTAATAGTATAGGTGTTGCATATTTGTTAAATAATAACTTCCACTCTATATCTTGGTAAGTTTTTTTACTACTCTCCATATTGCGACCTTCTTTCCTTTATGCAAATGAGTTGCTGCCTTCAGCAATTGAATTCATAATAGCCTCTTCACCAATTTCTTCTGCATATAATTCTCCTACTTTTTTACCATCTCTTATGACTGCTATTCTGTCACAAGCATGCATGAGTTCTTCTATCTCAGATGAAACCATAAGTACACTGATATTATCGTCTGCGAGCTTTTCTATTAAATCCAGTATTTCTGTTTTAGCACCTACATCAATCCCTCGGGTTGGCTCATCCAAAATCAATAGTTCTGGATTCATGCATAACCATCTTGCTAAAATAACCTTTTGCTGGTTACCTCCGCTTAGATTTCTTACTGCTTGATTCATATGAGGTGTTTTAATCTTTAGTGCCTCTATATATTTATTAACTATTTTTTCTTGTTCTTTTCTTGATACTACACCCATTTTTGTAAGTCTAGGGAGCATCGCTAATGTGATATTCTCCTTAACAGACATATGAGGAATAATACCTTCTATTTTTCTGTCTTCTGGTGTAAAACCTAGTCCCTTCCTAATTGCATCTTTTGGCAGATTTAGTCTAACTTTTTCTCCATTAATATAAACTTCACCACTTTGAGGTGCATCTGCACCAAAAATTAATCTTACAAGTTCTGTTCGGCCTGATCCAAGTAAACCAGCGAGTCCTACTACCTCGCCTTTTTTTACTTCAATATCAATACCTCTTACCTTAGGTTCACGCACAATATTTTTAGTTTCTATAATATTTTCATTGCTTTTCTTATCTTTGTTATAACTTTTTTTCCTGGATATAATTTTGGATGCATCTTTTCCAATCATTTTAGAAACTAATTCTAGTTTTGTAATATCTTTTATCGCTGAATAACCAACACGTTCACCATCTTTTAAGATAGTGATAGCATCACATATTTCAAAAATTTCATCTAGTCTATGACTAATAAATATAACTGAAATATCTTGTGCTTTTAATTTTTTTATAACATTAAATAAGACTTTTACTTCTTTATCATCCAAAGAAGAGGTAGGTTCATCCATTACAACCAATCTTGCATTAATAGATATTGCTCTCGCGATTGATACCATTTGCTGCATAGCAGTGCTTTGTCTGCTTAAGATACCTCTTACATCTACTTTAATACCCATATCTAATAGTAATGCTTTTGCTTTTTCTTCTGTAGTTTTCCAGTCTATTGTGCCGTTTTTCATGATTTCTCTGCCTAGAAAAACATTTTCGCAAATGCTTAGTTCTGGGATTAAGTCTAATTCTTGATAAATAGTACTGATACCACATTTTTGTGCCTGAAGTGTAGTATTTGTGAAGATTTGTTGACCTTCAAAATAAATTTCACCTTCATCCTCAATGTAGACCCCAGTTAATACTTTTATTAATGTTGACTTACCTGCCCCGTTTTCACCCATCAGCGCATGTACTTCACCTTTTTTAACCTCTAAGTCTACACTGTTTAGAGCCTTTACACCTGGGAAATTCTTACTAATACCTTTCATATCTAGCAATATATGTTCATCCAACTTAAGTCCCTCCTTTCATTTATAAGAGAGGACTCGCTATCCCCTCTTATAATTATCCTCTATTAGTATGCTGTATCTACAAACTCTTCAGCATTTTCAGCTGTAAATATTCTATCTAGATTAATTATTTTCTTTTCTACAGCTTCTCCAGCTAAGTGACGCTCAATAATATCAAATGCTATTGGACCAAAAAATGGACTACATTCAATAGATGCAAATAGTTCTCCTGAAATAATGCTCTTTAATGCATCTTTTTGACCATCAATTGAGATAACAATAACATCTTTTCCAGGTTCCATTCCTGCTGCTTTTAACGCTTGAATAGCACCTATTGCCATTTCATCATTGTGTGCATAAACTGCTGTAATGTCTTTTCCTTTTGCTTGAATGATGTTTTCCATAACTTTTTGTCCTTCTGCTCTTGAAAAATCTGCAGATTGTGAAGAAATAATCTTCATATCAGGATATTCTTTAATCGTATCTGCAAATCCATTAGCTCTATCAATTGCAACTGATGAACCTGCTGTACCGCTAAGTTCTACGATATTAGCTTTTCCGCCTGTTTTTTCAGCTAATAGTACTCCTGCTTGCTGGCCTTCCCAAATAAAATCTGAAACTACAAGTGTTAAATAGTCGCCTTTTGCTTCTCTATCTATTAAGATAACTGGGATTCCAGCTTCTTTTGCTGATTCTAGCGCTGGCGCTAATCCTTCATACTCTCTTGGTGCTAGAATAATGTAATCTACACCTTGGGCAATTAAATCTTCTACATCAGATACTTGTTTAGCTGTATCACTTTGAGCATCTGTATATACAAGTTGAACGCCTCTTTTGTCTGCCTCACCTCTAACACTATTTGTTTCTGCAATACGCCAAGGTCCGTTATTTTCCATTTGTGAAAAACCTACTTTAATATCTTGAAGTGTTCTTTGTTCTTGTGCTGTTGGTTCTTCAGTTTGATTATTATCTGTTCCTTGTGGCGCTTGATTTGTATTTTCCCTTGGTGCACAGCCCCCTATTGTAAATACTAACACCGTCGTCATTAATATAGAAAAAAGTTTTTTCATGATTATACCTCCATCTTAAATTTAAATTTAAATTAATCCTATTTGCTTTTTATAATTATTTACTAAAGCATCTGTTGCTAAAATACAATTGTAAAACAATTCAGGTGTAACGTTAAAAGGTTCGGCATGAGCTATTCCGCCCTCTACGGCTGCACGTTTTGCTACTGCCATAATTTTTTCATAGGTAGGTTCTACATGTAAATCTTTTAATGTGGTTGGAAGTCCTACACTAAGACAAAATGCTATAACCTCCTCAATTTCTGCTTTGGGTCTGTTTTCTAGAACAAGCTGACATATTGTCCCAAAAGCAACCTTTTCTCCGTGATAAAATCCATGAGTCTCTTCTAACACAGTAAGACCTTCGTTAACTGCATGACCTCCTGCACATCCCGTATTTTCAAAACCTACACCGCTTAATAAAGTATTGGCCTCGATAACATTTTCTACAGCTTCAGTGCAAACACCTTTTTCAGCAGCAAGTTTTGCTACGAGGCCATCTTCTAACAAAATTTCATAACACATTTCAGCAATAGCCATAGCTGCTTTACATCTTCTATAACCTTTGCCTACATAGTTTGCAGTATCAGATTCCGCATTAGCTCTTGCTTCAAAATAAGTAGATAATGCATCTCCCATTCCTGAAACTAAGAAACGTACGGGTGCCTTTACAATAATATCAGTATCTACAAGAACGATATCAGGATTTGACTTATGAAAGATACAATGTGTTTGTTCCCCTTCTTCAGTGTAAACAACAGATAACCCACTAGTAGGTGCATCTGTTGAAGCAGCTGTAGGCGCACTAATCACTGGTAAATTTAAATTAGCAGCTGCAGCTTTAGCAGTATCTAATGTTTTACCCCCGCCAATTCCTACAATAATACTTGGTTTATTTTGCTTTGCAAGTTCAGTTACTCTCTCTATTTCCTTTTCTGTAGATTCTCCATAGAAAGCATCAAGATAGAGATTATCAGCGTCTTCCCCATAACTTGTTTTAATGCGCTCACCTATTGAATCAAAAAGAAACTTGTCTATTAGGACAAACACCTTATTCCCATAAATAGAAGTGTATTCCTTTAATCTGTCCATCTCTCCTGGTCCTTGAATATATTTCCCTGGACAAGCAAAGGCTCGTGTTCTTGTTTTAATATGTGGCATGCTTTTTCTCCTCTAAAGTATAAATTTTCTAGATTTATTAATTATCTAAGTGTCATTGCGATTTTCTCACATTGATCCAGTCTTTCTCCAGTGATATCAACATCAAAAACTTCTGCAATAACTTGTGTCCAACCATGGATAAAGTAAATCCATCCGTCTTCGATTGTAAGGTTTTTTTCTTTTGCCTGATCTTGTGCCTGATACATAAAGATTAAGTCTCCTCTATAGTTAAGCTCCCATACCAAGCTATTTTCTGGATATACAACATTATCAGTTAAAGGTGAACCTGGTCTGTCTTTTCCAAGTCCTGTTGCATTAATAACTAATGCGTAAGGTCTGATGTCTTTTAAATGTCTGTCATTTTCTTCTGCTGTAGCTGCTAATAAATACTCAAATACTACATTATCATTTATACCTTGTAACTTTTCTTTTGCTTCATCAAGTCTTGGCTGACTTCTGTTTGTAATTACAATCTTACCAGGTATATTTTCACCAAACTTTTCTTGTGTTAAATATGAGCTGATTGCAAGTGCGCTTCCGCCAGCTCCCATAATAAATACTTCTCCGCCATGGTCTTTCCAGAAGTTTTCTGGAATAAAAGCTTCCATTGCAAGTCCACTTGAAATAGGGTCTTTAGCATGGCCTCTTAGCTTACCATCACGTTTTGAAATGCATGATAATTCTCTGAATCTTAGAGCATGTGGATCTAAATAATCAAATAAATCATATGCTGCTTCAAATAAATCTAACTTATGCGTTGTTACAAGTGCTCCTAAAGACAACTCATCATTTTTAATAAAGTTAACTACATCTATATAGTCTTGGTTAGGCGCATGGATTTCCATGTCAATACCTTTAATTACAGCATCTTTAAGACCTAGTGCTTTTGCCCATTCTGGAAATACTTTCATAATAGATGACTTTGTTGTTGTAACTCCTATAAAATAAAATGTTGGCTGCGTAGCTTTTGCTGGTAATATAACGCTCATTTTGTACCCTCCTATATCATTTTAGATATTAGCTATCTTATATTTAGTTTGTTATATTATTCTGATCTCCACTTTGGATTATCTATAATAACTGGTTTACCGTCTTGTTCAACGATTAACTTTCTGAAACCTTTTGTTTCAATTGTGCCATAGTCATGACCTGCATCTGCTCTAAAGCAGAAGAAAGTAATAAGTGGTGTATTGCCTGTATTGATGCTTCTATGTGCCCATCTTGCTGGAACATATACAGCTTTTCCTGCTGATAATTTTTCTGCTGCCCACTCACCTTCTGGTGTTTCCATTAACATATAGCCTTCTCCGCTTAAACAGTAGTATACTTCTGCTGTATCTAGTATTGTATGGAAATGTCCTTTTGTCATAAAGTATTCATTGCCTACTTTACCAGGATAAGTAATACTTGTTCCATATAATAAGTCTTGCATTACTTCTTCAAATCCCATTTCAGTAAAGTCATAAATCTTAGAATTCCCTGATTTTACCAATTCTTCAAGTGCTGCATCATCTGCAAACATACCTTTCATATTCTCTGCATATCTTGAAGTTACTTTTTCATTCGTTGCACCTGTTTTTAAATCGAAGTCTGATAAAAATGGTTTCATAATCATAGCTAATACCTCTTTCTTTTTAATTTTTATAGTTTTATTATTTACTGTTTATTTTATACGCCTATAGGCTTATAGACTTATAGGCTCGCTCTAGCTTCTTTGATTTTTTCTACAAATTGTCTTGATAAATTTGTTATGCTTTCATAATCACCTGTTTTTGCTCCTGCAATTAAACTACCTCCTGCACCTACTGCCACAGCTCCTGCTTTAATCCATTCGCCTACATTATCTATACTTACTCCGCCAGTAGGCATCATATTAGCTTGTGGCAAAGGTCCTTTTATTGCTTTAATAATCTTAGGTCCAAAAGCTTCTCCTGGGAATACTTTAAGAATATCTGCTCCCGCCTCCATTGCTTCAACTACGCCTTCTATTGTCATAACACCAGGCATACAAGGTACTTGATATCTATTACATAACTTCACAACAGGTACGCTTAAGTAGGGACTAACTACGTATTCTGCTCCAGCTAAAATAGCTGCTCTTGCTGTTTCTGGATCTAGTACTGTTCCTGCTCCAATAATGATGTCTCCCTTATACTCTTTAGCAAGTTCTTCAATAATCTTAGTAGCTCCTGGTACAGTATAAGTAATCTCAATAGCTGCGGCTCCACCTTTTAGGCATGCCTCTGTAATTCTTTTAGCTTGCTCTCCGTCGTCTGCCCTTACTACGACAACGAGTCCTGCGTCTGTAATACGATTAATAACTTTCCACTTGTTCATAACGTATTCTCCTTATCTTTTTTTAAATGCTTCTATTTATCTACTGCCTTCTCTGAAAAGCTTTTGATGGATTAAGTGTTGTAAACTTTTTAATTTGCTCATCTGTTATGCCGTGCTGCTTTAATAATGGCATAAAATTTTCTATAATATAATCTAGTCCTATTTCTCCGCCGTAGCTCTTTAATCTCTCTCTTGTTACATCAAGGCCGATTAATATCTTGTCTTCATAACCAGCTTCAATAAGTTTAAGGATTAGCTTTACTTCATCTTCATCTGAGTGGTATTTAAATCTTCCTATAGTATCTAGTTCCATATAAACTCCAGTTTTAGCTACCTCTAGCTGATAAGTAAAATCATCAATACTTCTGTCTATATGGCAGATGATCATAGATTCTGGCATAACACCCTCATCACTTAAAAACTTCACCTGTTCTAAACCTGTTCTTGTTTCTGAGTGGCTCATGATAGGTGCGCCTGTTTGAAGTGACGCCTTTGCTGCTGCTCTAAAAAGCTTCTGATACTCCTTAGTCATCCCCGCTGTATCTACTGCTGTTTTAATAATGCCTGCTCTAGCTGCTAGTCTTTCACCAAGTTCTTTATCACCGCTTGCATGCATGCCTGTTTGTAGTTCACTTACAAAAAGCTTAGTCAGCTCTTCTTCTGACATACTGTGAATCCAATGGCTTTTGGGGTAAAAGATAAGTTTATGAAATCCTGTAGAAGCTACAATGTTAACGTCTGTTTCTGCTGAAACTTTATAAAGAAGCTCAGCCATTCTGCCGCATCCTACAGGCTGGGCATCGACAATGCTCTTTCCGCCTAGTCTTTTAAATAATAGAATCTCTTCAAGAGTTTTATCATAGTCATCTATTCTTAGTGCCTTGTTTATCTTAGCCGATTGTCCTTCTAAAAGAAAAAGATGTTCATGACTATGACAGAATCCGAGCTCACCGCTTGGAAGTTCTCCCTTTACAGTTATGATAGATTGATTCATGGTCATACTCCTTTCAGCTTTAAGCTAACAGCATATCTAGTAGATTTTGAGTAGAAGTAATCACCATTTTCTCTACTGCTTCATTTGTAAAGGCTCCTATATGAGATGTAAGAATAAAGTTATCTAAAGATAATAGCTTTTCTTCTTTAGCTGGAGGTTCTGATGAAAATACATCCTGAGCTGCACCAGCTATTTCTCCATTTACAAGCGCATCATAGAGATCATTTTCATTAACTAGTTCACCTCTTGAAGTATTAATAAGAAGAGCTGAAGATTTCATCTTGCTAAAAACATCTTTGTTCATAAGTTCTTTCGTATCTTTTGTAACTGGCAGATGAAGTGAGATAATGTCAGATTCTTTATAAAGTTCCTCTATGTCGTAGCATCTGTCTATACTATACTGACTTAAGAATGCTTCATCATTAAAGTAAGGATCAAAAACAGATACTTTCATTTGAAGTCCAACTGCTCTTTTAGCAACTTCTTTGCCTATTAAGCCTCCTCCGATAAGACCAAGTTTCTTATCTGTAAGCTCTACCCCTATTTTTCTGTCCCATCTGCCTTCTTTAACATCTGATGTATTTCTTGGTATATTTCTGCCTATCGCAAACATTAAACCTATTGCAAGTTCTCCAACTGAAACATTATTTGTGCCTACTGCATTATTTACTTTAACACCTAATTCTTTAGCTTTATTTAAAGCGATATTATCCATCCCTACGCCGTACTTTGAAATAGCTTTTAAATCCTTACATTTCTCAAGTACTCTTGCTGGCAGTGGATCAATACCTATAATAATGCCTACTATCCCTTCACCAGCAACTTGAATAATTTCTTCTTCTGTCATTGTACGTCCAAGCGTATTTTCAATAACTTCAAATCCATTCTGTTTAAGCATTAAATAGGCTTTTTCTTTGTAGGTCTTAAAAGACTTTGGTGTTATTAATATTTTATTACTCATTTTTTTCCTCCTATTCCATATCTTATATTCTGTATTTCTGCTTATAATTATACTTATTACTATTAGCAATAT
This sequence comes from uncultured Clostridia bacterium, assembly GCA_937921505.1. Lineage (GTDB taxonomy): Bacteria > Bacillota > Clostridia > Lachnospirales > Cellulosilyticaceae > FMMP01. The sequence goes on along the minus strand of CAKZUB010000019.1, from coordinate 39,318 downwards.
TGGCTTATACTCGTTTCTTTTAAGCCCAATAAAAAAAGCAGCTAAGATATTTTTTAGTTATCTTAGCTACCTCTACATTTCAATATTAAGTTTACCTACCAATAAATAGATAGCTTTTGTGCTTTTTATTTATTAAAGATTATAATCTTATTAAAATTCAGCTCTCTATTTTTAAGTTTACCAAATACTTCTGCTGTCTCTTCAAGATTGAATCTATGAGTAATGAGTGGTTTGACTTTTAATTGTCCTGAATTAATAAAATCCATTGTTGCTTTCCATTCAATACCTGGGAAAGGCGCTGAATAGCTATTCCAAGAACCAACAAGTTCAAGCTCTCCTCTTACAATTCTTTCAAAACTTTTAGGAGGAAAAACCACATCTTTATGGGCTGTCCCCAATAACAAAATCCTACCGAGGTTTTTAGTAGCTCTTAGGCTTTGCTCCTGAGTAATATTAGAACCTGCAGTCTCTATCGTTACATCTGCACCTTTGCCGTCTGTAACATTTTTAATTGCTTCAACTGCATCTTCTTTCATAGAGTTTATTGTTATGTCTGCACCTAGTTTTGTTACTTCACTTAATTTTTCATCCACAATATCAACTGCAATAACCTTAGTTGCCCCCATTATTTTTGCAAATTGCACGGCGATTTGCCCTATAGGTCCGCAGCCTAATACAACAACTGTTTCTCCTGGATTGATTTTGACTTTTCTCATGCCATGGAGGGTTACTGCAGCAGGTTCTACAACAGCGCCTTCTTCAAAAGATACATTAGACGGCATCTTTAAAACATTTACCTCTGGTGCTACAACATATTCTGCAAAAGCTCCGTCACGTCTTGAACCGATAAAATCATAATCTTCACATTGGCCATAATTTCCTCTGGCACAGGACTCACACTTCATACATGGCAGCATAGGAGCCACAACAACTTTATCTCCAATTTTTAATCCTTTGACATGATCTCCTTTAGCCTCGATAATTCCGCAAAACTCATGTCCTGGTATTGTCGGAAACTTATAAGTGCCTGTATGGAGTACTCTGTCTAAGTCTGAACCACAGATTCCAGCGGCTTTAATATTAATAAGTACATCATTTTTATTGGTGATTTTAGGTTTATTTACATCTTCAATTCTTAAATCACCTGGTGCATGAAGTACTGCTGCTTTCATATTAGTCATTTTATTTTCCCTCCAAATTTTTATAAATCATCACTGACAATAATAGCTTTTAAACCAGCTCCACTGGCTGCGTAAGCAAAAGCCTCTTTAGCCTCATCAATTTTAAATCTTCCAGTTACAACAGGTTTTAAATCCATTCGGTCTGATGCAGCAATTGCAATTGAATCTATAACGTGCTGTAAACTAGATCCAGTTGTTCCAACCACTTTTAATTCTTTATAATGGATAAGATTTGTATTAAGTGTTACATGCTCTTTTCCCTTTGGCATGCCCCCAAAAAGACTGATTCTTCCATGTACTGCTGCTATTTCTAAAGCAACCTGCTGAATAGCCGGTACACTATTTGCTGTTATCACTATATCTGCCCCAAGTCCATTTGTTTCTTGAAGTATTCTTGTTTGCAAGTCTTCAGTTTGTGAATTAATAAGTACATCTGCAACCCCAAGTACTCTTACTTCTTCTAATCTGCTGTCTATAATATCAACCATCATTACTTTTGTTGCCCCAGCAATCTTATTAATCATTGCATGAAGCACACCTATAGGCCCTGCACCTATAATAACTACACTTTCACCTGGTTTAGTATCTACTGCCTTATAGCTATTGTAGCAGCAAGATAATGGTTCACATAATGCTGCTTCTTCGTAAGATAAGCTTTCAGGGATATGAATAACATTCCCCGACTGAACTGCGTGAGCCGGTACTTTCATATATTCAGCAAATCCACCGTTCCAGCTGATTCCAAAGGCTTCATAGTCTGAACATAATTGATTGAAGCCCTGTTTGCACATTTTGCAATCCCCACACCCAACGTTTGGAGGTACAACTACTCTTTGTCCTACATGATATCCTTTAACATTAGTTCCTACTTCTGCTATTTCTCCTGCTATTTCATGGCCTAGTATTCTTTTATCACCTTCTGGTATTTTAAAATGACCATAATTATAAATACGAATATCCGTACCACATACGGCACATGCTTTTACTTTAATAAGAATCTCATCTTGATTTATTTGAGGCTTATCCATTTCTTCTATTCTAATATCTTGAACGCCATAATAAACTGCTGCTTTCATCTTTATTCCTCCTTGTTTTTAACCTTACTAGATAAACAGACTATTGCATCTCTGTACGGTTAATAAGTTCATCCTGTGCTTTCTTGCCCATTTGGACAAAATAAGCACTGTACCCTGTCACTCTTACACATAAATTCTTATATTTATCAGGCTTCTTCTGAGCTTCTAACAACTCTTCTTTACTTACAACATTAAGCTGAATTTGTAAACCTCTGTCTTGAAAAAAAGTTCTAAATGTCGCTTGCAAAACTTCTAAGCCTTTCTCACCTTTTACTGCTGAAGGATGGATCCTAATATTTAGCGGTCCTCCAGTGATACGGTTAAACGGTATTTTTGAAACTGAGTTTAATAGGGCAGTTAAACCACTTTGGTCAGCTCCAAGGCTTGGGGATTGGTTTTCGCTGATGCCGTCACATTTTCCCCTGCCGTCTGGCGTTGCATCTATTATTTCACCCATAGTGGTGAAGGCTCTGTCAGAAGATAATGTAGGCAGGAACCAATAAGTGTATTGTTCTTGATTAACATTTTCAATTTCGTCGCAGAAAATATCAATAATCTGCTTAGCAAACGCGTCTACCCAGTCAATATCATTGCCAAATTTATCACCCTTATTTTTTAGTTCCACTTGTAAATCAGGGTTATTCTGATAATTATTATTCAGGGTATTAACCAGTTCTTCTAATGTAATTGATTGTTCCCCAAAGACAAGTTTCTTTATTGAAGCTACAGAATCAATAACTGTTGCAAGCCCGCTTGCCTGTACAATAACATGATGGTATTTCGTTCCACCCTCATTCCAAGTTATTTGATTTTCTATAGTGCCTTCTAGGAAACAGTCTTCAATTCTAATTCGCCCTTTATTATGTTCTTTTTCCAGGGCAATATCTTTTTCAAAAGCTTCTCTGTATTTTTCAATGAGAAAACGCAGTTGCATTCTATACGCTTGTAAAAGATCATCCATACTTTTCATTTCTTTAACTGGCATTGTTTTTATGCCTGAATAAGGATACGTGAGCAAGCCAATCATTCTATCTTCCAAAGTGTATAAAGACTCGTTATGATCTATATCATTATCATAGGCTAATGGGTTTTTCCCCTCATTAAGTGCTAAAACCAGCGGCAGCACTAAGTTAAACCATAGTTGCCTAAGTCCGCTTTGTATGCCTGCAATATGTGGGTCATTACAGCCGTAAAAGCCGTACTCATAAGCATCTGACTTTTCAATGCCGTATCTCTGCAGCGCTTCTATCATAGTCATATCATTATAAATAACTATAGTTGCATTATCTCTCATAGCTTCACATACTTTATACCAAAAAGCTTCTTCTATCCCATCATAATATCTGACTACAATAAATGGATTTCTTAGTTTTAGTGCATGCGCTGCTTCAATAAATAAATGAGTCACTTCATTAACACCTGGTTTATCGCCTTCTAATAATCCCCCAAGAATAATGTAGTTAGGGTCATCGTATGCTACTTCCAGACTATATAATACAGCTTCATTTTCCTGTGACATATGATCTGCCGGTGCCATAATTTCATTGTTTTTGTAGAAGAACTCAACAATGAGACTGAGTGCTTCTTCTCTAGTAAGCGTTCCCTTTTCTATATCTGCTTTATAGAAAGGATGTAAATACTGATCCATGCGGGCATAATCTAACACGCCACAGCCAGCAACCTTCATAAACATTAATGTAATAAACCATAATAACTGTAAAGCTTCCTGCAAACTTTCAGGTGCATTATAACTGATGTTTTTACATATCACTTCTATCTTTTCGAGTTCACTTTTTCTGGCTTCATCACTGCATTTTTCAATTTCTTTGCTGACACATTCGGCATATCTTAAAATAAACTGACTCATTGCATCATAACAAATGATGGTTCCTTCTAAAAATGCTTTCTTGTCTGGATCATCTGTTTCTTCCATTTGTTGTAAAGTTATTTCAGCTTTTTGTTTAAACCCGCCTAATCCTTTTGTTAAGATTTCTTCCCATAGCAGACCTATATGTCCAAAGGAATAAAACCAAGGCGCCCTTCTTTTAAGCCATCCATAGGAGTAGAACCAAGATATTTTTTGCTGTACTTCTTCAAGTGGAATAGTCCACCACTCTTCTGTCAAAGCAGCTCCTTTTTTATATTCCTCGTCTGTTGGAATTACTTCTTTAACAGACCCAATCAATTTTTCTCCTGGCTGAATAAATACTGAAATATTTTGAAGAATGTATTCAAAGGTCTTGCCATAGCGAGGTGCGTAAGCAAGATGTTCAAATAAAGGTTCACTCTCTACTAAGTACTGAATACGTTCATAAAAGGTTAACCTGTAATCCTTGTCAAACCACTGTTCAACTTTATTTTTTATTGTTTTTGATACCATGATTTTACCTCCCTTTACAATAGGCAAAAAGAATCACATAACAAGAGTTTTTATATTTTTTTCTATGAAACATTCTTTTAATGCCATCATCTGCTCTTTTGTCGGTGTTTCAAACACCCTGCTTTCTCTGCCAAGACATTTACTCTTTTCAGTGCCAAAGCTATGATAAGGAAGCAGTTCTACCTGTATTAATCTCTTAAAATCTTTCAAGAAATCTGCAGCTCTTTTCATATTAATAAGTGTATCATTTACACCCACAATTACTGGAATTCTCACAATGATATCCACATCTTCTCTGGATAACTTTTGTGCATTTTCAAGGATTTGTGTATTACTGACGGTTGTATAGTGTTGATGTACTTTATCATCCATAGATTTTAAATCCAAAAGGACTAAGTCTGTTACTGGCAATATATCTTTTATTTCATCCCAATTTACATTGAATGCTGTATCAAGGGCATTATGAATGCCCTTTTGTTTTGTCTTTGTAAAAATGTCTTTAACCCAGTCTTTTTGCAGCAGCGGCTCTCCTCCGGAAATAGTCAGGCCTCCCCCGGAATTCTTATAATACTTCAAGTCTTTTGATACAATATCTACTATTTCATCCGAATCCATAGACTTTCCAATAAGTTCAAGTGCTCCATGCAAACATGCATCTACACACTTTCCACTGCCGTCACAATGATTTCTATTAAACTTTTTTGTTTTATTCTCTATGTGATGATGTGATGATTTATTACAAACTTCTGTACATTTTCCACAGGCAATGCAATGTTGTTCATAAAACATTATTTCCGGCTTTGTGTTCTGTGTTTCTGGATTATGACACCACTGACATCTTAGGTTGCAGCCTTTTACAAATACTGTCGTTCTAATACCTGGTCCGTCATTAACAGAAAACCGTTGTATTCTGCTGATTAGTCCAAACATAACACCCCTCCTTTCTTAGCTGACATTATATCATGCTATTTTTAAAGTCTTTGTGTAAAAAGATCTTATTATTCCTGAATAAATGTATATTTATTTTTTAGTTCTTCAAAGATCAAGTCGTTAGCACCTGTCTGATCCTTAAAAATAATAATATTATCAACATCACCTTTTATTGGATAAGGGATAAAATGTCTTACCCCTTTGTTTAGAACAACACCCTTAGTTCCTTCTAAATAAAATGCCTCTATTTCATCTTCGATTAATGCACCTGCTTTTGCAACAACAATAATCTGATCTTTACCACCTAAAGGAATAACTGCTTCTTCAGTTTCATTATGATACTCAAGTTTATCAACGATCATTTCTCTTTCTTTTGCTTTTAGCACATTAATACTTACTCTGCCTATACCTTCAAAAACTGCAAGGTTTTCCCACCAGCCAAAGTTAGAATCTCCACCGTTTTGCTCGAGATAATCCGTTGATAGGATAACACCATACGCTTTAAAATTATCTTCTGTCAGCTTTTTAACCTTTAAATCTTTCATAAATATCCTCCTCACTTTAGTGACTTACAAAAATCATGTTATGCTCTATTATTTAACTCATAAATTTTCTTGTATACGGGTTCCATTGTTTGTATCATCTCTAGATAGACGTTAGCATATTCTTGGTAAATTTTAGTATTTTTGTCGTTAGGTTCTATACGGTTTTTAGTTGTGATAAATTCTTTCGCGGTTTTATCCATATCTTTATAAATGCCTACACCATATCCTGCACATATAGCAGACCCCAATACGCCTACTTCTGATCTAGAAACTTGAACATAGGGAATGCCTAAAACATCTGCCTTGAGTTGGTTAAACATCTGGCTTTTACTGCCTCCACCTATTACCCTTACTTCCTTAAACTGCAGATCTTTAAACAGTTCTTTCTCAATTGATAAGTAATAATAGTATTCATAAGCTATGGCTTCTAACATGCTTTTATAAAAATGTTTTCTTTCATGTCCCCAGCTAAAACCTGCCCATGTACCCCTTACTTCATTGTTATAAGGATAATTTCTTCCTCCTAAGTGAGGAACAAAGAGAAGACCATCTGTGCCTGGTTTAATATCTTTTGCTTCTTCATTAAGCATATTGTAAGCTTCTTCTAACTGTTCTTTTGAAGGCTGAAGAATACCATCTCTAAACCAGCGTAAGCAAAGTCCCCCTCCTCCAATGTAGGCATGTGGAAACCATAGTCCTTTAGAAGCTGCTTTTGGGAATAATAATGTTTTATGTTTTAAATCTGGATTGAATTTATCTACACAACAAGCAAAAACACTTGCTGTTCCAGCAACATCAACGATTAACCCAGGTTCAACAAGTCCTGCTCCTAAAAATCCTGCTGCTTGATCACCCATACCAGCTACTACAGCTGTCCCTGTTGTTAAGCCACATGCACTTGCTACATCTCTCGTTAATGTACCTATTACCTTCCAAGGCTCAACTATTTCAGGCATCTTGGACCTATCAATATCAAATGCCTTTAAGAGTTTTTCTGACCACTGTGTAGTTGCTGCATCATATAGTCCTGTAAAGTGCAGATAAGTATAATCTATAAATGCCTCTTTTCCTTTTAAACCTACCATTTTTCCAGCTACAAATGCGGCAGGCTGAATGAACTTTTCAATTCTTTGATAAATTTCTGGCTCTTCATTTTTCCACCATAATATTTTTGCACAATGTGCTACTGTTGATGGTAAGCCTGCAGTTTTCATCACTTCATCTTCATGATTTTGTTTAATATACTCTACATATTTGCTGCAGCGGTTATCAAGCCATGAATCATATCTTGTTACAGGTTCATAATTACTATCTATACCTAGCACGCCAGCCATCTGACCATCAATGCAAATTGCTTTTACATCTTTTGGCTGAATATTAGTCTTTCTAACAATGTCGCTAATTGTTTGTAGTGTCGTATCATAAAACTCTTCTGGGTTCTGTTCTACCCAACCTGGCTTTGGATAATATAATTTGCTTTCTATATAACTCTCTGCTAAAAGATTTCCTGATTCATCAAAAATTGCAGCTTTTGTTCCCGTAGTTCCTATATCTATACCAATTAGTGCCCCCACTAGCTCACCTCTTTCTTATGAATACTGGCTAAGTATTTAATATCTTATATTATTCCTTCTAAGAGCTTACAGCTTTTCTTACCTTACTTGTTTGTGACTGTGCAATAACAACGCTTAGCAAAATAGCTCCCATCAAAATATTTTGCCACCATACATTTAAGTTGCCTTGCATATTAAACATATTTTGAATAATTCCAGTAATTAAAACTCCAAAGAAAGTGCCAGTAAACTTTCCAACACCACCTGTTATAAGAGTTCCTCCAATGACAGTAGCAGCTATAGCTGTTAGCTCCCAACCGTCTCCAGCAACTGGTTGCCCAGCTCCGAGTCTTGATGTTAAAATAACGCCTGCGAATGCTGCCATCGCTCCACTTATTGTATAAACTAATATTTTAATTTTATCTACTTTTAGTCCCATCATTCTTGATGCTTCTTCATTTCCTCCAACAGCATATACATGCCTGCCAAATTTAGTTTTTTGAGACACTAATACGGCGGCTATTATTGCTAAAACAAATAAAATAGCAGGAACTGGGATACCAAAAACAAAACCTCTTCCAAGTTGGATAAACCCTGGTGACGCAGAACTTGCTCCAACGGATAACTCTCCCGTTGCAATATACGCTATTCCGCGAATACCTAGCATGGTTGCAAGTGTTGCAATAAATGGAACAATCTTTAACTTAGTAACTAGTATGCCATTTGTAACCCCCAAAATAATACCAATTAGAACAGGAATAATGATAGCAACTGCGATCCCATAAGAAGAAAGTTTTGCTGCTACAACGCCAGCTACGGCTAATGTAGAGCCTACTGATAAATCAATGCCTCCAATTAAGATTACAAAAGTCATTCCAATAGCTACAAAGCCTAACATACTTACTTGTCTTAAAACATTCTTCAAGTTTAAAACAGTAAAAAATTGATCGTATCTATAGGTTGCAAAAATAAATAATACAAGAAAAGTAATTAAAGCTCCTTCTTCTTTGATAAATCTCTTAAAGTCAAATGACTTAACTTTATTTATTGTTAAATCTATTATGTTCATGTATTCACCTTCTTTCTATTTGTCTCTGCGTGCCCAAAGTGCCAGAATAATTACTATAGCTTTTAGAACTAAGGAATAGGTAAAAGGAATATTATTCATATTCACTGCTACAGTAATAATTTGAATAATTAAAACTCCAAAAACGGTGCCAATAATATTTGGTCTGCCACCCTTCATTGGTGTTCCGCCTACTGCTACTGCTGCAATAGCGTCTAGTTCCATTAATTTTCCTATGGCATTAGCATCTGCTGCTGATAAACGAGCTGTCTCAATAATTCCGGCAAAACCTGCGAGCGTTGCTGAAATCATATAAATACCTATTGTTATGATAAAAGTATTAATTCCAGTTAATCTTGATGCTTTATAATTGTCTCCCATTGCTTGAACATAACGGCCAAAAGCCATTTTATTAGATATAAAATATACAATTCCAACAACAACAATCATTATTAACATTTGTATAGGTATATTCCCTGGCAATTTATAAGTTCCAATAAAAGAGAGCTTAGGCTCATTAAAATTTAAGAGCTGAGAATCGTTAATAACTTGAGCTATTCCTCTTATACCAATCATCATAGGTAATGTTACAATAATAGGTTGTATCTTAAATCTTGCAATGATAAAGCCAATAAATAAGCCACAAAGAGCAGAGACTAATAAACCTAAAATAATGGCTTGCAGTACACCAAATCCTAAAGATTTTGCTGTTACAATGGAGGATATAGCCATAATAGATCCTACCGAAATGTCTATACCACCTGATGCAATAACTAAAGTCATACCAAGTGCTGTTAAAAGTATAGTAGTCATTTGAATTAAAATGTTCCACATTGTATTAACATTTGCAAAGTTAGGAGTAAATAAAACGTTAATTACAATCAGAGACACTAATAATATAGGCGTTGCATATTTATTAAATAATGTCTTCCAATCTATTTCTCGGTTCCTTGTTTCAATTGCCTTGCTTGTACTTTTTTCCATTTTTTCACCTTCTTTCTTTTATGCAAATGAGTTATGACCTTCAGCAATCGAATTCATAATAGCTTCTTCATCAATTGCTTCTGCATATAGCTCTCCTACTTTTTTACCATCTCTCATAACTGCAATTCTATCGCAAGCATGCATGAGTTCTTCAATCTCAGATGATATCATGAGTACACTGATATTATCCTCTGCCAATTTTTCTATTAAGTCTAGAATTTCTGTTTTGGCACCTACGTCAATTCCTCTAGTAGGTTCATCTAAAATTAATAACTCTGGATTCATGCACATCCATCTTGCTAAAATTACTTTTTGTTGATTTCCTCCACTCAAGTTTTTTACTGCTTGATTCATATGAGGTGTTTTAATCTTAAGTGCCTGTATATACTTATTGACTATCTTTTCTTGTTCTTTCTTTGACACTACCCCCATTTTTGTAAGTCTAGGGAGCATAGCGAGCGTGATATTCTCCTTAACAGACATGTGAGGTATAATCCCTTCCACTTTTCTGTCTTCTGGGCAAAATCCGAGGCCATGTCTTATGGCATCTTTTGGTCGATTTAGTTTAACCTTTTTTCCATTGATGTGAATCTCACCCTTTTGAGGCGAATCTGCACCAAAAATTAATCTCGCTAGTTCCGTTCTGCCAGAACCTAGTAACCCAGCGAGTCCTACTACTTCACCTTTTTTCACTTCAATATCAATGCCTCTTACTTTAGGTCCACAAATAATATTTTTTGTCTCAATAATATTTCCACTGCTCATTTTATCTTTGTTATAGCTTTTTTTCCGAGATATAATTTTAGATGCATCTTTTCCAATCATTTTAGATACTAATTCTAACTTTGTAATATCTTTTACTGCTGAAGACCCAACGTGCTCACCATCTTTTAAAATAGTAATTGAATCACATATCTCAAAAATCTCATCTAACCTATGACTAATAAATATAACTGAGATATTCTGTTTTTTTAATTTCTTAATAACTTCAAATAAAACTTTTACCTCTTTATCATCTAATGAAGATGTAGGTTCATCCATTACAACAAGTCTTGCATTAATAGATATGGCTCTGGCAATTGATACCATTTGTTGAATAGCAGTGCTTTGTCTGCTTAAAATACCTCTTACATCTACTTTAATACCCATATCTAATAGTAATGCTTTTGCTTTTTCTTCTGTAGCCTTCCAGTCTATCATACCGTTCTTCATAATCTCCCTACCCAGGAAAACATTCTCGCAAATACTTAACTCTGGAATGAGGTCTAACTCTTGATAAATTGTGCTAATACCACATTTTTGAGCTTGCAACGTATTGTTGGTGAAAATCTGCTTGCCTTCAAAGTAGATCTCGCCCTCGTCCTCTACGTGAACACCCGTCAATACTTTAATCAACGTTGACTTCCCTGCTCCATTTTCTCCCATGAGTGCATGTACTTCACCTTTTTTAACTTCTAAATCTACTTGTTTTAATGCCTTTACACCTGGAAAATCTTTACTGATACCTTTCATATGTAGCAATACATGTTCATCCAACCTAAGTCCCTCCTTTCATTTATAAAGAGAGGATTTTATATCCTCTCTTATGTAATTCTTTTTTAGTATGCTGAGTCTACAAATTCTGCAGCATTTTTAATTGTAAATATTCTATCTTCATTAATTATTTTCTTCTGTATTTCTGCTCCAATCAAGTGACGTTCAATAATGTCAAATGCTATTGGCCCAAAGAAAGGACTACATTCGATAGATGCAAATAATTCTCCTGAAATAATGCTCTTTAATGCATCTTTTTGACCATCAATTGAGATAACAATAACATCTTTTCCTGGTTGCATTCCTGCTGCTTTTAATGCTTGAATAGCACCTATTGCCATTTCATCATTGTGTGCATAAACTGCTGTAATTTCTTTTCCTTTTGCTTGAATGATGTTTTCCATAACTTTTTGTCCTTCTGCTCTTGAAAAATCTGCAGATTGTGAAGAAATAATTTTCATATCAGGATATTCTTTAATCCCATCAGCAAATCCATTAGCTCGGTCAATCGCAACAGATGAGCCTGCTGTACCACTAAGTTCTACAATGTTAGCTTTTCCGCCTGTTTTTTCAGCTAATAATAATCCAGCTTGCTGACCTTCCCAAATAAAATCTGAAACTACAAGAGTTAAATACTCTCCTTTTGCTTCTCTATCTATTAAGATAACTGGGATTCCAGCTTCTTTTGCTGATTCTAGCGCTGGTGCTAATCCTTCGTATTCTCTTGGCGCTAAGACAATATAATCTACACCTTGTGCAATTAAGTCTTCTACGTCAGATACTTGTTTAGCTGTATCACTTTGAGCGTCTGTATATACAAGTTGAATGCCTCTTTTTTCTGCTTCTCCTCTAACACTATTTGTTTCTGCGATACGCCATGGGCCGTTATTTTCCATTTGTGAGAACCCTACTTTAATCGTTTCGCGCGTTTTCTTTTCTTCAACTTTCTTTTCCTCTGTTTTATTATCAGAAGCTCCCTTTGAAGTTTCTGCCGGAGTATTTTTTGTTGCTCCCCCCGAAGCACAACCAGCCATTGTAAATGTCATTGCTGCAATTACCAATATAGAAAAAAGTTTTTTCATTAATTACCCCTCCATTTTTTTATTTTAGTTTGATAGAACTCACCCTAGCTTCATAACCATAGCAAAACATAACTAAAACAGGCCTATTTTAGTTATATCTTGTTTGATGATTTTTTAAAGCTAAGTTATGTCTATAATGATACAGTAGATTGATGCTTTTGTTAATCAACTAGCTTTTGAACTGCTTTAAATTTTATTTGAAGAGACTAAAAAAGTTTAATATTCTTTTGAATCACAATTCTATTTTATAAATACAAATTACTTTATATAAAAAATAAGAAAACAAGTTATATCATCCAAATAAACTGGCCAAATATAACTTGTTCTCTTAGTTAATGATTACCTTTCTTTTAAGTTCCTACGTTTTTTCATTAAGTTAGAAAGCAGAATCTACATGTTCTATTGCATTCTGCTTAGTAAATATTCGGTCCTTAATGATAATAAAAGGTTCTATTTTTTCTCCTGCTAAATGTCTCTCAATAACATCAAATGTTATAGCTCCCATAAAGGGATTGCATTCTATTGTTGCATATAAATCATTAGCTATAATTGCCTTTAATGCATCGCGTTCACCATCAATTGAAACAATAATGATATCTTTTCCTGGGTTTATTCCAGCCCCTTTTAATGCTATAATTGCTCCTATTGCCATTTCATCATTATGTGCGTACACCGCAGTAATTTCTTTACCCCTTTCTCGAATAATACTTCCCATTACTTTTTTCGCATCAACTCTAGTAAAATCAGCACTTTGTGAAGCAATGACCGTCATCTCTTCATATTGATCAATGATATCCTTAAATCCTTTTGATCTTTCGATTGCAACTGAAGAGCCCACTGTACCTGTAAGTTCAACTATATTTGCTCTCCCACTCGTAGCTTCTGCTAATAATTTCCCTGCTTGTTGAGATTGCCAAATAAAATCGGAGGCTATCAATGTTAAGTAATCCTTTCCTGCTTCTCCTTTTGCTTTACGGTCTAGTAAAATCACAGGAATCCCTGCATCCTTTGAAAGCTGTAATGCTTCACCAAGCTCATCATATAGCTTGGGTGCTAAGATAATATAGTCTACCTTTTGTTCGATTAAATACTGAACATCTGAAATTTGCTTTTCTACATTTGCCTGAGCATCAGTAAATATAAGTTCAATACCTCTTTTTTCAGCTTCACTTCTTATACTGTTTGTTTCTGCAATACGCCAAGGACTATTATTTTCCATTTGTGAAAACCCTACAACTATACCTTTATCTTCTGACGTATACTCTTCTTTTAAATTTCTGAGATTGCATCCTATCATTAATAATATTACTATCATCAATAAACTATATATTTTTCTCATAACAGTCACCTACTATTTATTCAAGAAGTCATTAGATATAATTAAATACCTATTATTTTTTTTGAAACCTTTATGTTTTTTTTGATTATTTTTTTATCTATTTATATCTTAACCATTATTGGGTATAATTTATTCTATCATAGTTTTTATAGGGGGGTTGATACATGAACATTAAAAGAGTGATTAAAAATTATCTTGGTAATATGAATTTATATAAGCGTCTAATGATTTACTTTATTTTAGTGTGTATTCTACCTACAATTATAATAGGCAGCATTTCTATTATATTATCTATAAACTCAACGCGTGAGTCAGCTATTAAGTTTAGTCTTGCAACATTAGATCAAGTTCAAATTAGAATAGAGGCATTAGTTGCAGAAACTAATTCTGTTAGCTTAAAAATGGCTAATGATACTATTATACAAGAGTCACTACGAGGACCTCTTGCTTTAAACCTTGCTGAAAAATATGCAATGGATTTATCAATGGATACTTATCTTAATTTTGATTCTACGTACAGAGAAAGATTATATGCTTACTACGTTGTAGGAGAAAATGGCGGTAAATATAAAAGTAACTTTTATTCTGTGCTCCCAGATGACCTGACCATTACTGATTGGTATAAAAAAGTAATAGAATCTGATGAACCCATATGGTTTGCCCCACATGTAGATTCATTTGCCGCCCAAACCTTCGGACAAACTTTTCTTTCTCAAGGAATAGCTATAAAAGATAAGGCTAGTAATAAGACTCTAGGTGTTGTATTAATTGACATTGAGCTTGAATATTTAGATAGAATGTTATTAGATTCTTTTGGTGAGACAGGTTTTGTACTTATAGTTGATGAAAATAATCAAATTATTAGCTCTTCAAACAGCACACTTGATAAAAAGTCAGATACGATCATAAAAGCTATACACTCAACACAACAAGCAACTGCACCTTATATAATTGATTCAATTAGCAATACCATTATCCTGCCTAAGTTCTTAACTAACAACAATTGGAGAATTATAGGCATTATCCAATCAGATGACTTATTAAAAGATAACATAATTTCTATTAACTTATTAGTTATTATACTTCTTTTTGTATGTTTCTTATCACTTTTCCTATCTGTACTTGCTACTTCTACAATTACTGAACCTATAAAAAATATGATGTCACTCATGAAAATAGTAGAATCAGGTAATCTAGATGTTCAGATGGAAGTTTTATATGATGACGAGATTGGCCAGTTGAGTGAAAGCTTTAATAAGATGATCATACAGGTTAGAAATTTAATGCAAGAGGTTTATGAAGAACAAAATGAGCTTAGAAAATATGAGTTAAAAGTTTTACAATCTCAAATTAACCCTCACTTTTTATACAACACCTTAGATTCTATTGTGTGGTTAGCACGTATGCAGCAATATGAGCAAATTGTGCAAATGGTTACCTCTATTACAAAGTTTTTTAGAATTAGCATCAGCCGGGGTAAAGATATTATATCAATTGCTGAAGAAATTGATCATGTGCAAAATTATTTAGTGATTCAAAAGTTCCGATATAAAGATAAATTTGAATATACTATTGACATTCCTTCTCATATTCATAAGTACAATACACTTAAACTCATATTGCAGCCCTTAGTAGAAAATTCAATATATCATGGTATTAAAGTTATGAAAGGCCCTGGACATATTTCTATCAGAGCGTATGAAAAAGATGAAATAATACTGTTTGAAGTAGAAGATACTGGTGTTGGTATTCCTCCTGAGACATTAGCCGCACTACATGAAGCTCTCTATTTAAATGAACAATCCAGAATCCCAATCTATGGTATAAAAAATGTCCACCAAAGATTACAAATATTTTTTGGTAAGGATTATGGTCTTCACTTTGAAAGTACTTACGGAAAAGGAACAAAAGCTATTGTAAAAATCCCTAAATATATTGGAGATGATGTAAATGCTAAAAACAATCATAATCGATGATGAAGAGCTAATAAGAGAAGGACTACAAACAATTATTGATTGGAAGTCGCTGGGTTATGAAATCGTTGGACAGGCGGCCGATGGTGAAGAGGCCATTGAGTTAATTCAAAATCTTCTCCCTGATGTAATCATTACGGATGTACGCATGCCTTTTATGAATGGGTTAGAATTACTGGAATTTATAAAGCCTATGCTTCCTAATTCTTTCATTATTATAATTAGTGGGCATGATGAATTTCAGTATGCTCAAAAAGCAATACAACTTGGAGCCTATGATTATTTACTAAAACCATTTGATTTGGATTATTTCCATAAAATGCTTGTAAAAATTAAATATGAGTATACTCTCCAGAAAAGCTCTCCAAAAGGATTACCAGATAATCATTTATATATGCTTCAATCTCATTTCATCGAAGATCTTATATATAATAAAATTAACTCTGATGAAATCGAAAAAAAAGCAGCAGATTATAAACTTAAAGACTTCATGCATAATCATTTACTACTTATAATCGTTCAACTGGATAATTACCATCTATCCATTGCTCAACATACTTTTGATGAAATTAATGATATTCACAAACAATTTTACGGACAGATTCATGCTGTTACAAATTCTATTAGCAATCTATACACGATCGAAGGAAAATCAGGTGACTGTATACTATGTTTAGCAAGTAAAAGCATCAATAAATTAAAAGAACATAGAAATTCGCTCGCTTTAAATTTAAAAAAAGAAATTGAAAATGCTATGAACCTTACAGTTACGATTGCAATTAGTGATATTTGTCAAGGAATAGACCACTTATCTGATATGTATAAGCAAACTTTAGAAATTTGTAATTATAGATTTATTGCTGGTTCTAGTCATATTTTATACTCTGAAGATGTTGCTAAACAAAATAAAGTTAATTTTAATTATCCACAAGTCGGTTATGATAATGAAAAGTTTATTTCTTATATTAAGGCTGGTAATGATGAAGAGATTACCCGGTATATAGACTCTCTATTTAATGAATTAATAACTCATGGTCATAATTCTTCCTTATTTATAATTATGTTTGTAACTTCTATCTACGTTCAAATACTCAATTTGCTAAATACAATGGACTATTCAATGGAAAGTATATTTGCTAATCCTTTAGATATCTACCGTTCATTAACTGCATCACAAAACATTATGAATACAAAAAATACATTAAAGGACGTTTCATTAAAAGTATCACACTACTTATCTTCTAACCAAACATCTAAATTAAGCAGTTTAATTAGGAAAGCCAAAAGTTTTATTGATTTAAACTATGCTTCACCTGATTTAACTTTACAATCTGTTGCAGAGCATGTGAACATGGGTGTATGCTACTTTAGCAGTATTTTTAAGCAAGAGACTGATGAAACCTTTATCAATTATGTAACAAAAGTTCGTATCGAAAAAGCTAAAGAACTTCTTTCAACATCTAAATATAAGTCTTATGAAGTTTCTTATTTAGTAGGATACAATAATCCCACTTATTTTAGTACTATCTTCAAAAAGATAACTGGTATTCCACCTTCTCAATATAAAGGATAAGTAAGTTGTCAAAAGAACCTCCGAGTCATATAGTATAGTTAATATACTATGTGACTCGGAGGTTCTTTTTCTATGGTACTCTATCTAGAAGAGGTTCAGCCTATTAAATACCTCTTTGCATTTTATAATTTCTTACTAATGCATCTGTTGCAAGAATACAGTTATAGAATAATTCTGGAGTAACAGTAAAAGGTTCAGCATGAGCTATACCACCTTCTATGGCTGCCTTTTTTGCTACCGCCATAATTTTTTCGTAAGTAGGTTCTACATGTAAGTCTTTTAATGTAGTTGGAAGTCCTACACTAAGACAAAATGCTATAACTTGTTCAATTTCTGCCTTTGGTCTATTTTCTAGAACAAGCTGACAGATCGTTCCAAAAGCAACCTTTTCTCCATGGTAAAAGTGATGAGTTTCTTCAAGTACAGTAAGTCCTTCATTGACTGCGTGGCCTCCTGCACATCCTGTATTTTCAAATCCAACGCCACTTAAAAGTGTATTAGCTTCAATAACATTTTCTACGGCTTCAGTGCATACACCTTTTTCAGCTGCGAGCTTCGCTGCGAGTCCATCTTCTAGTAAAATATCATAACACATCTTAGCTATAGCCATAGCTGCTTTACACCTTTTATAGCCTTTACCTACATAGTTTGCAGTATCAGACTCAGCATTAGCTCTTGCCTCAAAATAAGTAGATAAAGCATCTCCCATGCCTGAAACCAAGAAACGAACTGGTGCCTTTACAATAATATCTGTATCTACGAGAACGATATCAGGATTTGACTTATGAAAAAGACAGTGTGTTTGCTCTCCTTCTTCAGTATAAACAACAGATAACCCACTGGTTGGTGCATCTGTTGAAGCAGCTGTAGGCGCACTGATAAATGGCAAATTCAGGTTGGCTGCTGCTGCTTTAGCTGTATCTAAAGTCTTGCCTCCCCCGATTCCTACAATAATATCTGGTTTATGTTGTTTTGCAAGTTCTGTTACTCTATTTATTTCATTTAATGTCGATTCTCCGTTAAAGTCATCAAAATAAAGATTATCAACATCTTCTCCATAACTTGCTTTAATTTGTTTGCCTATTGAGTCCGAAAGATATCTGTCAATAAGTATAAATACTTTACTTCCAAAAATAGAAGTGTATTCTTTTAATCTGTTCATTTCTCCCGGTCCTTGAATATATTTTCCTGGAGAAGCGAATCCTCTGGTAGTTGATTTAATATGTGGCATATTTATTTCCTCCTTGTATATGAATGTGCTTGTTACTCTATAAAATCTTTAAACTATTGCTAATATAACTCTATTTACATTGTGGCTAACTTTTCATAAACATCAACCAAGGCATTATAGCTATCGTCAAAGACAGGCATCAGTTTTTGATAATACGCACTGTTCTCTTTAACTGGCTTTTCTATACTTTTAATTTCGATAAATTTTTCTATAACATCAAAATCTTTAAATATCCCAACTCCAACTCCGCCTGTTACAGCAGCTCCCATGGATGTTGCTTCTTCTAAATAGTTAGGTGTAAGGATATTAAGATTATAGATATCCGCCATAATCTGCCTCCATACTTCCCCTTTGGCACCTCCGCCTATTACTATAAGTTCTTTGATATTATAATACTCTTTAAAAACATCAAGTATAATATTGAGATTCATTGTTACGCCTTCTAATACTGATCTTAACAAGTCTTCTCTTTTATGCGAGGCAGTTAGCCCTATAAAAGAAGCTCTTGCATTAGGATTCCATCTTGGACTCCGTTCACCTAACAGATAAGGCAGAAAAATAAGACCATTAGCACCTGGACGTGATTTTTTTATACGATTATTAATGACTTCATAAGGACTTATGCCTAACCTCTTAGCTGCTTCAGTTTCTAAAGTACATATCTCATTTTTAAGCCAGTTGTATGACACGCCTGCTGCCTGCATTGTGCCGCAAGGGGCAACGTGTTCTGGGATAATATGCGCCCAGTTAAATGTTCTCATGCTTTCATCAAAAATTGGCTGTTTAGCTGTCATTGAAATCCACGCTGATGACCCTACTATGCTATAGGCTGATCCTTCTTTTATACAACCTGCACCAACTGTTGCACAAACACCATCTCCGCCGCCGCATACAACTGGTGTTCCTGTTTTAAGCTCTGTCACAATGGCAGCGTCTTCGCTTACCCCGCCTATAATACTTGTAGACTGGTGGAGCTTGGGAAGTTTATCACTATCAATACCAGCACTCCTGATAACCTCTTCTGACCACTGATACGTATTTAAATCCAGCATACAGGTTCCTGTTGCATCTGAATAGTCTGTCACAAACTTTCCTGTAAGTTTAAAAATAATGTAATCCTTAGCATTAAGTACCTTATAGGTATTCCTATAAATTTCTGGCTCGTTATGCTTAATCCACATTAGCTTTTGCAGTCCATAAGAAGGACTGATCCGGTGACCTGTTATTTTGTAATATTTCTTGCTTCCTATCGATTCTTCTAACAAAGCTGCTTCTTTAACTGCCCTTTGGTCTGCCCAAATAATTGCTTTTCTTAGAGGCCTGCCATTTTTATCTACACATAGACAGCCCATCATCTGACCACTGAAAGATATTGCTGCAATTTGGCTTTTATCAATACCCTTTAAGATTTCTTTAGTTGTCTCGCATACTGCCAGCCACCAATCTTCAGGATCTTGCTCAGCCCAGTTATTATTAAAATAATAAACATCATAAGCACGTACGATACTCTTTATCAGCTTACCTTCAGTGCTGAATAATGTTGCTTTATTCCCCGAAGTTCCAAGGTCATGTGCAAGTAAATACTTACTCAGTTCACTCACCCCTTCTCTTTTATGACTTAAAAGCTATGCTATATCCTGATGATACAGTAAATTAACATTTTTGTTAATTAACTAGTTTTTGAATAGGTTTAGAATTTATTTGAATACATTAAAAATCTTAAGATTTTTTTTGAATGTTAATCTTACTTAATGACTTTCTTTTAACAGCCAATCTTCAATATTCTGTAATGCTTCCTGATCTATCCTTTTACCTTCTAATGTAACGTAGATTCCAGCTAAGTCAGCATTCTCTGAAACCAAAATAGGCTTAACCCTGAAAAAATAATCAAGTTTTAATTTTTTAATAGTTTCGCGCATTTGATAAAGCGCACTACAAGAGTCTGTCTCTGCACTTTTTTGATTTACATATACCTCAATTGTTTTAGCCTTCCAAACAGATTCTTCTGATTTGTATTCCACTATATCACCTGAAGCTTTACGGTTGGTGTAGTGTGTATGTAACAAATCATGGGCTCTTTTTGAATTGAACTCTCCATAAAAATTGTCATAGAGACTTAAAACGTCTGGGTTATTTTCACTGTTTCTATGCTCACTGCTTTTATCAATATCTAGTAATACTTTTTGTCTGTCTATAATTACTTCTTGTGTTTTGGGTACTGGATGACCAGCTCCTGACACACATCCACCAGGACATGCCATAACTTCAATTAAGTCATATTCAGACTTATTCCCTTTTATTATTTCGTTGATTATAGGTTCAAGATTTTTCAGCCCATTGACTACTGCTACTTTTACTTTCTTAGCTCCCAACCCAATACTAGTTGTTTTAATGCCTTCCATGCCTCTAACTTCTAAAAATTCAATTTTCGCTTTCGCATGACCATGATCGACTTTCGCAGAAGCCATCCTCAGTGTAGCCTCTGAAACACCCCCTGTTGCTCCAAAAAGCATACCTGCCCCTG
The DNA here is from genome assembly GCA_937921505.1 of uncultured Clostridia bacterium. GTDB lineage: Bacteria > Bacillota > Clostridia > Lachnospirales > Cellulosilyticaceae > FMMP01. Next base: position 18,348 of record CAKZUB010000019.1, on the reverse strand, counting down.
AAACATTCTGATAAGGCAAATCAAATTCTGCCGGTGAGATATCACTCTCGTCATAACCACATTGTTCCATCATTTCGATAAGTTCCATTGATGTTAGGACCTCATCTACATCATAAATGTCTTGTTCACTGAATTCTTCCCTCTTGGCTTCTCCTTTTTTAGACATGCAAGGTACAATGGATACAACAAAAATATCTTCTTTTTGCGTGCCATCACTTAACCACTCTGGTAAATGATTTTTTACTGTTGCACCCATCATTTGTTGTGGTGACTTGCAGCTTGATAAATAAGGTATTAATTCCGGATATCTTTTTTCAACAAGGTTTACCCAACCAGGGCAGCAGGATGTAAAGTGCGGTAAATTTCCATTTTCAAGTCTCTTTAAAAACTCTGTTGTTTCTTCAACAATGGTCATATCTGCTGCAAATACAAAGTCAAACACTTTATCGAATCCTAATTTCTTGAGCATTCCTGCAATAAAAGAAGATGCCTTATCCGCTTCCAGCCCATAATGTGCACAGATGAGAGAGCGTACAGCCGGCGCAACAAAACCAACCTTAACCTTTTTGCTATTGCCTAACATGCTAAATACTTTGTCACTGGCCCTTTTATAATCCAGTGCGCCGCATGGACAGGCTACTACACATTGTCCGCATGATATACAAGCTGTCTGCGACAGGGGATTGCCTGTTTTAGTCCCAACACATAGCTTTCCTTGCTTTAAGTAGAATCCCAGTACATTTACGCCTTCTATTTCTTTGCATGCTGAAACACATTTTCCACAAGAAATACATTTGTTTGTGTCTCTTATAATAAAAGGGTGGTCCTCAGTAACAGGATACCTTCTTACAATAGAAGATTCTTTTTGATGACATACTTCAAGTACTGAAGCTTCCTTTCTTAACTGACAATTATGTCTTTCGTTACAGCCGCATTTAAGACATCTTTCTGCTTCTTCTTTTGCTTCTTCTAAAGTCATTGCTTTAACAACTTCATCAAACCCAACGATTGCTTGTTCTACTGGTATCTCTTCACCATGTTTTCTTGATAGTTTAGCTAGGTTTGCAAACTCATAGCGTGGAAGATCTTCAAAAGAACCTCTGCTGCATGAGTAATCTTCTTTTTGTTCAGGTGCATAACCACAAATGAGATATTGATCTATACTCATTGCTGCCTGATGTCCTGCTGCAACTGCTTGAATAACTGTAGCTGGCCCGGTAACACAGTCTCCCCCTGAAAATATTTTTTCTGCTGAGGTCGTCATGGTTTTTCCATTAATTTCAATGTCTCCCCATTTGTTAAGTTTAATAGGCAAGTCATTCCATAAATAGCTTGTATCTGTTTTCTGTCCAATAGCACTTATTACTGCACTTGCTTCAACAATATGCTCGCTGTCCTCAATTTCAACTGCCCTTCTTCTTCCTGACAAGTCTGGTTCACCAAGACCCATCTTTATACATTTTATGCCGTTTAGCTTTCCATGTTCATCTGATTCAAAACCAACAGGAGCTGTTAAAAAGGTAATGTTAATGCCTTCTTTCAATGCTTCTTCAACTTCATATGCTTCAGCTGGCATCTCAACTTTTGTTCTTCTATAAAGTATTGTAACGTTCTTGGCACCTTTTCTTAGTGCTGTTCTTGCACAGTCAATTGCTGTATTGCCTCCGCCTACTACAACAACCTCTTGCCCTAAGTCTATGTTTTTACCCTTGGCGATTTGTTCCAAATACTCAATCCCTTTCCAAATACCAGGTAAGTGTTCGCCTTCAACTCTCATTGATGTTGCTTGCCATGAACCTACCGCTAAATAGACTGCATCAAATTCTCTTTGCAGATTTTCTAGTCTTATATTTAAACCAAGTGCCTTGCGGGTTTGAAGTTTAACTCCGAGTTTCTCAATACATTCAATTTCTTTATCAAGACTTTCTTGTGGCAATCTATAATCAGGAATACCATAACGCATCATGCCTCCCATTTTGCGTTGTTTTTCAAAAACAGTTACATCATGCCCTTTTACTGCTAAATAATAAGCAGCTGATAATCCTGATGGCCCACCCCCTACAACAGCAACTTTCTTGCTCGTTGACTTTGCTTTTTTGGGTATGTAGGGTGCTTCTGAGAACAGATCAAAATCTGCTACTGCTCTTTTTACGCCGTTAATATTAATTGCTTCATCCACTAAATTTCTTCTGCAACTAGCTTCACAAGTATGCGGACATACTCTTCCACATACAATTGGAAAAGGATTTTTATCCTTAATAATCTTTACAGCTGACAAGTAATTACCATTGGCTGTATGTCTTAAATAACTTTGAATGTCTATGCCTGCTGGACAAGTATTCTGACATGGAGCGATGCAGTCAGCATTGTGATCTTCTAAGAGCTGTTCCATCCTTACTTTTCTATATGCATTTATTTCAAGGCTATTTGTAGTGATAATCATACCATCTGTCAGAAGTGTATTACAGGATCTAACAATTTTATTTTCTTTTTCCAGCTTAACGATACAAAGCCCGCATGAACGGTTCGGGTCGTGTAGCCTTGGATCATAACACAATCTAGGAATTTCTATATTCTCTTTTAACAGTGCCTCCATAATTGTGATGCCTTCTGGTACCTCTAATGCTCTTTGATTTACTATGCAATTAATCATTTTGGTTACCTCTCTAGTAGTGTCTTAGGATATGCTGTAAAACTTTTCTTACCGATAAGTTAATTAACCTGCTAAAAATGTGTTTATGGAAAAGAAGAATAGATAAATAAATTTGTTTATGATATGATTACGTAATAATGTAATTACATTTCAGAATATAATAATATAAAGTCTACATTATTGATCTATTAATGTAGACTTTATACGTTAGTTATCTAAGTGTCATTGCAATTTTTTCACATTCATCTAATCTTGCTCCAGTAATATCAACATCGAAAACTTCTGCAATAACTTGTGTCCAGCCATGTATAAAATAGATCCATCCATCTTCGATTGTAAGGTTTCTTTCTGCTGCTTGATCTTGTGCCTGATACATGAAGATTAAATCTCCTCTATAATTAAGTTCCCATACCAAACTGTTTTCTGGATATACAACTTGGTCTGTTAATGGTGAACCTGGTCTGTCTTTTCCAAGTCCTGTAGCGTTAACAACTAGTGAGTAAGGCTTAATGGCTTTTAAATATTTATCATTTTCTTCTGCAGTAGTGCCTAATAAATATTCAAATGTTACCTTGTCATTTATGCCTTTTAATTTTGCCTTTGCCTCATCTAGTCTTGGCTGACTTCTATTGGCAATAACAATCTTGCTAGGTATGTTTTCACCAAACTTTTCTTGTGTCAGATAAGAACTAATTGCAAGTGCACTTCCACCAGCTCCCATAATGAAAACTTCTCCGCCATGGTCTTTCCAGAAGTTTTCTGGAATAAAAGCTTCCATTGAAAATCCACTTGAGATAGGATCTTTAGCATGTCCTCGAAGCTTACCATCACGCTTTGAAATGCATGATAATTCTCTGAATCTTAGAGCATGTGGATCTAAATAATCAAACATATCATATGTTGCTTCGAATAAATCTAATTTATGGGTTGTTACTAATGCTCCTAAAGACAACTCATCATTTTTAATAAAGTTAACTACATCTATATAATCTTGATTAGGTGCATGGATTTCCATGTCAATACCTTTTATTAAAGCATCTTTAAGTCCTAGTGCTTTTGCCCACTCTGGAAATACTTTCATAATAGATGATTTTGTTGTTGTAACTCCTATGAAATAAAATGTTGGTTGCGTAGCTTTTGCTGGTAATATAACGCTCATCTTTTTCCCTCCTATATTGGCTTTCTTATATTAATGATTTTTATTAGTCTTTATATATTATCTTCATATATTAGTCTTCTTATATTTAATTTCCTATATTTAACTTCTTATATTTAACTTCATATATTAACTTACTATATTATTCTGATTTCCACTTTGGATTATCTATAATAACTGGTTTACCGTCTTGTTCAACGATTAACTTTCTGAAACCTTTTGTTTCAATTGTGCCATAGTCATGACCTGCATCTGCTCTAAAGCAGAAGAAAGTAATAAGTGGTGTATTACCTGTATTGATGCTTCTATGTGCCCATCTTGCTGGAACATATACAGCTTTTCCTGCTGATAATTTTTCTGCTGCCCACTCACCTTCTGGTGTTTCCATGAGCATATAACCTTCTCCGCTTAAACAGTAGTATACTTCTGCTGTATCTAGTATTGTATGGAAATGTCCTTTTGTCATAAAGTATTCATTGCCTACTTTACCTGGATAAGTAATACTTGTTCCATATAATAAGTCTTGTATAACTTCTTCAAATCCCATTTCTGTAAAGTCATACACTTTAGGATCTCCCGACTTCACTAATTCTTCAAATGCTGCATCATCTGCAAACATCCCCTTCATGTTAGAAACATGTCTAGATGTTACCTTCTCATTTGTTGCTCCAGTTTTTAAATCAAAGTCTGATAAAAATGGTTTCATAATCATAGTTAAATCCCTCTCTTTTTTGGTTTTTGTGTTTTTTAGTTTTGTGTTTTATAGTAGTTGATTTTATTTTATACCCTTATAGGGCAGCTCTAGCTTCTTTGATCTTTTCTACAAATTGTCTTGATAAATTTGTTATGCTTTCATAATCCCCTGTTTTTGCACCTGCAATTAAGCTTCCGCCTGCACCTACGGCTACTGCTCCTGCTTTTATCCATTCTGCTACGTTATCTATGCTTACACCACCAGTTGGCATCATATTAGCTTGTGGCAATGGTCCTTTTATTGCTTTAATAATCTTAGGTCCAAAAGCTTCTCCTGGGAATACTTTAAGAATATCTGCTCCCGCTTCCATTGCTTCAACTACGCCTTCTATTGTCATAACACCAGGCATACAAGGTACTTGATATCTATTACATAACTTCACAACAGGTACACTTAAAAATGGACTAACTACGTATTCTGCTCCAGCTAAAATAGCTGCTCTTGCTGTTTCTGGATCTAGTACTGTTCCTGCTCCAATAATGATGTCTCCCTTATACTCTTTAGCAAGTTCTTCAATAATCTTAGTAGCTCCAGGTACAGTATAAGTAATCTCAATAGCTGCGGCTCCACCTTTTAGGCATGCCTCTGTAATTCTTTTAGCTTGCTCTCCATCGTCTGCCCTTACTACGACAACGAGTCCTGCTTCTGTAATACGATTAATAACTTTCCACTTGTTCATAACCTATTCTCCTTATCTTTTTTGTTATAGTATCTTTGCATTATCTATATTTTTTTAGTAAAAGCTTTTGCTGGATTATCTATTATGAACTTCCTAATCCAAGTGTCTGTAATACCATGCTTGTGCATTAGCGGAATAAAGCTTTCTTTAATATAATCTAGTCCTATTTCTCCACCATAACTCTTTAAACGTTCTCTTGTTACGTCAAGACCAATTAAAATCTTATCTTCAAACCCAGCTTCAATTAATTTAAGGATTAGCTTTACTTCGTCTTCGTCTGAATGGTACTTAAGTCTTCCTATTGTATCAAGTTCCATATACACCCCAGTTTTAGCCACCTCAAGCTGATAAGTGAAATCTTCAATACTTCTGTCTATATGGCATATGATCATAGATTCTGGTGCAATGCCTTGTTCACTTAAAAACTTCACTTGCTCTATACCTGTTCTTGTTTCCGAGTGACTCATAATAGGTGCGCCTGTAAGAAGTGATGCCTTTGCTGCTGCTCTAAAAAGCTTTCTGTACTCCTTAGTCATTCCTTCTGTATCAACAGCAGTTTTTATAATTCCTGCTCTTGATATTATTCTCTCGTAACGTCTCTCATCAGAGTTTATGTACATTCCTACTTGAAGTTCACTTGCAAAAAGTTCCATCAGTTGTTCTTCAGACATACTGTGAATCCAATGATTTTCAGGATAAAAAATAAGTTTATGAAATCCTGTCGATGCTATAATGTTAATGTCTGTTTCTTCTGAAACCTTATAGAGTAAATCAGCCATTCTGCCGCATCCTACTGGTTGAGCATCTACAATGCTTTGTCCACCGATTTTTTTAAAGAGCAGCACCTCTTCAAGTGTTTTATTATAATCGTCTATTCTTAGTGCTTTGTTGATTTTAGCAGACTGTCCTTCCGCAATAAATAGATGTTCATGACTATGACAAAGTCCTAGTTCGTCACTTAGTATCTCACCTTTTACAGTCATAATAGAATGATGCATGAGCTATACCCCTTTCAATTTTAACCTAACAACATATCAAGTAAATTTTGAGTAGACGTAATAACCATTTTTTCTACAGCTTCATTTGTAAAGGCTCCTATATGTGATGTAAGAATAAAGTTATCTAAAGTCAGTAGTTTTTCTTCTTTAGCTGGAGGTTCTGATGAAAAGACATCTTGTGCTGCTCCTGCTATTTCCCCATTTACAAGGGCTTCATAAAGATCACTTTCATTTACCAGCTCACCTCTTGAAGTATTAATAAGAAGAGCTGAAGATTTCATCTTGCTAAAAACATCTTTGTTCATAAATTCTTTCGTATCTTTTGTAACTGGCAGATGAAGTGAGATAATGTCAGATTCTTTATAAAGTTCCTCTATGTCATAGCATCTGTCTATACCATACTGACTCAAGAATGCTTCATCATTAAAGTAAGGATCAAAAATAGATACTTTCATTTGAAGTCCAACTGCTCTTTTAGCAACTTCTTTGCCTATTAAGCCTCCTCCGATAAGACCAAGTTTCTTATCTGTAAGCTCTACCCCTATCTTTCTGTCCCATCTGCCTTCTTTAACATCTGCTGTATTTCTTGGTATATTTCTGCCTAATGCAAACATAAGTGCAATTGCAAGCTCTCCAACCGATACATTATTTGTACCTACTGCATTATTTACTTTAATCCCTAATTCTTTAGCTTTATTTAAATCAATATTATCCATGCCTACGCCATATTTTGAAATAGCTTTTAAATCCTTGCATTTTTCTAATACATCAGCTGGCAGCGGATCAATTCCTATAATAATACCAACTACTCCTTCGCTGGCAACTTGAATGATTTCCTCTTGTGTCATCGTACGTCCAAGTGTATTTTCAATGACTTCAAATCCATTCTGTTTAAGCATTAAATAGGCCTTCTCTTTATATGTCTTAAAAGATTTTGGTGTTATTAATATTTTATTGCTCATTTTCATCCCCCTATCATATACTTTAAACTCTTCACTCTCGCTTACATTTATGTGACTACATAATATAGTGTTTATCTGTTTTAGTATTTATGTATTTTAGTAATTATGTTATTATGTAATTACATAACATGATTATAATACATCTTTTTTAAAATGTCTATAGGTTTTTGTTTATAATTTAAATAATATTTTACTCTTCTTCACTATTTTAAAAAATGGAAGCTCGAATCTATTCCATAATAGATTCAAGCTTCCACAATTCAACCTTTACATATCCCTTTTAACTTCAAAAGCAAATTTATTTCTATCGCCTCTATAAAATGCTTGTGAATATTCTATAGCTGTTCCGTCGTATAAATGTACTTTGCTTTCGATATATTGAATAGCACTTCCTTTTTTTATACTTAAAGCTTCAGCCTCAGTTTCTGTTGCTAAAATAGATTCTATTGTTCTCTTTGCCCCAGCGATTCTATACTTATAGTCTGTTTCTAGTATTTCATAGAGTGATCTATTCCCTAAATCTTTTGTTTCAATACCTGGGCACTTAGCTTGAGGTAAGTAAGTGGTTACAAGCACGATAGGATCATGATTGGCATATCTTAGCCTTCTTAGTTTAATCACCTTACTTTCGAAAGGTATACTTAATGACTCACTAATATCTTTATCACTTTCTACTACGTTAACACTTAAAACTTTAGTTGATGGCGTAAGTCCTTGTTTATGCATTTCGCTATAAAAGTTGTCTAAGGTGGCTAAAAATTCCTGTTTAATTTTAGGCTTGGTTATAAAAGTTCCCTTACTTTTAATACGATATAAATAGCCTTCAACTGCTAATTCATTAATAGCCTGTCTTACCGTTGGCCTGCTAATATTAAAATATTCTCCTATCTCTGTTTCTGTAGGAATAGGTTCATCTACATTTTCATGATTATGGTGAATATATTCTAATAATATTTTTTTTAATTGATAATAAAGTGGGACAGGAATTGTTTTATCTAAAACATTATTGCTAGAAAATAGCATCTCATAACCTCCAATCTTTCAAATCAATGTAACAATGTAATGACATACTATATTCTAATATAAGTTTTAAAATTAGTCCACACTTTTTTTGAGTTATTATGCTTCTTTTTCTTTTAATAACCCTAATCGGTAATATTCAACTAAAGTAAGTAGTGCTTGTATTTGACTGATGATATCCTTTCCGACATCCGTATCTTTCACTCTTTTTCTATTATGAACCATTTCTATAATATTCATGGTCGTAACAATATCCTTCTCAGAAGCAATAGCTTTTTGTACCCCCTCAAAAGGTTGATGAGAAGCTAACTGCAGTCCATAAGAATTATAGATGAGTGTATACCCAGCTATACCGGTAACCTTCTGATAAGCTTTTGTAAATCCACCATCGATGACAATGATTTTACCATTGGCTTTAATCGGAGTCTCCCCAAGTTTAACTTGAACAGGGACATGTCCATTAACAATATGCGATTGTTCCCCGGTAATATCAAATTCATGAAGTATTTTTTGTGCAAGCTCTACCGTTTCTAATTGCTTATAATATGAGTTTCTATGCTCTATACTGCACGTTTTATCTTGAATAAAATATCTTTCAAAAGTAGCCATCTTATCTTTCCCAAACAAAGGTGAACACCTACCACACCACAGATACCACATCATATCTTGCCCTTTTTGACGTATAATAGGATCACTATGATTAAAGTATCCCTCTCTTACGATTTCCTCTAACTTATCTAAGTACCCTTTACCATAATACGCTCTACCTTCTAAGTTAATAGATTGAAAGGTGCCATCTTCGTTCATTAAGATACATCCATGATACAGTAAATTATTATTATAGACTTTATACATACTGCCTTTTGAAAACATAAATCTGATATGTTCTTGCAATCTAGCACTATGTATAAATGAATGTAACAGTCTGTCTATAACTTGCTCTTCTTCTTTTGTGAGTTGATAGGGATCACTTGGGTCTACTGTTGCAAAATCCACATCCCTTAAGGGATAAACTTTTCCGTCTAATGTAATGGTCTTGTTTTTATAGTGTATTTGATGAAGTAAATCTCTTTTTTTCATTGTTTCATCAAAGCAACGTTCACTAAGTTTATGTTCAAGTTTAAACTGAATAATCGTAATCGCTTTATGCATAAGTGCAATAAGTTCTATATCATCTTTTTTAATATCTATTTCTTCATCAACTCTCGGAATAAAAAGACTACAGTTTGTATTTTTATAATGACTCATGGCAAAAGTAGCTAAAGGTAATAAATTAATGCCATAACCCTCTTCTAAAGTTTGCAAATTTGAGTAACTGCAAGCTATCCTTATGACATTGGCAATACAAGCTGCGCTCCCAGCGGCGGCTCCCATCCATAAGATATCGTGATTTCCCCACTGAATATCTATCGCATGGTACCTTTGCATAATATCCATGACACTATCGGCCCTAGGCCCCCTATCAAAGATATCTCCTAGCACATGGAGCCTATCTACTGCAAGGCGTTGGATTAAATAACAAAAAGCACACATAAACTCATTAGCTTTATTAAGGCTAACGATTCTCTCTATAATTTCATTATAGTACTGCTCTTTATTATGGGTATCAATCTGTTCATTAAGCAACTCTTCCATTACATAGGCAAACTCTTTAGGAAGTGCCTTTCTTACCTTTGAACGCGTATACTTAGAAGAAACAACTTTACATAACTTAATGATTCTAAACAAATTGATACGATACCAATCATTTATATCTTCTTCTTTTTTAATAACTTGCTCTAATCTTTTTTCCGGATAATAAATGAGCATCGCTAAACTTCTACGATCTCTTTCTGAGAGTTCACTCATAAATAAAGTATCTATTTTGGGTTTAAGTACTCCAGATGCATTTCTAAGCACATGAGAAAACGCTTCATACTCACCATGTATATCGGATACAAAGTGTTCAGTAGACTTTGGAAGGTTAAGTATAGCTTGTAGGTTGATGATTTCAGTGATTGCTGTATCTATAGTCGGGTACTGTTTAGCTAAAAATTTGAGTAACTGCATATTAATAGATTCGTGAGCTTTAACCATTTTAAATAACCCTCCTTATAGTTCTATAAGGGCAATAGCTTGGCTAGATATCCCCAGTTTTTCTCCAGTAAAGCCTAACCCTTCTTCTGTCGTTGCTTTGATATTAACCTGCATCACTTGTACGTGAAGTGCGTAGGCTATATTTTCACGCATCAGATGGATATAAGGAGCCATTTTAGGCTTTTGGGCTATTATGGTTGCATCAATATTATTAATAACCGCTCTTTTCTCTTTGAGCAAATCTCTCACATACTCAAGTAATTTAATACTAGATATATTTTTATATTTAGAATCCGTGTCCGGAAAATGCTTGCCTATATCACCTTCTGCCATAGCACCTAATAAGGCATCCATAATCGCATGAACCACTACATCTGCATCCGAATGTCCTAAAAGTCCTTTGTCGTGTGGAATTTCTACTCCCCCCAATATGAGTTTTCTTTCTTCTACAAGTTTATGAACATCATATCCCATACCTATTCTCAGCATCTATTTTTTCATTCCTTTCTCTTTTTTACTAGAACCTAAGCTTATCTATGAAACTATATATCATTTACTCTAATGGTATCATACTTTGTCTTTAAAATCTATTCACTATAACGTGATAAAAAAGACTCATAATCTATCCATATAATACGATCCTAATAAACAAGGCACAATTACCACATTAAGATATGGAATTGTGCCTTATTATTATGTAGCTTTAGTAGTTATACATTAATATTTATCCCTTTAATGCTCCTGTTGTAAAACTTTTTTGAACTTGTTTGCTCATACATATATAAATTAAAACTGTAGGAATTGTAGCTATGACGAGTCCTGCACCTAATTCCCCCCAACGCGTTGCATATTGTCCAACCATACCCATAATACCTACCGTAAGCGTTTTATACTCCTGCTTGCTAATAAATGTAGTCGCAAACATTAGTTCATTCCAACAAGCTAAATAGGTGAAAATAGAAATAGTTGCTAATGCGGGTTTTGTCAGTGGTAACATAATCCTTGCGAATACTTGATAAATATTGGCTCCATCTAAACAAGCCGATTCTTCTAATTCTATTGGTAATGTCCCAAAAAAACCGACTAAAATAAATATTGACATAGGTAGTGAAAATCCAATATAGGGTAAAACCAAAGCAACATAGGTATTATATAGACCTGATCTCTTAAGAAAAATAAATAGAGGCAATAATGTACTATGCATAGGTATCATAATACCTAATAAGAACACAACTAGCATTGTCTGACTAAACTTCCATTTCATTCTAGCTATTCCATAAGAAGCCATTGCAGCTAGTAGACCTGTAATTATTACTGAAAGTGCTGTGACAATAACACTATTAATAAAATATCTTCCTATATTTGCATCTAAGAAAGCTCTTGAATAGTTACCCCATAATAATTCCTGTGGTAACGCCAATGGATTCTTTCCAAATATCTCTTGATTACTTTTTAACGAGAACATAATGAGCCATATTAACGGATATATCTGTATTACTGCAATAAATAAGAGGATACCTCTTTCAGCATATGCTTTTATATTATGAACATAGTGATTTTTACTTCTTGAACTATGCTTTATTTTCTCTTTAAACCTAGGGTAGTCATCTAAATTTCTTTCTGTTTTCAATCTATTCACCTCCTATTTTAATACATTATAGTATCAGCTTTAAAAAACTTTTGAATAAAGACAGTGAAAATCAAACACTCTATTATAATAAAAATAGCCATAGAACTTCCATATCCGTATCTATTTTGCAAAAAGATTGTGCTGAACATTAAAGTTGTCGGCACTTCTGTTGCATGAATGGGGCCACCTTTTGTTAAAACATAAATTAAATCAAACGTTTTTAAAGAACCAATTAATGCAAATGTTACACATACTTTTAACATAGGTAAAATAAGAGGTATTGTAATGCTAGTAGCCTTTTGAAAATTATTTGCGCCATCTACTTCTGCTGCTTCATAGATTGTAGTTGGAATAGCTTTAATTCCAGAATAAAGTAATAACATGTGATACCCAATATATTGCCATATAATTACAAAAAAGGCACTTCCAAGAGCAGTCTCAGGAGTCGCAAGCCAATTCCGCTTTAAAAAATCAACTCCTAATATTTCTAATAAATTATTAAGCATACCATATTTAGGCTGATAAATTTTCATCCATAATTGTCCAATAACTGTTGTTGATATAATAACAGGAATAAAATACACTGTTCTAAAAAATCCTTCTCCCTTAATTCCTTTAGAAATAACAAGTGCAAGAATAAGTGCTATAGGCACTTGAACAAAAACTGAAAGAAATGCTATAATAAATGAATTTTTTATCGATATCATAAACCCATCTGCATTATTCACAAATAAATTAATATAATTTTTAATCCCTATAAACGTTGCTTCACCAATACCATTCCAGTCTAGTGTGCTATAATAAACTGAAAAAAAGATAGGTAAAATAATAATCATAGCGAACACCAAAAATGCTGGAAATACAAATATAAATATTGCTCTTTTATCACTAAAAACCTTATCCATTTGCCACCTTCTTTCTTAGAAAAAATCAGTAATCCTAGATGCTGATTACTGATTCAGTTATTTAAATTTATTATTAAGTTATAAAATAGTTTATTTAGTAGTATCCATTTCATCTACAAATTGCTGTGGCGTTTTACTACCTGCAAAGACTTCTTGAACTAATGTTTTGTGTTTTTCTGCAGCTTCACCGCTTAATTTTGTATCCCATGCAAGAACAAAACCTGTAGAGTTGTTTCCTAAGTCAACCATTTGTTGTACGAGTGGATCAATTGTTTCGCCTTGTGTATCAATTTTCCATGCTGGAAGTCCTGCTCCAAATAAAAAGCTTTCTTTTGCCATATGTTCTGCCATATAAGCTGCAAATTCTGCTGCTGCTTCTTTATGCTTCGTATTATTATTTACCATGAAGCAATCAATTGCTCCACCTAAGAATTCATCTTTATTTCCTTTTCCATTTGCTAGACTTGGGAAATTCTTAGCAACAACTTTATCTTTAACAAGTGAAGTCTCTGGATTTTGAACTTCATTTGCAAACCAGCTTCCTATATAATACATTGGTACTTCAGCATTTAAAAATGCCATTTTAGCTTCATCATATGTATAAGCTAGTGAAGCTTCATCAAATGCTTTTGCCTGAACTAAATCACTAAGCAGTTGCGCACTTTGAACAAATTCTGGTTGATTAAACGCTTGTTTTCTCTCAAGAGCTGCATTTGATCCAACCGCTCCAGCCGTACGAAGTGCTAATATGTTTTGGAAGAACATGAGTGGCCATCCATCTTTTGCTCCAACTGAAAATGGAACAATTCCCTTTGAATTAAACCCTTCAACAGCGACTAATAATTCTTCATATGTATCGGGTATTTTTATGTCATTTTGCTCGAATAACTCTTGATTACAGTATAAAATCCCTATCCACGATACAAATGGTAAGCCATATAGTTTATTATTATAAGTTATGTTAGCCGTTTGACTTGGGAGTAAATTTTCTTTTTGTTCTGGCGTTAAGTACTCATCTAGCGGAAGTACTTGCCCCGCATCTACAAAAGGTTGTGCAAATCCTGCTCCCCAAGAGAAGAAAACATCTGGTCCTTCATTAGCTGCCATAGCTGTTTTGATTTTAGTCTTATAAGCTTCATTTTCACTTGCATCCAGTTCAATTTCTACATTTGGATGTTCTTCTTTATATTTTTCAAGTACCTTATTAAACGATCTTGCGTTTGCATCTGCATCTGTCGTCCACAAATGCCATACATTTAATTTAATCTTATCCCCTGCTTTTGCTGTATCTTTAGAAACACTCTCTGAAACTGTTTCTTGTTTCCCTCCCGCTTCAGCCTCTTTTTTTGTTGGCGCACACCCAACACTTGATACTGCTATAGCCCCACTAATAAAAAAAGTTAACACTTTACTCCAAAAATTCCTCATATTATTCCCCTCCTAATATTTGTTTTGGTTACATTTACATATTACATTTTTCACAGTACACTTGTAATATATATTTTTTACTATAATCTTTAAAAATCTTACCATTATCATCTTTTTTTCATACATTATACACATACTTGGTTCTCGACTATTTGTTCTATTTTTAAAATTACTACTATACTTTTATAAATAAAGGATGTTCCACTTATTGCTATAGGGAACATCCTCTATTTATCATTTTAACTTTTATCTGCTATCTTTTTTTATAATCTGTCATTGACATCCCTATATACTTTTTAAAAGACGTACTAAAATAATTAGCATCAGGTATACCAACCTTTTCACCTATTTCATATGCTTTTAAATCTGTATTCCTAACATATTCTAATGCTTGTTCCATTCTAATTTTATTTAAGTAGTCTTTAAAACTAATCCCTTTCTTTTGTTTAAAAGTCCTACTTAGATAGCTTGGATTCATATAAAAATGTGCTGCAATTTTATTCAATGTCAATCCATAATCACTCATATTTTCTTGAATATACTCCAAAATGTCTTCCATATAATCACTTACCGTATGCGTATGGATGCCATTAATATGCTTAATCAGTTTCAAGACCAAAGAAATAACCAGTTCTTTAGCATGAGGTATACTTATGATAGCAGCAATTTCTTTAAAAAATTCTTCTTGATAGTATACAATATCATCTATTCTTATATCCATAGATGCAATCATATCAAATAGGAGTGCAGTCATTCTTGTTGTTTGAATGCGCACATGTGTAATAAAGCTTTGTTCTTCTATATTTCTATATCTCCCTATATTTTTATAGATAGTGTCTATGCAAACTAAAGCTTGTTCGCTAAGCCCTGCTTTAATTAAAAATTGTAGTTGCTCCATCGCATTTTCTTGGATTACAGACATTTCATTTATTTTATCTGTTACAATATTTAAATCTTCATAACAAATGACTCGGTCTCCTCCTAAAAGAGCTTTAAATTGAAGTGATGTTATAGCTTCATTATAAGAGCCTTTTGTATCCTCAATTCTTTTCTTTATACTACCTATACCAATAGTAATATCCCTCTGTGGGTTACTGTCTTTAAGCATTTTAAGTAAACACTCACATTCTTCTATTAAGTTAACTTCTGAATTATTACAGAAAATTGAAATGTTTTCTTTAGAATCTAATAGAATATGTATAAATGGTATATCTTTAAAATATATTTCTAAAATACATATGACTTCCAATAATTCTATAAGCTTACTTTCTTCTGAATATACTTTTTCCCTATTGAAAAGTATCTCAATAAGTACAACCTGAAAAAAATCACCTCTAAATTCTAATTTTAACAAATGCAGTTTTTCTTCGATTTCTACAAGAGATAACTTACTTTTAAATAACTCAATAAAAAAATTTTTTATTAAATACGGTATATTATTCTCTAGATGCTTCTTAATAGTTTCACTTTCATATTCCTTTTCCCTTTGTTTTCCAAGTTTGTCTTTTACATTAAGTATAGCTCTTTCAACTTCTGCCTCGTTAATAGGCTTTAAAATATAATCTTCTATACCAATCTTAATGCCATTTTTGGCATATTCAAATTTATCATATCCTGAAACTACAATAATCTTCATTTTAGGATAACTCTCTAAAATCTTCTTAGACATTTCAAGCCCATCAATTATTGGCATATTAATATCCGTAATAATCAAATCTACATGATTTTCTTCTAAAAAATCAAATGCTTCTGCAGCACAACTTGCTTCGCCAATTATTTTACATGCCATATGTTCCCACTGAATGCACTTTTTTAATAATTCTCTAATAAGATATTCATCATCTACTAATAAAATATTTAAATAATCAGTCCTCAAAAGTTTCCTCCCCCTCTAATGGCATTTCAATAGTAACTTTAGTACCTATACTACACTTACTTTCAATCGTAAAATTACTTTTATCCCCAAAAAGTATTCTAATGCGTTCTCTAGTAGCTGGAATCCCAATACTTTTTTCACTTGCTGTATTTAAAGCTGTTAATTTTTCTTCTGTTATACCTATTCCAGTGTCTTCTACCGTAATTTGTACTTTATTTCTTTTCTTTTTAATGTTGATTTTTATTTTCCCCTTACCGCCCACTGATCTAATCCCATGATATATGCTATTTTCTACAAGTGGCTGCAATATTAACCTGGGTACCTTTACATCTAGTACTTCCTCATCTACATCGTATTCAGCCTCAAATAAATCGCCATATCTGATCTTTTGAATATAAATATAATTTTCTACTGTATCTATCTCTTCGCGTATAGTAATAATATCTCTTCCATTACTAAGACTTGTCCTATAAAAATTGCCTAAAGCCCTCAAGCTTTCATATGCTTCTTGACTACGTTCTAACATAATCAACGAACTAATAGAATCTATCGTATTGTATAAAAAATGAGGCTTGATTTGTTCCATAATAATACCGAGTTCGGCTTTTCTTTTTATCTTCTGCTCGTGTATGATTTTTTGTATTAATTTATGTATTTCATTAATCATAAAATTATATACATTTTTTAGCATACCGATTTCATCATCATTTGTTTTGATAGAAACTGGCTTGAAGTTACCATTTTCCACATCTTTCATAGAATTAATTAAAGTATTTATTGGATTTGTTATGAGCTTAGAGATAAAAAGAGAACCTAATAACAACATAATTATATTTACGAAAACAATAGCTGACACCCCTATATTAAATACATTTAATTGTTTAGATAACTCTTGCAATGGAATAATCTTAAGGATTTTCCATCCATATTTATTATTACTTATTCCTGTAACCATCATATCTATATTATTTATACGAAAAATATGCCAAGATCTATTTTCTTCATCAAGTTGTTTAAAAAATGTTTCTTCATCAAATTCTTTTATAGGATTATGATTAATTATTGTTTGTCCCTTTGAATCTTTTACCAATAGTGTAGTATTATTTTTCTCATCTAGTCCAAGAGATTTTTCTAATACTTTTTGATCTAAATTTATAATCAAAAATCCAATTTTTTCTTGCCTCTGCAGACTATTAATAACTCTTAGGAAAGAAACTTCTTTATTATTTTTAGCATCATTTAATTCTCCTTGATTACTTGCAAGTATAAAACCTCCCTTTTTACTAAGAATTTCTTCATAGAAAGGCATTTCTTCAATATCTTTAAGTCTAATTTCTTTTATAGTGAGCTTTTCTGTAAAATACCTTTTACCTGAATTACTAAAAAAATAGATCGAAGACACTTTAGAATTAAAGTTAATGAACTCTTGTAAGAAACGATCTAACCTTTTATAGTTGGGGAAATTATACGTATTTTCATTTTCTAAGAGTTGTTGTACATTCTGATTCGATATAAGTATTTTAGAAAAATTATTAATATCCTCAATAAATAACTCAAAATTGCGACTATCAGATTGTATGCCTTGTATTGCTATCTCTTCTATTCTTTGATTCATATAATATGTATTAGTACGTTGATATATAAATATACTTATTACAATACTAATAATAATTAGCGTAAAATAATATAAACTAATTTTGTTTCCTATCTTCATCTTACTTAGCTCTTTTATCATTTTTTTATATAAATTATAAATCAGATGCTCACCCCTTAATTATTGTCTTAAATTATCTTATTTATTAGCATAGAGTTCATCACGCTATTTAAAAAAATAGCAATATTTATTATTAATAAACATATTATATCATTTCATTTAAGAATAACACAATGAAAAAGCCCATTATAAAACGGATGCATATTAAAAAGAACATAGTTATTACATTGAATGTAATAACTATGTTCTTTTTAATGTTTTATTTAAAGTCTTTTTCAATTGCCTGTTAATAAGCAATTGTTTTTTAATAGTAGCGGAAAAGGGATTTGAACCCCCGACACCACGGGTATGAACCATGTGCTCTAGCCAACTGAGCTATTCCGCCATAATAAATGGTCGCTATAGGGCTCGAACCTATGACCCTCTGCTTGTAAGGCAGATGCTCTCCCAGCTGAGCTAAGCGACCAAAACGACCCAGAAGGGACTCGAACCCTCGA
>CAKZUB010000018.1 GCA_937921505.1 uncultured Clostridia bacterium | reverse complement strand
TAAGGAATGGAAAAAAGAATATGATAGAAGAACTTCTGTAGAACGTTCTAATAAGCGTGAGAAACAGGATTATAAACTAGAAGGCGGCAAGCACCGCTCATCTAAGATGTGGTACTGCCGCCTCTATGGCATCATGATGCTTGGGAAATGCCATCAGTATATGCATTTCAAGAGTTAATTACAAAGCTCCCCGCTTAGTAATACTAACAATACCTATTTTAAAGCATAGCTACCGCTATGTCTATTTCTCATGCAAAAAATCTTTCTTTTTTACATCAGGTCAGGAGTATTCAATTTTCAATATGCATTGGAATTAGATTTATCTAATTCCGAGAGTTTATTGATGTTTTTGTAATATACATGATAAAGAATGCCGATATTTGCATGATAACTATCATGCAAATATCGACATTAATAAAAAGTCGGCATAAGGGGGATAGAAACTTCTTTTAGAGAGTTAAAGTATGCACTTGGACTTACAAGTTTTCATTCAAAAAAAGTGGAGTACATTACCCGAGAAGTATTTGCAAGACTTGTTATGTATAACTTCTGTGAGATGATTACCCTTCACGTAATCATTCAGCAAAAGCCTACTAAGCATGGCTATCAAGTGAATTTCACTATAGCCATTCATATATGCAAAAACTTTTTTAAGGATGAAAATGTATATCCACCTGATGTTAAAGCACTTGTCCGCAAAAACGTCCTTCCTATTAGAGAAGGGCGTAAAGGCCCCCGCAAGATCAAATTCAAAAAAGCGGTGTGCTTTAATTATAGGGTAGCATAAAAAAACACAGTTATCAATTCAAAGAATTTTTAGACGGCATAGTGTTTCCGCCTATTTGTCGTTCCTTAAAATGTTATTTTGTAAATTTCAAATATATAGAAAAAGTCAGCCACGAATATTTTTCTATACATGAATGACTTTTTTAGAGTAATACCACTTAACTAAATGACATTGCCTAGTAGGCGACACTTTTTTGTTGTTAATAAATACTATAAAATGTACGATATAAAAAATAGAGGTATTGAAACTGCGTATAGGAGGGGATTTTTTAATGAAAAAGCATTTTTAGATGAATTACTAAGATTAACCAAGCTTCAAAAGGAAGCATTAGATCAAAAATGATAACCCCAGAGTATTAGATGATAGAGAAAGAGCTATATTATTAGAGACAGCGAAAATAGATAAACAAAATAGAGTGGTCTTTGACAGTCAATTTAAAGGTGTCAAACTGCAGCTGCGTAAGATGAGAGATTTTAAAAAAAGGGATACATTTTATGCCAATCCTTATGACCAGTCCTATTAAGAAGGCATTTTTTTGATAAAAAATAAGGCGAAAAATAAAGGAGTATGATTTATGGAGAAGTTATTTGAATATCTAGGTCAGATTCAGAACCTATTAGACCAAATTCTTACGATAACAGACAATCAGACTACGATTTTACTTTCTTTAACAGGATCAGAGGAAGAAGATGAAGATCAGGCATTAGATATGATGGCTCAAATGGCTGATTATAAAGATGAGATTACAAAAACCTTAAGCAGTATAGAAGAAGACTTTCAAGCTTGTTATGAGGCATCTAAAGGCCTTATAAAAGAGGCAGATCATGTTAGAGCAGTACAAGGCTTAGTAAAAGCCATACTTGATAGTAAGCAGGCTATAGTGGACCAAGAACAAAGAAACCTTCTTCTTCTACAGGCTCATTCAAAGAAGAAAATAGAGAGGGTTCATGTATCTCATAATGCGAGTCATGTCTCCGATGTTTATAAAAAACAGCAAAAAAAAGTCTAATCCTTGCAAAAAACATATTATAATAAAGCTTGACTACCTATTTAAGAATATGATATATTTATTTTGTACCTAAATAGGTCTTTTTTTTTGTGGCAATTTTTAAGAGATTTAACTTAAGGTGGAGGTGTCAAAACGTGAGAGTACAAATTACTTTAGCTTGTGAAGATTGCAAGCGAAGAAACTACACCATGACAAAGGATAAGAAAGCACATCCAGACCGCATGGAAACAAAGAAATATTGCAGATTCTGCAAAACACACACAGCACACAAAGAAACTAAAAAATAATTGTGTGAAGAAATACCCAGGGAGGAAGTGGATTATGATAGAGTTTTTTAAAGACTTTGCAGGAGAGAGTAAAAGAGTTGTATGGCCTAACCAACAAGAGCTTTTTAAAATGACATTCAATGTTATTGTACTATCTACTATAGTTGCACTTATCATTTTAGCAATGGACTTTGCATTAAGTGAAGTTATGCTTTTATTACAAGGATTAATATAATAATGGAGGAACATATATGGAGAAGGCAAAGTGGTATGTAGTTCATACATTTTCGGGCTATGAAAACAAAGTAAAAGCTAATATAGAAAAAGCAATTAAAAATCGAAATATGCAAGAACTCATCCATACTGTAGAAGTTCCTTTGCAACAAGAGATAGAAGAAAAAAATGGTGTGAAAAAGACTGTTCAAAAAAAAGTATTCCCTGGATATGTACTAATCAAAATGGTAATGACAGATGATACCTGGTATGTTGTTAGAAATACCAGAGGAGTTACAGGATTCGTTGGGCCAGACTCCAAACCAGTTTCACTTTCATTAGAAGAAGTTAAAAATATGGGAATAGACACCCTTCTACTTGTTCCAACTGTTCGAGTAGGAGATGCTGTCACATTACTTACAGGAGCTTTTGAGAATTCAGAAGGTATTGTAAAAGAAGTCCATCAATCTAAAGGTACGGTAGTCGTATCAGTAAATGGATTTGGACGAGAGTTCCCAGTAGAGATAAGTATGACTCAAATAGAAATACTTATCTAAGGAATCTACACAAGGTGTAAATGTAGGCTTCAATATAATACAAATAGTTAAAGTATGACGCGCGAGTGGGAGGGAATTCCCCGCGAATACCACATTTTTTTAGGAGGTACGCTTAAATGGCGAAAAAAGTTACAGGAATGATCAAATTACAAATTCCAGCTGGGAAAGCAACTCCAGCTCCACCAGTAGGTCCAGCCCTTGGTCAACATGGTGTTAATATCGTAGGGTTTACAAAAGAATTCAATGAAAGAACAGCAAAAGATGCAGGTCTTATTATACCAGTTGTTATAACAGTATATGCAGACAGAAGTTTTTCATTTATTACAAAAACTCCACCAGCAGCAGTTCTTTTAAAGAAAGCTTGCAATATCCAATCAGGATCAGCTAACTCAGTGAAAACAAAAGTAGCTAAGATCTCAAAAGAAGAAGTTCGCAAAATTGCAGAACTCAAAATGCCTGACTTAAATGCAGCAAGCCTTGAGGCAGCTATTAGCATGATTGCTGGTACAGCTCGTTCAATGGGAATCGTAATCGAAGAATAATTTTAATCTAAAGGCGCGTATATATTTACGTGGGAGGGCGCAGTCCCCGATAATACCACAAGGAGGTAAAGCAATGAAAAGAGGTAAGAAGTATATTGAAGCAGCGAAGCTCGTAAGCAGTACTAGCGTTTACGATCCAGCAGAAGCATTTGAACTGGTACAAAAAACATCAATAGCTAAATTTGATGAAACAGTTGAAGCCCACATTAAATTAGGTGTAGATAGCCGTCATGCAGATCAACAAGTTCGTGGGGCAGTTGTATTACCACACGGTACAGGTAAAACTCACAGAGTACTTGTATTTGCAAAAGGAGCTAAAGCTGATGAAGCATTAGCTGCTGGTGCAGAACATGTTGGTGGGGAAGAATTAATCCCAAGAATTCAAAATGAAGGTTGGTTAGATTTTGATATCGTAGTTGCAACTCCAGATATGATGGGCGTTGTAGGTAGACTTGGTCGTGTACTTGGACCAAAAGGCCTTATGCCAAATCCAAAAGCTGGTACAGTTACTATGGATGTAACAAAAGCAATTAACGAAATCAAAGCTGGTAAAATAGAGTATCGTCTTGACAAAACAAATATTATCCACGTTCCAATTGGTAAAGTTTCTTTTGGTGCTGAAAAATTACAAGACAACTTCCACACGTTAATGAGTGCAGTTATAAAAGCAAAACCATCTGCTGCAAAAGGTCAATACCTACGTAGCATTTCAGTTTCATCAACAATGGGTCCTGGTATTAAAATCAACCCAATGAAAGCTGAATAATTTAAAGTATTATAAACGTTGACAAGCTATCACATAAGTGATATAATGACAAACGTTGAATAATTAAATACTGTACCGCAGACAGTAGGTGCCTTTTTATAAAGGTATAACGTATACAACCTACCGAGGTCTAATGATAAATGGACGGATGTATCGCCACTTTGCCTGCGGATTTCAGAGCAAAGTGGCTTTTTTAATTCAAATAAGAATTAAATTAAGATTTCAAGGAGGTGTAATAATGGCAAAAGTAGAACAAAAACAAGTAGTTGTTAACCAAATTAAAGAAAAGTTAAACGGAGCAAGTTCTATTCTTCTCGTAGACTACCGTGGTCTTACAGTAGAACAAGATACAAATCTTCGTAAGCAACTTCGTGAGAACAATGTTGTATACAAAGTTTATAAAAATACTATGGTGAACTTTGCTATTGAAGGAACTGAATTTGCAGAGCTTTCAAAAGACCTTGAAGGACCAACTGCACTAGCCATCAGTTATGATGATGCTACAGCAGGGCCGAGAATTCTTGCTAAAGTTGCTAAAGGCAATGACAAATTAGAATTTAAAGCTGGTGTAGTTGAGGGACATTACTATGATGCATCGGGTATGGTAGCTATTGGTAATATTGCTCCAAGAGAAGAACTTCTTGGACGTTTACTTGGAAGTTTAAAATCCCCAATATCAAGCTTTGCACGCGTTATTAAACAAGTTGCAGAGAAAAAAGAACAAGAATAATTAAATTTAAAATTAAATTAAAAAACAAAATCTATGGAGGTGCTTAAAAATGGCAAAACTATCTATTCAAGAAATTATGGAAGCTATTAAAGAATTATCTATTTTAGAATTAAATGAGTTAGTAACATCTTGTGAAACAGAATTTGGTGTATCAGCAGCAGCAGGTGTTATGGTTGCAGCAGGTCCAGTAGAAGTTGAAGAAAAAACTGAATTCGATGTTGAATTAACAGAAGCTGGCGCAGAAAAAATTAAAGTTATCAAAGCGGTTCGTGAAATCACAGGTCTTGGCTTAAAAGAAGCTAAAGAAGCAGTAGATGGCGCACCAAGAGTTCTTAAAGAAGGCGTGACTAAAGAAGAAGCTGAATCAATCAAAGCTAAACTTGAAGAAGTTGGCGCGAAAGTTGTATTAAAATAATTAATACTGTTAATAAAGAAAATGGGCAGACACTTAAGTGTCTGCCCATTTTCTTTATTAAGGTAAGTTTCAGTGAGGTTGGTATAGAATGGAAAAAACAAAGGGGATTCCCCTTGAAATGATAAAAGTGAAATGATATAGTTATTTCTGTTAATCCATACGTAAAAATACTTATCTCAACAAATATAGAAAAGTAGGTATAAAAAACAAAAAAAGGTTGACTTAACCTTTTTTTTGTGATAGCATTATAAAATCCGCTAATATGCTATAAAGCAAATGAATTTTTAATTATTATAGCATAGCAGTTTAATATTTACAATACATATTCTAATTTTAGATACATTTTTAAGCAGCTGGGATGAATTAGAAATATGCCACATTTTATACCTTTTTGAAACGATGCATTAACATGCATTATTTATAAATTTTGCAAGGGGTGAGAAACACATGCAAAAATCTAAAAGTCGCCTGGTTAATATGGGCAAACAAATTCGCATGAGCTATGCTAGAACTGAGGATAAAGTTTTAGAAATACCTAATCTTATTGAAATCCAAAGAACATCTTATGATTGGTTTTTATCAGAAGGATTAAAAGAAGTATTTCAAGATATTTCTCCGATTACCGACTTTAATGGTAATCTCATTTTAGAATTTGTAGATTTCTTTTTAGACAGCAAACCAAAGTATACCATTGAAGAATGTAGAGAAAAAGATACAACTTATAGTTCACCACTTAAAGTAAGAGCACGTCTTCACAATAAAGAGACGGGCACAAGTGTTGACAGTGATGTGTTTATGGGTGATTTTCCACTCATGACAGACAACGGTACATTCATTATTAATGGAGCTGAACGTGTTATAGTTAGTCAACTTGTACGTTCGCCAGGTATTTATTATTCCATAAGTTTTGATAAGACAGGTAAAAGATTATTTACAGCCTCAGTTATTCCAAACCGTGGGGCATGGCTTGAATTTGAAACAGATTCAAATGACATTTTTTATGTACGAGTAGATCGTACACGTAAAGTGCCTATTACAGTTTTGTTGCGCTCATTTGGACTTGGAACTGATGCTGAAATTATAGACAAGTTTGGTGAAGAACCTAAAATTTTAGAGACAATACAAAAAGATACAAGTAAGACTTATGAAGAAGGTCTTATTGAGATGTATAAGCGTATTCGTCCAGGGGAACCACCTACTGTAGACAGTGCTCAGACACTTCTTAAAAATATGTTTTTTGATCCAAAAAGATATGATCTTGCTAAGGTAGGACGTTATAAATTTAATAAAAAACTAGCTCTTCGTAATAGGGTTACAGGCTATACACTAACTGAACATGTTATTAGTCCATTTACGGGAGAAGTTGTAGCTTCAAAAGGAGAAAAAATAACAGTTAAACTTGCAAATGCCATTCAAAATACTGGTGTAGAAGCTGTTTATGTACAGATACCAGGCGTAGAAAGAGCTGTTAAGATTCTTACTAATAGAACAGTGGATCTGCAAAGTTTTGATGGTTTAGATGCAGCTGAACTGGATATTAGAGATACTGTATATTATCCTGTTCTAGAAAAGATTTTAGAACAATATGAAGATATTGAAGATATTAAGAATGAAATTAGAGCAAGAAGAAGTGAACTTATACCAAAATGCATTACAATAGATGATATTTATGCTTCTATTAATTATAATATGCATTTAGAATACGAAGTAGGTTATACAGATGATATCGATCATTTAGGAAACAGACGTATTCGTGGCGTGGGAGAACTTTTCCAAAACCAATTCCGTATTGGTCTTTCTCGTATGGAAAGAGTTGTACGTGAAAGAATGACTATTCAAGACCAAGAAGCGGTTAGTCCGCAAGCTTTTATTAATATAAGACCAGTATCCTCAGCAATTAAAGAATTCTTTGGAAGTTCACAGCTTTCACAGTTTATGGATCAAAACAATCCACTTGCAGAACTTACTCATAAGAGAAGATTATCAGCACTAGGACCTGGTGGACTTTCAAGAGAAAGAGCTGGCTTTGAAGTGCGTGACGTTCATCATTCGCATTATGGACGTATGTGCCCTATTGAAACTCCAGAAGGACCAAACATTGGTCTTATTAACTCACTTGCTACCTTTGCAAGAATTAATGAGTACGGATTTATTGAGGCACCTTATAGAGTGATAGACAAAACAGGTGACAAACCACGCCTTACAGATGAAATTGTTTATATTACTGCAGATGAAGAAGAAAAGTATACGATTTGTCAAGCTACCGAGCCTTTTAATGAAAAAGGTGAATTTATTAATAAACTTGTTACAGCAAGACGCAGAGAAGAAATACTAGAATTTGATTTTGAGCAAATTGATTTAATGGATGTTTCTACTAAACAAATTGTATCTGTAGCTACAGCCCTTATTCCATTCCTTGAAAATGATGATGCGAACCGTGCACTTATGGGAGCGAACATGCAACGTCAGGCTGTACCTCTTATCCGTACAAATAGTCCAATAGTTGCAACTGGTATGGAGTACAAGATTGCTATGGACTCAGGAGCTCTTCAGATAGCTAAACAAGATGGTATTATTGATAAAGTAACTGCTAGAGAGATTATTATCAAAGACAATCAAGGTAAGAAGCATGCGTACAAGTTAACTAAGTTTGAACGCAGCAACCAAGGAACTTGTATTAATCAAAGACCACTTGTATCTAAAGGAGAAACTGTTAAAGTAGGTGATGTTTTAGCAGATGGACCTTCTACAGACAATGGGGAATTAGCTCTTGGACAAAATCCTCTTATTGGATTTATGACATGGGAAGGTTATAACTTTGAAGATGCTATTTTGCTAAGTGAGAGACTTGTACAAGAAGATATTTATACTTCTATTCATATAGAAGAATATGAACTTGAATCTCGTGACACTAAAGTTGGGCCAGAGGAAATTACAAGAGATATTCCAAATGTCAGTGAAGATGCACTTAAAGATCTTGATGAACGCGGTATTATACGTATTGGTGCTGAAGTGCGTTCGGGAGATGTGCTTGTAGGCCGTGTTACACCAAAAGGTGAGACAGAGCTTACAGCAGAAGAAAGACTGCTGCGTGCTATATTTGGAGAAAAGGTAAGAGAAGTAAGAGATACATCTCTTCGCGTGCCACATGGTGAGGCAGGTATCATAGTAGATGTTAAAGTCTTTACAAGAGAAAATGGGGATGACCTTGATCCTGGTGTTAATAAAATGGTGCGTTGTTATATTGCTCAAAAGAGAAAAATCTCTGTGGGTGATAAGATGGCAGGACGTCATGGTAACAAAGGGGTTATATCTAGAGTGCTTCCAGTAGAAGACATGCCGTTTTTACCTAACGGAAGACCACTTGATATTGTGCTTAATCCACTAGGCGTGCCATCTCGTATGAATATTGGGCAGGTACTTGAAGTCCACCTTGGACTAGCTGCTAAAGCCCTAGGGTTTAAAATTGAGACACCAGTGTTTAACGGCGCAAGTGAACAAGAAATTATGAATACATTAGGTATGGCCAATGATTACGTTAACCATTCGTGGGAAGAGTTTTCAGATAAGTGGAAAGACCGAATAGACAAAAGCATGTATGATTACTTGGAAGAGAATCTTGATCACCGGGCAGAATGGATAGGTGTACCACTTGATAATACTGGTAAGATCAATCTTAGAGATGGAAGAACTGGAGAAAGTTTTGATAATCCAGTTACAGTAGGCTATATGCATTATCTTAAACTGCACCATCTAGTAGATGATAAGATGCATGCGCGTTCAACTGGACCTTATGCTACAATTACGCAGCAGCCACTAGGCGGTAAAGCACAATTTGGTGGGCAACGTTTTGGAGAAATGGAAGTTTGGGCACTTGAAGCATACGGTGCAGCCTATACACTTCAAGAAATTTTAACAATCAAATCAGACGATGTTGTAGGTCGTGTAAAAACCTATGAGGCTATCGTTAAAGGTGAAAATATACCTCAGCCAGGTATACCAGAATCCTTCAAAGTATTGCTTAAAGAACTTCAATCACTGTCATTAGATGTAAGAGTATTAACTGAGAATATGAAAGAAGTTGATATTAAAGAAACAGTTGATGAAGGGGAATTAATTCATATTGAAAGATTAGAAGATATACCTGTAGCAGACGATTATATAGAGGACGTAGCAGACTTAGAGCCAGAGGTGGATTTGTTTGAGGATACTATAGAACTGGAATTTGAACCTGAGGATGATATAGTGTTTGAAGATGACCCATTGGATGATTTAGATTTATAAAAAAGTATGAAGGGAGTTCATAATATGCCAAATGTAGATCAAGCTATCTTTTTTGAGAGCATAAAGATAGGATTGGCTTCCCCTGATAAAATCCGCGAATGGTCGCGAGGAGAGGTAAAAAAACCGGAAACAATCAACTATCGTACTCAACGACCAGAACGAGATGGACTATTTTGTGAAAAGATCTTTGGACCGAGCAAAGATTGGGAGTGTCATTGTGGAAAATACAAAAGAATTAGATATAAAGGCATTGTTTGTGATCGCTGTGGTGTAGAGGTTACAAAGGCTAAAGTAAGACGTGAGAGAATGGGGCATATAGAACTTGCAGCTCCAGTATCACATATATGGTATTTCAAAGGCATACCAAGCAGAATGGGGTTAATACTCGATATTACCCCAGGAAAGCTTGAAAAGATATTGTACTTTGCTTCATATATCGTAACAGACCCTAAGAAAACGAGTTTAGAATACAAAGAAATTTTAGGTGAAAGAGAATATAGAGAAGCAGAAGAAAAATATGGAGTAGGTTCATTTGTTGCTGAAATGGGTGCTGAAGCTATTAAAAAATTACTTTCTGATATTCAACTCGAAAAGGAAAGTGAAGAGTTGAAAGAGCTTCTTAAAACCACAACAGGCCAAAAAAGAGTGCGTGTTATTAAACGTTTAGAAGTTATAGAAGCTTTCAGACTTTCAGGCAATAAGCCTGAATGGATGATTTTAGATTTGGTTCCAGTACTTCCACCAGATCTAAGGCCTATGATACAGCTCGATGGAGGACGTTTTGCAACATCAGACTTAAATGACCTATACAGAAGAGTGATTAACAGAAACAATCGTTTAAAGAGATTACTTGATTTAGGGGCTCCTAATATTATTGTAAGAAATGAAAAACGTATGTTGCAAGAAGCTGTAGATTCACTCATTGATAATGGAAGACGTGGTAAGGCAGTAACTGGCCCTGGAAATAGACCACTTAAATCTTTATCAGATATGTTAAAAGGTAAATCAGGTAGGTTCCGTCAAAACTTACTTGGTAAACGTGTTGACTATTCAGGTCGTTCGGTTATTGTAGTAGGGCCAAGCCTTAAGATCTATCAATGCGGACTACCGAAAGAAATGGCTATTGAGCTCTTTAAACCATTTGTAATGAAAAAGTTAGTATCTGATGGTATTGCACATAATATCAAAAATGCTAAACACATGATTGAAAGATTGCAGCCACAGGTATGGGATGTACTAGAAGACGTAATTCGTGAACATCCTGTTATGTTAAATCGTGCACCAACACTTCATCGCCTTGGCATTCAAGCCTTTGAGCCAATCCTTGTTGAAGGTCGTGCAATAAAACTTCATCCACTAGTATGTACAGCTTATAATGCAGACTTTGATGGAGACCAAATGGCTGTTCATGTACCTTTATCTGTAGAAGCACAAGCAGAATGCAGATTCCTTCTTTTAGCACCAAACAACTTGCTTAAACCATCTGATGGAGGGCCAGTTGCTGTACCATCACAAGATATGGTTCTTGGAACCTATTATCTTACACTAGACAAAGAAGGCGAGCATGGAGAAGATAAGTATTTCCATAATGAAAAAGAAGCTATTTTGGCCTATGATAATAAAGTCATCACATTGCATGCGCGCATTAATGTACGCAGAACAGTAGAGATAGAGGGTATTAAGCATACTGGAATGACACAAACAACTGTTGGACGTATTATTTTCAACGAAATTATGCCACAAAACTTAGGTTTTGTAGATAGAAGTAAAGAAGAAAATAAATTTAAATATGAGATTGATTTCCTAGTAGGTAAAAAACAACTAGGTGAAATTATCAAAAAATGTATTAATACTCAAGGTGCAACAGACACAGCTATTTTGCTAGATAATATTAAAGACTTAGGATTTAAATATTCTACAAAAGGAGCACTTACTGTATCTGTATCAGATATGGTCGTTCCAGGTGAAAAACAAAAGCATTTAGATGAAGCTCAAGTAGCTGTTGAACATGTTACAAAACTCTTTAGACGTGGTCTTATGACGGATGAAGAACGTTATAATAAAGTTATTCAAGCTTGGAATATAGCTAATGATAAAATTACAAAGGCGCTTCTTGAGAATCTTGGGAAGTATAATAACATATATATGATGGCGCATTCTGGTGCCCGTGGTTCAACAAACCAAATTAAGCAATTAGCAGGTATGCGTGGTCTGATGGCATCACCATCAGGACGTATTATTGAATTACCTATTAAGGCAAACTTCCGTGAGGGACTAAGTGTACTTGAGTACTTTATTTCTGCCCATGGTGCACGTAAAGGGCTTGCGGATACAGCACTTCGTACAGCTGACTCGGGATACTTAACACGTCGTCTTGTAGACGTATCACAGGATGTTATTATTAGAGAACAAGATTGTCACGACCATAAGCCAGAAGAGGAAGTTCCAGGCATGTGGGTTAAAGCTTACATGGATGGTTCAGAGGTTATTGAACCGCTTCATGAGCGCTTATCCGGACGTTTTACAGCTGAAGCTGTTATGCATCCAGAAACAGGGGAAGTTATTGTCCCTGCTAATAAAATGATTAGTCCAAATCAAGCTGATTATATAGAATCAATTGGTATTAAAAAAGTTAGAATACGTAATGTTCTTGCGTGTAAGTCTAAAATGGGTGTATGTGCAAGATGTTATGGATCTAATATGGCCTCTGGCAATGAAGTTAGAGTAGGTGAGTCGGTAGGTATTATAGCAGCTCAATCTATCGGAGAACCAGGGACACAGCTTACAATGCGTACATTCCATACAGGAGGTATTGCAGGAGATGATATCACCCAAGGTCTTCCGCGTATCGAAGAATTATTTGAAGCACGTAAACCAAAAGGACTCGCAATTATATCCGAAATTGCAGGGATAGTAACTATTACTGATACTAAGAAAAAACGTGAAGTAACTATTACTGATAATGAAGAAGAACAACAAACTAAATCTTATACAGTTCCTTATGGTTCAAGAATCAAAGTACAAGATGGCAACTATGTAGAAGCTGGGGATGAGCTTACCGAAGGTAGTGTTAATCCACATGATATTCTCAAAATAAAAGAGGTAGTCGGGGTACAGCACTACATGATTCAAGAAGTACAAAGAGTTTATAGACTTCAAGGTGTTGATATTAATGATAAGCATATAGAAGTTATTGTACGTCAAATGCTTAAGAAGGTAAAAATAGAAGAAAGTGGCGATACAGATTTATTGCCAGGAAGCTCTATAGATATACTAGAATACAAAGAGGTCAACAAAAAGGTAGTAGAGCAGGGATTAGAACCGGCTATAGGAAAAAGTGTGCTTCTGGGTATTACAAAAGCTTCACTTGCTACAGACTCCTTCCTATCAGCAGCATCCTTCCAAGAAACCACAAAAGTTCTTACAGAAGCTGCTATTAAAGGAAAAACAGATCCACTCATTGGACTTAAAGAAAATGTTATTATAGGGAAGCTTATTCCAGCCGGTACAGGTATGGATAAATACCGCAAATTGAATGTTACAATGATAGATGAAGCATAGATAGATACAAATAACCCGTAAAAGTAGCGTTAAGTGGCTGCTTTTACGGGTTATTTATAAAGTAAAAAAGCCTTGACAAGAAGCTTTGGAAATGATAGAATCGTTCAGTGTGTAATAGTATGCATAAAAATGAACCTAAAGGGGGATTTATGTTGTACCATTTGAAAGACACGAAAAAGATTGTGGGAACAAAACAGACTTTAAAATGGTTAGAACGAGAAAGTGTTAAGCTTGTATTTGTTGCCAAAGATGCCGATGACCGAGTTACAAGTCAAGTGGTAGAGCTTGCAAAAGCGAAAAACGTTGAGATCAGGTATATGGAAAGTATGCAAGAACTTGGCAAAGAATGTAACGTTGAAGTGAAAACTGCAGTAGCAGCAATTATTGAGTAAGGAGGAGGTGCCAGAATGCCAACATTTAACCAATTAGTACGTAAAGGAAGAAAAGTAATCGAGAAAAAGTCAACTGCGCCAGCATTGCAAAAAGGATTCAACTCTTTGCATAAACGTGCAACAGATATCTCTGCTCCACAAAAAAGAGGTGTTTGTACAGCAGTTAAAACAGCTACACCTAAAAAACCAAACTCTGCTCTTCGTAAAATTGCAAGGGTACGTCTTACAAATGGAATCGAAGTTACAGCTTATATTCCAGGTGAAGGACATAATCTTCAAGAGCATAGTGTTGTATTAATTCGTGGTGGTAGGATCAAAGACTTACCAGGTACACGTTACCACGTTGTTCGTGGGACATTAGATACAGCAGGTGTTGCAAAAAGACAACAAGCTCGTTCTAAATACGGTGCTAAAAAAGGTAAAAAAGGTGCAGCAGCAACCAAAGGTAAAAAATAAGTAGGAATTAATTGGTGCCCAACTTACACATATAAAGCTGAGTAGTCAGATTTAAATAAATGAGTAATAAGGGCGCGCACGATCCTCAAATTTTGAGGGCGAGTACCGATGATATTTCACAGATATTAGTTAAGGAGGGAAGACCGTGCCACGTAAAGGACATATAGCAAAAAGAGATGTTTTAGCAGATCCTCTATACAACAGTAAGTTAGTAACGAAACTTATTAATAACATGATGTTAGACGGTAAAAGAGGTAAATCACAAAAGATAGTTTATGGTGCGTTTGACATCATTAAAGAAAAAACAGGTAGAGATGCTCTAGAAGTTTTCCAAGAAGCGCTCGATAATATTATGCCTGTATTAGAAGTAAAAGCACGTCGTGTTGGAGGAGCTACTTACCAAGTACCTATGGAAGTGCGTCCAGAAAGACGTCAAACACTAGGCCTTCGTTGGTTAAAAATTCACACACGTAAGCGTGGAGAAAAAACAACAACACTTGCTCTTGCAGCAGAACTTATTGATGCACTTAACAACACAGGCGGAGCAGTTAAGAAAAAAGAAGATACACACAAAATGGCAGAAGCAAACAAAGCGTTTGCACACTACAGATGGTAGGCCATATAAACCAAAGGAGGAATTACCTTGGCAGGAAGAGAATATCCGCTTAAGCGCACTAGAAATATTGGTATCATGGCGCATATTGATGCGGGGAAGACAACTCTTACAGAGCGTATCTTGTTTTATACCGGAAAAACATATAAAATTGGCGAAGTGCATGACGGCGGAGCTACTATGGACTGGATGGAGCAAGAACAAGAACGTGGTATTACAATCACATCAGCAGCTACGACCTGTTTCTGGAAAGAAAATCGTATTAATATCATAGATACACCTGGACACGTAGACTTTACAGTTGAAGTTGAACGTTCGCTTCGTGTACTTGACTCTGCTGTTGGCGTATTCTGTGCAAAAGGTGGCGTTGAGCCTCAATCAGAAACAGTATGGCGCCAAGCTGATAAATACAAGGTACCACGAATGGCTTTTGTAAATAAAATGGATATCATGGGTGCTGACTTCTATAGAGTAGTAAGCATGATCAGAACAAGACTTGGTGCTAATGCAGTGCCAATCGAATTACCTATTGGTGCAGAAGATCAATTCGTAGGTGTTGTTGACCTTATGAAAAACAGAGCCATCATCTATAAAGATGACTTAGGTAAAGATATAGAAGAGATAGATATTCCAGCAAATCTTACAGAGTTAGCTGAGAAATATAGAAATGAAATGATTGAAGCAATCTGTGAATCAGATGAAGAACTTACAATGAAATATCTTGAAGGCGAAGAAGTAACAGAAGAAGAATTAAGAGTAGCCTTAAGAAAAGCTGTAATAGAAGTTAAAATTATTCCAGTACTTTGTGGTTCAGCTTACAAAAATAAAGGGGTGCAAAATCTACTTGATGCTGTTGTTGAATATATGCCAGCACCACTAGACATTCCTGCTATTAGAGGAATTGACCCTGACACAGGGGATGAAATGGAGAAACATTCATCGGATGAAGAACCATTTGCAGCACTTGCATTTAAGATTATGACAGACCCATTTGTTGGTAAGCTTGCATTCTTCCGTGTTTATTCAGGAACAATTGATTCAGGTTCATATGTGCTTAATTCAACAAAAAATAGAAAAGAGCGTATAGGACGTATCTTACAGATGCATGCTAATACACGTGTAGAAATACCTACTGTTTACTCAGGAGATATAGCAGCTGCTGTTGGACTTAAAGGGACAACAACAGGGGATACACTATGTGATGAAACACATCCAGTAATACTAGAATCTATGGAA
Organism: uncultured Clostridia bacterium; assembly: GCA_937921505.1. Taxonomy (GTDB): domain Bacteria; phylum Bacillota; class Clostridia; order Lachnospirales; family Cellulosilyticaceae; genus FMMP01. The sequence goes on along the minus strand of CAKZUB010000018.1, from coordinate 2,522 downwards.
TTCCCAGAACCAGTTATTGAGGTAGCTATTGAACCAAAGACAAAAGCTGGCCAAGAAAAAATGGGTATTGCTCTTTCAAAACTTGCAGAAGAAGATCCTACTTTCAGAACGTTTACAAATGTTGAAACTGGACAAACAATCATCGCAGGTATGGGAGAACTTCACTTAGAGATTATCGTAGATCGTCTTCTTCGTGAATTCAAAGTAGAAGCTAATGTAGGTGCACCACAAGTTGCTTACAAAGAAACTATGGCGAAAGATGTAGATGTTGACTCTAAATACGTTAAACAATCTGGTGGTAGTGGACAATATGGACACTGTAAAGTTAGATTCACAAGACTTGACCCTAACTCTGATCATACTTATGAATTCGTAAGTAGTGTTGTAGGTGGCTCAATTCCAAGAGAATATATCCCAGCAGTAGATAAAGGTATTCAAGATGCTATGGCTACAGGTCCTCTTGCAGGATACAAAGTATTAGGTATTAAAGCTGAATGTTACGATGGTTCATACCATGATGTCGATTCATCAGAAATGGCCTTTAGAATTGCTGGATCTATGGCATTTAAAGATGCTATGAAAAAAGCAGGCGGCGTTCTTCTAGAACCTATTATGAAAGTTATTGCAACAGCACCAGAAGATTATGCGGGAGACGTTATTGGAAGCCTTAACTCCAGACGTGGACGTATGGAAGGCATGGAAGCAATTGGTGGCGGACAAGAAGTTAGAGCTTATGTACCACTTGCAGAAATGTTTGGTTATGCAACAGAACTTCGTTCAAGAACACAAGGACGTGGAAACTACTCTATGGAGTTTGACCACTACGAACCGTGTCCAAAGAACATTCAAGATAAAGTTATAGCTGACCAAAAAGGTTAATTATTAAATCTATTAAGATATTCTTTAAATAATAATTTACAGCTACTTGCAAAGTCGCTGTAAATTGAATATAATCAAATTATCTGAGAAAAAACAAACTCAGCAAATAAAAGGAGGAATAAACAAAATGGCTAAAGCTAAATATGAAAGAAATAAGCCACACGTTAATATTGGTACAATCGGACACGTTGACCATGGTAAAACAACACTTACAGCAGCTATCACAAAAACTCTTCACCAAAGATATGGTTTAGGTGCAGCAGTTGATTTCGATAATATTGACAAGGCGCCAGAAGAAAGAGAACGTGGTATCACAATTTCTACAGCTCACGTTGAATATGAAACTCCAGCTCGTCACTACGCTCACGTTGACTGCCCAGGACATGCTGACTATGTTAAAAACATGATCACAGGAGCAGCTCAAATGGATGGTACAATCCTTGTGTGTGCAGCTACAGACGGTCCTATGGCACAAACTCGTGAACACATTCTTCTTTCACGTCAAGTTGGTGTACCATACATCGTTGTTTTCTTAAACAAATGTGATATGGTAGATGATGAAGAATTATTAGAACTCGTTGAAATGGAAATTCGTGACTTACTAAGTATGTATGAATTCCCAGGAGATGATACTCCAATTATCCGTGGTTCTGCACTTCAAGCATTAAATGATCCAATGGGTTCATGGGGAGATAAAATCGTTGAACTATTTGAAATAGTTGATGAATATATCCCAACTCCAGACCGTGCTATTGATAAACCATTCCTTATGCCAGTAGAAGATGTATTCTCAATTACAGGCCGTGGTACAGTTGCAACTGGTAGAGTAGAAGCTGGTATCCTTAAAGTTCAAGATGAAGTTGAACTTGTTGGTATTCATGAAGAAACTCGTAAAATAGTTTGTACAGGAGTAGAAATGTTCCGTAAACTTCTTGATCAAGCACAAGCTGGAGATAACATTGGAGCACTTCTTCGTGGTATTCAAAGAACTGAAATTGAACGTGGACAAGTATTATGTAAGCCAGGCTCAATTACGCCACATACAAAATTTACAGCTCAAGTATACGTTCTTAAAAAAGAAGAAGGTGGTCGTCATAAACCATTCTTCTCACACTACAGACCACAATTCTACTTCAGAACAACAGACGTTACAGGCGTTATCGAGTTACCAGAAGGCACAGAAATGTGTATGCCTGGAGACAACCTTGAAATGACAATCGAACTTATTCACCCAATTGCGATGTCTCAAGGTCTTCGTTTCGCTATCCGTGAAGGTGGACGTACAGTAGGATCTGGTGCAGTAGCATCAATTATTGAATAATTAAGACTTCATAAAAAAGCATGCCTTCGGGTGTGCTTTTTTTATGAATATCGTTTTGCAGTTGTATTATTGAAAGAAAAACACTTTCAACTTTTATACCCATTGCATATCACAAACTTTGCTTGTGATATGCAATGGGTATAAAAGTAAGAGTAATGATTAAATGTATATAAAAAAATAGGTTACTATTCAGCCCTCAATAGCTATTGAAAAATAATTATAGTGAAAATGCTGATTTTTTTGAGGGCTCTAAATTCACTTATCCACATCAGATTTCAATAAATGTGTCAAATGTAAATCATAAGATTTTAAGCAGTTCAAA
>CAKZUB010000017.1 GCA_937921505.1 uncultured Clostridia bacterium | reverse complement strand
CAAAGAATAGCTATGAAGTTTTGCGGTTACTGAAGTTGTTCTACTCATAAATATCATCTCCTAATGTCTTTTTCTTAGGATATGAAAAACCAATTAAAATATACAGGTATATTAAGCTATTTAAAACGGTTTATCTATAGTATTTTAATAAAGATTCAATATTATATCCTTTTAAAACTTCTCTGCCTGGGAGCGCTTCAAGTTCAATCAAATAAACTATTTTCACTACTTCCCCACCAAGCTTTTCAATAAGGTCTATCATTGCTTGAGTTGTTCCGCCTGTCGCTAAAAGATCATCTACAATAACTACTTTTTGGCCTTTTTTTATGGCATCTACATGAATCTCAATGGTTGATGTACCATATTCTAAATCATACGTTTGTGAAATATGTTCATAAGGCAACTTACCCGGTTTTCTAACGGGTACAAAACCTTTATTCATTTTGTAAGCAACTGGCACGCCAAATATAAATCCTCTTGATTCTGGGCCTACTACAAAATCAAAATCTACATCTTTTAGGACTTCTGCAATATTATCTATTGATTCTTTTAAACCATTTGGATCTTGAAGCAGCGGCGTAATGTCTCTAAATAATATACCTTCTGTTGGGAAATCCTTTACATCTCGAATAAGAGAATATAAATTCATTATAACTCCTCCTTAAAACCTTCTTTTAATTTATTTGTAAAATCTGTTCAGCGTACTTTTGTAAACTTCTATACTTAGCAGAATTTTCTAGTCTTGTTTTATCTGGTGAGATCATATCATAGGCTATTTTATCGTCATCTAAAGTATACTGTAAAAGGCCTAGCTCCTTAAAAATATCTAAAGTTTGAAACAACTTATATTCTGTCATATTGTAAGGACTTAAACATACAATCGCCTTATGTACAGTCATATATCCTAAAGGATTCTTTTTAAACAGCTTATAAACTGCACTACAGTCTTTATGACTTGGAATCATTTTAATTAATTGATTTTTGTGAGGTATGAGACTATTGTCGTATACAATCATAGGATGACCTACTGTACAATAATCCCATTCATAAGAAATACTCTCCTTAGCAATCTGAAAGGGATTGACGCTAATAGTTATTTCATTATTTTTCAAACAAGCTTTATTATAGCATATCTTAAAACTTAAGTTAACATTTTTCGAGTTATTTTTAAGAGTTTCGCAAACTTTTGTTAACCCCTCTTCAGTATAAACATTTATCACATTTGTGTGTCCTAGCGATCTATTATCTTTTATTAAGTTTATATAGGGTTCATTCATCTCACTTGGATCTTTTAAATAATGATATAAACTCATATAGTACTTACTTTTTAATACTTCTTGCTCTGTAGATTGTATATCTTTTATACGCAACTGTACATTAACTTTGTTATGCCATACATTCTTGATAATCTCACAAGCAACAACCACTTCTTCGCCTAATGACAGATAATCTGCAAAATATCCTTTATAAAACCCAACAGCTTGAAGTATTGTATCATCTTGTTCTAGCGTTAATCTAAGATGCTGATTATTTTGTCCCATAGTTTGAACAGCTTGCACCTTACCTCTTATACTAAATAGTGGTACCGGATTATACGCTCCATATGGTTCCAATTTCTCAAGCATTTCACAAAAATCTAGTTTAACCTCTTTTGCATTTAACTTAAAGTCTATTTTCATAGAAGGAATCAGCATTTCCTCGTCAATTAGCTCACTGGCATAATGACTCATGCGATTTCTAAATATATCTAAATTTTCTACTTGCAAAGAAAGTCCTGCTGCCATTTCATGTCCCCCAAATCGCAACAAATATTCCTGCATGCCGTGAATGGCTTCAAAAATATTAAATCCTTCTATACTTCTTGCTGAACCTGAGAGTACCCCGTCTTCTTCTGTTAATATAATGGTAGGTCTGTAATACTTAGACATGATTTTTGAGGCAACAATCCCTATCACCCCATGATGCCATTCTTTTCCCACTACTACAAATATCTTTTCACGCGTAACATCAATGTGGTTTTTAATATACTCTTCTGCCTGTTCAAGGATACCCGCTTCCATATCCTGTCTTTTCTTATTCTCGTCATTTAGCATTTCAGCTAGCCTTTTAGCACTTGTTTCATCTTTGCTTGTAAAGAGTTCAACTCCTATTTTAGCATCACTTAACCTGCCAGCAGCATTTATTCTAGGTCCAATTTGATAGGCAATCTTATTAGAAGTAATTTTTTCTTTAACATCACTTTCACCCGTTACTTGAATCAGTGCTCTAAGTCCTATATTTTTTGTATTTTGTATAGCCTCAAATCCTAAATAAGTCATCACTCTATTTTCATGGATAAGCGGCACAACATCTGCAATCGTCCCTATCGCAACAAGATCAATATATTCCCATATTTCCTCCTCAATATGTTCATGAATAGCTAGAGCATGAATCAGTTTAAATGTGACGCCAACCCCAGCTAAAGCATTAAACGGATAAGTACTATCCTTGCGCTTAGGATTAATAACACAATATCCCTTTGGCATCTCATCCTGACATTCATGGTGATCTGTTATGATGATATCAATACCTATACTCCCTGCAAATTCCAACTCTTCTATCGCTGCTATTCCCGTATCTACAGTAATAATAAGGTCTGCATATTCACTTATTTTTGCTATCGCCTCTTTATTGAGACCATATCCTTCTGTCTGCCTGTTAGGAATGTAATAAGATACATCATAATGCGCTTTTTTTAAAAACATATATAATATAGAAGTACTTGTTATCCCATCTACGTCATAATCTCCATAAATAACGATATGTTTGTGATTTTGTTTGCACTGTGTAATTCTTTCTACAGCCTTTTTCATATCATTTAATAGATAAGGCGAATGCAATTCTTCCCGTGTTGGACTCAAAAACTTATCGACTTGTTCTTTACCATATATTCCTCTATGGCACAATATTTCTTCTATTAAATTTGCACCTGTATACTGTGTATCTATTTTCCATTTGTAGGTGTTAGGCAGCATATTTGTGCACCTCCCTTAAAGTCTTTACTATTATAACATACTTTATAATAATATTTGATGAATTATTTTACAAATTACTATACACTATTATTAAAATTATGCTATAATGTAGAAGTTATTTATTTTAATAGGAGTGTTGTCATGTCGGAAAAATTTCAAGTAGGTCAAATTATTGAAGGAAGTGTGACAGGTATTAAGCCTTTTGGAGCGTTTGTTTCATTAGATGGAACAACTCAAGGTCTCGTTCATATTTCACATATTACACATGGATATTTAGCCAATATTAATGATGCAATTAAAGTAGGTGAACAGGTCAAAGTTAAAATTTTATCTATTGATGGTGAAAAGGGCAAGATTTCTCTCTCAATCAAAGAAGCTAAAGAAAACAAGCCTACATCTTTTAAAACTCCAAAGAAAGAAAATGCGCTTGAAGGTTTCGAAAATCTTATGAAAGATTTTCTTAAGGTTTCAAATGATCGTCAAGCTGATCTGAATAAGCGTTTGAATCGTTAATTTAAGGCACCATCCTCGAGAGGATGGTGCCTTTTTGTTAGCCTATATTCTAATACCTATTTTTTTAATATCGGTCATACTTAAGGGCATAATACAATCATTCTCCCGTGTTTCTATCTCTAAGGGGTGTTTAAGTTGTATCCGATCTTCAAAAAATGCTTGGTACTTTTCTTCTTTTTCATAATAATCAATGTGATGAATGCTTCCTTTTTCTATAATCTGCTTCTCTTTTTGATCATATAATAAGTAGCACGCCCCATATAACCCCACATCTTTAATCAACCTATGGACATAATTTGCTTTATGGCTAAAGGTCATCCCCTCTTTTTCTCTAAATTCTTCCTTGCATATCAGTAAATAAAATCTCATTTTTTTCATCCTCCCTCTAGTTTGTAGAACCCTTATAGTTTATACTCATAAAGGTTGTCTACTAGAACTATATGTGAGGACTACTCAATGTATAACTTAAGATGAAGGATTATTTTTCCCTTTATATCCTATCCTATAATATCTTTAATCACTTCACCTGCTAGAATAAGTCCAGATACAGCAGGAACAAAGGCTACTGACCCTGGGATATGTCTTCGCTCTACACACGTTCTGTCTTTATTGGTACAAATACACTCTGTCTTACATCCTCCACCAAGTTCTATGGGTGTAATAGGTTTTTCTTTAGAATAAACTACTTTTAACTTCTTGATCCCTCTTTTTCTAAGTTCATGTCTCATTACTTTAGCTAAAGGACACATACTTGTTTTGTAAATATCGGTTACTTCTAACTGTGTAGGATCTAGTTTATTGGCGGCTCCCATTGCACTTATAATAGGAATACCTATAGCTTGACACCTTTCAATCATATCTATTTTAGAGCTTACCATATCTATTGCATCTACAACATACGTATAATCAGAATTAAGTAAACGTTCTGCACTTGCAGCATTATAAAGTTCTTTAAAAGCAAGGACTTCTACTTTAGGATTAATTTCTAAAACTCTTTCTTTCATCACTTCTACTTTAGGTTTTCCAACGGTTTTTCGTGTTGCATGAAGCTGTCTATTGATATTCGTTAGACAAACATCATCGTCATCCACTAATATTAACCTTCCAACTCCACTTCTTACAAGGGCTTCAACAGTATATGATCCTACCCCTCCAATTCCAAATACAGCAACTGTACTTTGTTTTAATTGATTTAAGCCCTCGGTTCCTATAAGCATCTCAGTTCTTGAAAACGCATGTAACATTTTTTATGCTCCTTTTAAATAAGTAGTATTAAGCCTTATCAAACCAGTATGCAAAAAAGATATATACCATAGTTCTCTATAGTATATATCTTTCTTCATGAGCCATCTGGGACTCGAACCCAGGACCCTCAGATTAAGAGTCTGATGCTCTACCAACTAAGCTAATGACCCCTATTAACATCTAGTTGCCTTTTCGGCTACAAAAAATATTATATCACAGTCTTTCTTCTTGTCAACTCTATTATAACTCATTTTTCTATTTTTTCTATTTATATTATAACTCGTTTTTCTATTTATGAACTGAGCATTATATTTTTGAAGATATACTCTTGCATTTCTACAAATGTGAGAGTATATCTTCATGTTAGTCAAATCTTAAGTTGTTTTAGGTTTTATTTTTTTGTTAGTATGTTTCTTAAGTTTTCTCATTTCATACCACAATGGACTTGCTATAAAGATAGAAGAATACGTTCCTGATGCAATCCCTATAATAAGTGGAAATGCAAATTGCTTAACTGATGCTACACCTAATACATACAGGAGTACAATCATAATTAATGTTGTAACCGATGTATTAATAGAACGCCCGAGTGTTTGATTAACACTCTCATTAATAATCTTAGTATCATCAGCATGCATCTTACCTTTGTTTTCTCTGATACGGTCAAAGACAACAATCGTATCATTAATAGAATATCCTACAATAGTGAGCATCCCTGCTATAAATGAGTTGTTGAGTGGAATACGAAATACTGCATAAACTGCAAGCATCACAAGAACATCATGAACTAATGCTGCAACAGCGCTCATTCCAAATCTAAAATCTTTAAAACGATACGTAATATAAATTAAAATTAAAATGATCCCTACTACAATAGCTTGTAATGCACCAAGTTTAATTTCATTACTAATTGAAGGTGATACATCTGCATCTGCAAGTGGCACCTCATCTGCTAATTGATACTTTTCTTTAACTGTATCAAATAATTTCACTCTAGTAGCAACATCTGCTCTTTTAGTTGTAATAATGACCCCTGTGTCTCCTGCTGCTGTAATACGTGGGGCAGTATCACCTGTTATTTCTGTTACAATGCCGACTAATTCGTTTCTTAAATCTGGTGTTAGTCTGCGTTCCATATTAATTTGTACAATAGAACCACCTGTAAACTCAATATCTTGATTGAAAGCACCTTTTTGTGTTATAGCATTGAAACACATAGTAAGTAGCCCAATAAGTATAACTGCTGCTGATACAATAAAGAATTTCTTTCTGTTTTCAATAAATTTCATGATCTAGGCCCTCCTTACTCTGCTTTTTTTACAGCTGTATATAATGCTGGATTTTTTATTTTCATACCTAAAAAAGATTTAAGAATAACACGTGTCACAACAAGTGCTGTAAACATTGAGATAATAATACCAATTCCAAGCGTCGTTGCAAAACTTTTAATAAGTCCTGTTCCAAACACATAAAGTACAAATGCTGCAATAAGTGTTGTCACATTGCCATCTATAATCGCACTAAATGCCTTACTAAAACCAGCATCTACTGCTGCTGGAACACTTCTACCCAAACCTATCTCTTCTTTAATACGTCCAAAAATAATAACGTTTGCATCTACAGCCATTCCGACTGAAAGCAAAATACCTGCAATACCTGGTAAGGTAAGTGTTGCACCCATGCCACTTAGTACTAGGATAACAAGTCCGATATAAAGTATAAGTGCAATATCTGCTGCAAGACCACACATTCTGTACATCACAAGCATAAATAGCAGAATCAAAATAAAGCCAATAAGTCCTGCTCTAAGACTTGTGTTAAGTGAATCCATCCCTAGCTTAGCACCTATCCCACTTGAATTAATAGGATTAAGTGTAAATGGCAGTGCTCCTGCATTAATACCATTTGCAAGCTCTTTTGCAGATTCTGGTGTATAGTTGCCTGTAATAATTCCTTTACCATCTACAATATGTGCTTGTATCGTAGCAAAACTTAGTAAGGAGTCATCTAACATAATAAAAATAGTATTTCCTATATTATTCTTAGTAAATTCTGAGAATAATACTGTTCCTTCTTTATCCATCTCAACACTAACTACAATTTCTGTTTGGTTAGCTTGTGGCGTAGCCTTAACCACGTTTGCACCTGTAACAATTTCATTGCCCTCTTGGTCTAAGAATCTAAGCATACCTGCTGCTCCAATTTCTTCTATAGCCTTTTGAGGATCTGCTACTCCTGGAATATCTACTCTAATTCTGTTATTGCCTTCTTGAGACACCTCAGCTTCTGTATATCCCTTAGCATCTAATCTTCTTTGAATCATTGTACGCGCTGCAGACATTTCCTCTTCTGTAGGCTTTCTATCAAGTACTGGCTCATAGACAATATTGACACCACCTTGAAGATCTAGTCCTAGCTTGATGGTGTTATTAGAGATCACTTGCTTTTTATCAGCATCGCTTGTTGTTTCAGCTGCTTCTTCTGCTTGTCCCTCTTCACCCTCTTCTTGTACTGCTTCTTCAGTTGCTTCTTCTACTTCTTGCGTCTTTTCTACTTGAGCTTTTTGTTGGCTCTTTCCTACATTCATACTTGCTATATAAGCTGCATAACTTACTCCTGCTACTATAATAAGCATTAGTATGAAAGAAAAAATACCTTTAAGCTTAGCGTTTTTGCCTTTCATTGTCTTTCCTCCTTAAAATCCTCTTTAAGCTACAATAAGTTGATTATATAATTACTACAAAATATAGTCAATTAAAAACAACAATTATATCTTTTTTTCTTGTATTTTATGACTCTAGTTGTTCTGCCTTTATTCCAATCGCACATTCTACTCTTTTCTTTTGAAGCTCACATCCTATATGATAAACTGTATGGATATCTCCATGAAAATTATAAGAATTAGCTGCACATCCACCACTACAATAGAACTTCGCCCAACATGCTTTACAATCTTCTTTACTATAAACATTGCATTGTTCAAACTTGCCTCTAAGTTCTAAGTTGCTTATCCCCTCACATACATCTCCCATTTTAAACTCTGGAAGGCCTACAAATTGATGACATGGATATAAGTCTCCCTCTGGTGTAACTGCTAAGTACTCTGTCCCTGAACCACAGCCTGCAAGTCTTTTATGCACACAAGGTCCGCCCTCTAAATCAATCATAAAGTGAAAGAAATTAAAAGTCTCTCCTAGCTTCGCTATACTTAACATATGCTTTGCTAATGTTTCATACTCCATACATATTTTTTCTATGTCTTCTTCTTGCAGAGCATAGGGCATACTAGTAGGTGCTACTACTGGTTCAATAGAAACTTCTTTAAAACCTGACTGAGTAATGTGCTTAACATCTTCTGAAAAATCCAGATTATGATGTGTAAAGGTTCCTCTGATATAATATTGTTTACCTTTTCTCTTTTCTACTAACTTTTTAAACTTAGGTAAAATGATTTCATAACTTCCCTTACCATTAGGCGTTGGTCGCATATGATCATTAACTTCTGGTCTGCCATCTAGGCTCAAAACAACATTATACATGTTTTCATTAAGATAGTCTATTATTTCATCATTTAAGAGTACGCCGTTTGTTGTCATCGTAAATCTAAAGTGCTTACCCGTTTCGCTTTCCCTAAGTCTTGCATAATCTACTACCCCTTTAACAACTTCAAAGTTCATTAAGGGTTCTCCGCCAAAAAAATCTATTTCTATATTTGTTCTATGCTTAGACTCTGTAATAATAAAATCTATTGCTTTTTTTCCCGTTTCAAGGCTCATCATACCGCGCTTGCCATGATACTCACCTTCTCCTGCAAAACAATACTTGCAAGCTAAGTTACAGTCATGAGCGACATGCAGGCAAAGCGCCTTAACAACAGGTTCTCTTTCTAAAAAAGCTGGCACAAAACTCTCATAGGTATCCTTAGTATAGAGCATCTCTTGTTCTTTTAGAAGCATGAGTTCTTCTAAGGCTTCTTTAATTTGATCCTCGCTAAATACTTTATTATATTTTTCTATGACAGCGTCCTTAGACAGAACAGGTACGTCATCTACTATTTCATAAGCTATATCGTCTAGTATGTGAATACTTCCGCTATGTATATCCATAACAATATTAGAATTCTCAAATTTAAATTTATGGATCATGCCATCATCCTTTCTTTTGCTAGAATAAAATCAACTGGTTTATCCTTTTTCAAGACCAAAATAAAAGCAGCGACTTGAAGTCACTGCTGCATGCAAAATTACTTTTCGCAAGCTTGATTTCCTACAGTACAAGATGTTTTACAAGCTGATTGACATGATGTTTGACATTCCCCACATCCACCTTTTTTTGCACTGCATGGTAAATTTTTAGTGTTTAATGTTTTGATATGTTTCATAATAATTGTCTCCCTCCTGATTACAAACCTGTTTTATTATACCATATGTTAATAGGTTTGCAAACAAATTAAAGGGGTATTTAAAAAGCTATTTTCCATAATTAACTGAAATCATTCCTGCTATAGTACTGCTAATGAGTACTGTAAGTGCTATTGTTAAAATTGCTGATGGTGCTAAGCCCTTTAACTCTTTAACCATTGTACCAAGTATTAAAAACAATACAAAGTATAATGCCCCACCTATAGCCCCCCACTTATAGCCATTTTTTGTATCTACTTTCGCAGTGTCAAAGCCCGCTAAAAAAGCTGACAAAATAATGCCAATAAGTACAATCCAATTTTCAACAGCTGCTGAAGCATCTGTATATGTAAGAACAATAGATCCTATTAAAATAAAAATTGCTGTAACCACATAGGCCATTACATTTGCTTTAAGCATCGCCATAACTGCACTCGGCATATCCAGCGTTTGTTTGCTTCTTGATTTATATTTAACCATTTGTCTCCCCCCCTTACTTGGTAAGTACTATTAATATTTTACGTACAACTAAGTGTAAGTATGATAAAATAATAGGATAAAGGAGGAAAATCTATGAAACTAATTGATTTACACGTTCATTCTAATATTTCTGATGGCACCCTCTCTCCCTCTGATCTTGCACTTTATGCAAAAAGCAAGGGATTAAGTGCTATAGCACTAACAGATCATGATACTATCTCCGGCATCGAAAGTTGTATGCTTAAAGGATTAGAAATCGGCCTTAGCGTAGTGCCTGGAATAGAATTTTCAGCTGAATATACCTCACATGAAATACATCTCCTAGGTTATTATATTGACTTTAAGAGCACTGTTCTTAATGAAAAATTAAAATTCATCCTTCAAAGCCGTGTACAACGTAATATGAAGATATTTGAAAAGCTTAATGCTCTAGGCCTTTATATCACACCAGAAGACTTAGCTCTTGATAGTCCTTTAGAAACAGTATTAACACGTGCTCATTTTGCAACTGCACTCTATAAAAAAGGCTATGTTAAAACACGTAATGAAGCCTTTGATAAATATATTGGCCACGGGAAACCAGCTTATATCCCAAGAGTAAAATTTACGCCCAAAGAATGTATTGAAACGATCCATCTTGCAGGTGGACTCGCTGTGCTTGCCCATCCTCATTTATATGGGTTTACTTCTACAGAAAGAAATTTGATGTTAGCAGAACTTAAGGACTTAGGCTTAGACGGTGTAGAGACCCTATATCCTACTCATACACAAGAAGATGTTGCTGATCTCTTAAATCTTTGTTTGAAATATAACTTATTCCCTACGGGCGGCAGCGACTTTCATGGTGATAATAAACCAGACCTTGATATTGGAACAGGTTATGGAGACCTCCAAGTTCCCTATACTCTTCTTGATGAGATGCATAAGAAACTAGGTATACTACCAAAATAACATGAAAATTATAGCTTAACACCTATAGTTTTTAAATACTCCCTAGTTTTTTGTGCATTTTCAAACACAATGCCATAAATACCAATCTTGGTGGCTGCTTCGATATTTTCTTCAAGATCATCTATAAATACTGTTTCCTCTGGTATTAAGTTGTATTTTTCAAGCAAATGATGATAAATTTCTTTTTCTGGCTTTAAAAGTTTTGCTTCATAAGAGATAACCCTTCCTTTTACTTCACCTAAAAAAGAAAACTTATTGCAAATTTGTTGAAAACCATCCTCTTGAAAATTAGAAAGTAAGTAAACGTCATATCCTTTTTCTAAAAGTTCTCTAAGAAGCTCCACTGTTCCTTCAATGAGAGTAAGCATCTGAGGCCATGTATTCATAATCTGATGTATTCTTTCTGTATGTAGAGGGGCCATAGTACAGTATATTTGAATAGCTTCATCTTTTGTAATTGTGCCGCGGTCTAATTGTAACCATAAATCATTTTTAAAGATAAGCTCATTTAAAGTCATGCGTTCTTTTTGCGCCACGCCTATATCCTTTAAAAATGTCATAGGCTGATAGTCTAGTAATACTCTTCCTATATCAAAAACTATATTTTTTATCATTTTTTTCTCCTTTTATTCCCTTAATTTAAATTCTTTTAACGCTATACCCTCATAATACTCTTATTTTGCATAAATTTGTAGATTTACAGCTATAAACTCTATACTTTTTTTACTTTTTCTATTATGATAAAAAAGATGTATTTTATGAATAAAGACTAGGAGAAAAGTAATGAGTATATTAACAGTTAAAAATGTCACTCATGGATTTGGGGCACGGGCTATTTTAGAAGATGTTTCTTTTCGCCTGCTTAAAGGGGAGCATGTTGCTCTAGTAGGTGCTAATGGAGAAGGAAAATCAACTTTTTTAAATATAATCACAGGAAAGTTAATGCCTGATGAAGGAACTATTGAATGGTCTAATCGTGTAACGGTTGGTTATCTTGATCAGCATGCAGTGCTTGAGCCTGGAAGTACTATTCTTGATAATTTAAGACTTGCCTTTAACCCTATCTTTGAGCTTGAAAAAGAAATGCTCGAACTTTATGAAAAAATGGGGGAAGCAACTGACTCCGAAATGACTAAAATGATGGAAGATGCTGCCGAGATTCAAAACATTCTAGACACAAGTGGATTTTACACGCTTGATTCAAAAATTGAAGAAGTGGCTCAAGGACTTGGTCTTGCAGAGGTCGGCCTTGATCGAAAAGTAGATGAACTCAGTGGTGGCCAGCGCACTAAAGTGCTTCTAACGAAACTACTTTTGCAAAATCCAAGTATTTTAATCCTTGATGAACCTACAAACTTTTTAGATGAAAATCATATTGAATGGCTTAAACGCTACTTGCAAAACTATGAAAATGCATTTATTCTTGTTTCTCATGATATTCCATTTATTAATAATGTATGTAATCTGATCTATCATGTTGTTAATTGCGAACTTACCCGTTATGTTGGAAATTATGATGAATTTCAGCGTTTATATGAACTTAAAAAGCGTCAGCAAGAACAAGCTTATGAACGCCAGCAAAAAGAAATTGATAGACTTGAAGACTTTATTGCAAGAAACAAAGCAAGAGTTGCTACAACGGGTATGGCTAAAAGCCGTATGAAACAGCTTGACAAAATGGATATTATTGAAAAACCACGAGAAAAACCAAAACCAACTTTTAAATTTAAAGAAACAAAGGCACCTAGCCGTTTTCTTATTGAAGTAGATGAACTTGTAATAGGCTATGATGAGCCTCTTACCAGCTCTCTTTCGTTTAAAATAGAACGTGGACAAAAAATAGCCATTTGCGGCGTTAATGGTCTTGGTAAATCTACACTTCTTAAAACTTTGCTCGGTATTATAAAACCCATCTCTGGAAAGGTAGAGTTTGGCGAAAATGTTGTCTATAGCTACTTTGAACAAGAAGATGCAAAAAACAACTTAAATACAGCTATCGAGGAAATTTGGCATGAATATCCTTCTATGAATAATCATGAAGTGCGCTCTGAGCTTGCTAAATGCGGTCTTACTACAGAGCATATTACAAGTCCTATGAAAGTCCTCTCTGGTGGTGAAAATGCTAAGGTACGCCTTTGTAAAATGCTTATGAGAGAACTTAATTTGCTTGTTTTAGATGAGCCGACCAACCATTTAGACCCTGAAGCAAAAGAAGAACTTGAAAAAGCACTTCGTGAATTTAAAGGAACAATCATTCTTGTTTCTCATGAACCTTATTTTTATGAAAGTTTTATTACAGACGTATGGAATGTTGAAGATTGGACTACTAAAGTTATTTAATAAAAGAAGACAACTGCCATTTAACCTTAGCATCTGGTTAAATGACAGTTGTCTTCTTTTTCTTATACCACTAACCTGCTAATATAAACTTTTGAATGACATGTGCTACGCCGTCTTCTTGATTGTTTTTTGTAATATAGTTAGCTGCAGTTTTAACTTCCTCAAAAGCATTCCCCATCGCAACACCAAGCCCTGCAAACTCAATCATATCAAGGTCATTTCCGGCATCTCCTATACAAATAACTTGCTCATTTGGAATCCCTAAATGATGTGCTAGTGCTTCGATTCCTACACCTTTACCAGAATGCTTACTTAAAAATTCTAAAAAATACGGTGCACTCCTTACAATCGTATACTTTTCGTATAAATGTGAGGGTAGTTTTTGAATAGCTTCTTCTAATATTTCTGGCTCATCAACCATCATGACTTTAATAATATCTTCCTCTTTTTGTATAGTGGCATAGTCCATTTCTATAACAGGAATATGATTGATAGCACCTTCTAACTCGCTATATTTACTCATTTTAGGTGTAATACATCCCTCATTTGAAAAAGCATGTATATTTACCCCTATTTGCTGTGCAATTTCATAAAGTTCTATAAGATTTTCACCTTTTAGAATATTTTTTCTTATAATTTTTTTTGTTTTTGTGTTTTGAACAATACTTCCATTAAAGCTAAGTACATAGTCTTCTTCTGATATCAAATCTAGTTCTTCTAAATAGTTTGTCAGTCCTTCTAGAGGTCTTCCAGATGCTAGAACAACCTTTACTCCTTTTTGCTTTGCCTTAAAAATAGCTCTCTTTGTTCTATCTGAAATAGTCTTATCCTCTTTTAGTAATGTACCGTCCATATCTACTGCTATTAATTTATACATCGTTTCTCACTCCCGTTGTTTAGTCATTTATTATTATAGCAGTTTTCCCCAAGCCTTTAATACCTCTGTTTATACTAAAGTTTATACGTAAATGCACTATATTTTGATAAAATGTTACAATAACTTGCTTTTATTTAGTAACCTCTAACGCGCTCACTTAATACTTGTTCTACTTGTTGCCTTTGATCACTACTTATCCTAAAATCTGCCCTTTGAGTAATAATACCTTTGCCTTTAAATTCAATAATAAGAATATGTTGACTCTTGTTACTCAACCAACGATAATCCTTAATGTTTTGCCACTCAATACAAGTACGATTTCTACTACTTATAAATCCCTCTTGATAGATGACCCAGTTCACATGTGGTAAATACTGATTCATATAATAGGTGCTTAAATAACCAAATACTAATCCTAAAAGAATATATTCATTATAGTGATTAAAAAGGATACTTAAAAGTATAATACCTATTATTATAGCTCCAAACGCCTCTGTAAGTATTCCTATATATTTTTCTGCTTTTGAAGTTTGGATACCCGATTTAACAAGAGCTTGCAAACGATACTTTTTATATTTCTCACGACTATTATGATATGTTGTTAAAATACTTATTACACATATCATCAAAAGAATTGCTATTATCCATTTTAAAAGCATTCTAATTCTCCTTTGTTTTATTTGTTCTTTTTTATTATAACATTTTTTAAGCTCCTATACATGTTTCCCTTTTCATTCCATAAAAATAGGCTCCTCTTTATAATAAGCAGTTTTATGATTTAAACTGTCTACTACAAAGGGAGCCTATCATTTAGCAGATGCTCTCTACTTTTTTATTTAACTCTAAACCGATCCATAGAATGCTTGAGCTTTTGCATAGTGGTAGTAAGCTTATTAGAAACTTCAAACAACTGTTCAGTAATGCCACTTTGCTCTTCACTAAGTGCATTAACCTCTTGTGTAGCTGCTACGGTATCAGATGTAACAGCTCCTATTTTTTCTATCTTCTGAATCGTTTCATCCTTAATTTGTTCCATATAGCCTACTTTTGCATTTACATTTTGTAAATCTGTATCCATATTTTTAAGCAGTTCTATAACGCTATTAAATGTATGATCTGTGTTTTTTACAGATTGTTCTTGCTGCGTTACAATTTGATTAGAATTTTTTACAAGTTCTACAGTTTCTTTTGTCTTATCCTTGATAGTATTTATTGTTTTGCGAACGTTCTTTGTTGATAGTTTTGATTGTTCAGCTAAGTTTCTCACCTCATTAGCAACCACTGCAAATCCTTTTCCCACATCTCCAGCTCTTGCGGCTTCAATGCTTGCATTAAGTGCTAATAAATTTGTTTGTTCGCTAATACCATCTAAGAGCTTCATGACCTCTTCAATATTTTTAGTCAGCATACTTAGTTCAAAAATACTTGATTCAATTTGCGAAGAGATTTGTATAGATGAATTCATCGTTACATTAAGTTGTTGTATGCTATTGCTGGTCTCTTTAATAATCTCTTTGGCATCTTGATTTTTACTCACAACCTGATTGGTATCTAGCATCACCTCTTGAATACTATTTGCTAGGACATACATTGCCCTTGTTCCCTTTTCAGTTTCCTCTGCTTGATGAGTCGCCCCGACTGCAATGTCTCCAATAGATAAGGACAACTGTTTAAACGCTTCTGCTGAATGCCCAGTAGCATCTTTTAATAAATTACTATCTGCAACTGTATCTTCAATAACACCATGTGTTTCTTCTAATAATTTTCGTATATTCTCTATCATATGGTTAAAACTGATGCAAAGCCTGCCCATCTCATCTTTACCCATTTCTTCCATTTTCACTGTGATGTCGCCCTCTTCAGCAGCTTTCATTAACTTCATCAGTTTAATAATAGGTTTTGAAAAGCCTTGTGCTACAAGCATCCCAAATCCAATAGCAGCAAGAGTAGCTATACCAATTAAAAGAAATACGATCTTATTGGTCATATCCAGTTTGCTCGTCAAAGAACTTTCTGGAATTTCAGTAATGACTTTCCATCCATTTTTTAAGGTTTTGTAGTTGATAAGAAGGCCACTTCTAATATATTCTCCTTCTTCTTCACTTACAATATGCCAAATAGATTCATCTACTGTTTCTTTACTTGCATCTGAATTATAAATCATTTGTCCATTTTCATCTGCTATGTATAAACTAGCTCCTTCTAAAATATCAATATCTTTTATATTATCCGTTAAAGTATCTTTTTTAATTTTAATCTTAAGCGTTCCACCATCTTTGCCTGTATTGATATCTTTAACATTTCTAAAATAATAGATGTTTATTTTATCATTCTCAAGGACTTGTTTCCAGATCCCCGTTGATTTAGAGGTTAGCTCTTTATAAATATCATTATTATCCTCTTTACTCTTACTGCTTCCCGCACCTATAATTTCTCCACTATTATCAATAATATTGACTTGCTCAATTTCATCTTCTACTGTACTTACAGCTAATAACTTTTTTTCCATCTCACGTACGGCTGAAATTTTAACGAGAATGTTTTCTGATTGGTACTGCATGAGTCCATCCCCAATAACAGGGTCTATGCAAATACTAACTGCTTTTTTCTCAACAGTCTTTAAGTAATACTCAAGATTCATACTTGCCTGATTGATAAGCTCTGAAGTAAAGTTTAAACTGGTTTCTCTTAATGTACTCCTAGACATTGTATAAGATACCATACTTACGGCAACGAGTGGAATGATTGCAAAAGCTACGAATCCTAAAATTAATTTATAGCGAATAGATATTCCTCTTAACTGCTTTTTACTTATTTTCCCCTTCATATGCTACCCCTTTTCTTTAAGTAGTCTTTTATATGACTACATTACAAAGCCTATATAAATCCATTATAGTATAGCCTATCCTATTTATCAACTAGACAATCCGACGTATTTTCATTCTTATTTTCAAGCAATAATTTTATGATATATGGCTTATTCTATTTGCAATAAATAACTTTTGTTCTTTACTTAAATCAACTCGGTAAGGCGACTGTAATAAGGTATTGCCGTCTTTGACGATTCTTACAAGTGGTCTTTTTAAATTCCCTTGATAATTTTTTTCAACAATTCCAACCGTACCATTACTTAATAATACAGTTGTACCTATTGGATAGAATGCTAAAATACTTTCAAGTGTTGTACGTACTTCAACATTTAACTTTTCTCTTCTAAGTAAAATAACAACTTCATTAAGCTCCATTCCCTGCCTATAAGGTCTTGAAGATGTCAGCGCATTAAATGCATCGCAACATGCTATAATTTTTGCTCCTATATGCAGATCTTCTCCTTTTCCTAAAGGATATCCACTACCATCCTCGCGTTCATGATGACATAATACAATCAGTTTTGTAACAGCACTTATCTGCGGATCATCTTTTAGAATATTATAGCCAAGCACAGGATGCTGCTTTATTGTTTCATGCTCTTTTTCATCAAGTTGACTTACTTTATTAAGTATTTCCTTTGGAATAAGAATCTTACCTATATCATGTAATAATGCTCCAATTAAAATATCTCTCATCAATTCATGCTTTAGATTCATCTTTTTACAGAGTATAAGCGCTATAATAGCCACCCCTAATGAATGCTCATAGACATCTATATCGTTTCTTTTAATATCTAAAATATCATACATAATATCTTGACTACTTACTTCATCTATTAAATCCATTGCTAAATTATAGATAGGCTCTACTTTAAGAAATGTCTGTGATTTCAACTGATCTATATGTACTGTAAAATCTTTAATAAACCTACTTTTTTTCTCATTACTGATAAGCGTCTGTGGTTCTATACCCGCTGATAACACATCATCAATATACACAAAAGGTACATTTAGTTCTAGTAACTTTTCTTTAAAGCTAGGTCTATACTTCGTTTGACTCTTAAGCAAAATAGTTCCATTACTACAAATAACATCCCTTCCAATAATCTCTCCACCACATAAGTCTTCGACATCAACTATTCTCACTTATACGCCACCTCTTTTACTTTCATTCTATTTACTCTATTTGCAACTTTAATTTTTCAACCACATCATAAATAATTCTGGCTGTCAGTCCCCATATCACACCTTCTTTGGTATGATACACAAAAATCGTATTTTTGCCATACCCCCAAGGTTTTGTATAATGATCTCCTACACCTAAAGCCTTCCCGGGAAAAAGCATAATCTCCTTTCCCTGCTCATCTTTATAAGACGGATGCACTTTAACTTGTGTTTGATAAATTTCTGGAGGATTATTTCTAAAAAAAGATACTGGAAGTGTAAAAATATTTTCTACTTCATCAGTATTGATCTTAAACTGCGTAATATCTATCTGCTCTGTTATGCCCAAAAAAGGTTCTACAATAACTCCTATGGGTGCAATAACAAAATCTAATGCACCTATAATAGTTATATGCTCAGGCAAAATACCTATTTCTTCTACTGTTTCTCTAAGGGCAGTATCTTGTGTATTTTTATCCAAATACTTATCATACTTTCCTCCTGGAAAACAAATTTCTCCACCTTGTCTAATCTTCTGACTTCTCTTTTGAAATATAAAATGATATTCACCATTAATTTTAATTAAAAGAACAAGTACTGCTGAATTTAAATAATCCTCTCTGCCATTAATGCCCGGTATTTTAGGCAGATTGTACTTTAGCTTAATTATTTCACTTTCATTCATAACTAATAGTATCCCTCCCTAAAATAGATAACTTTAATTTTTTAGTCCTTGCAAGTTAATAATTTCATTATAATACAATAGTACCCCAAAAAAAAAGAGGAATATTCCTCTTTATACTAATATTCTGCCTACTATATGACATTTTTTATCTTTTCATCATTAAAAATAAGATATTTATTATTTAATTTTTGCCACTCATTTAAGTTCTGATAAAGCTTTGTCTTTAAAAAGTAATCATGCTGATAAGCAAGTCTAAAACTTCCTTCTAAGTTTCCTGAAAATAAGTTTTTAGCATTATATTCACCAAAAATCGAAACTAATCCGATCGTTAATAGTTCTATAAGATCATGTCCACAACAAACTTCCCATAAACTTTGCTGCTTTTTAATAAAATTTTCTATGTCTTCTAGAATTTTTTTAGCGTTTAACTTGCCTTGTTTTTTTGAATGTATTAACACTTCATCAATAAGCCTTAGCGTATCAATCTCAAGTTCTCCTAAATTTACAAATCTACTAAAGTCCAGATTGCTAAACTTAAGGCCTATATTATATTGCAAAGAATACCATCTGAGATAACCTATTTTTGCTCCATTTTCAAGTAATATATGTTTAAGTGACTTTTTTTTACGTTCTTCAAATCGTAAATACTTATTTCTATTAGCATATTCTGTAAGTATATTTTCATAAGCTGGAGAATTGATAAGCATGCATTCTAAATCATGAAAGTCTGTTAAAAATAGATTCTCATCGTTATGAACATGTTGCTCTAACCTCCAAAAGTCTGCATCAACAATGCCTAATATTCCTTTCATCCTCTCACGATTGCATCCTTCAATACATTGAATCACATTACTCTTACTATCTGCTATAACTATTTCACATCCATTTTGATCAATAAACTTACTATATAGTCTATGATCTGTAATCCCTTCAACCAACATAAACCCTTTACTTGTTTTGCCGCTGCGCAACATCTTAATTTTTGTCACAAGCCTTGTCGCATTGATATATTGCCTCATTAGCACTCCTCCAGACCTGTCGTTAAATCCCATCTGCCATTAATAATATCTGGTGAATGTGTTGCAATAATAATTTTTACATCTGTGAGGTCTGATATAGCCTGCATATCTTCTAAAAATTGCTGCTGCCATGCAATATGAAGAGAAATTTCTGGTTCATCAATTAATATCAGTGAATTGGCATGCGATTTAAAAAGCAACTCAAAAATGAGTATCAGTTCATTTTGTTCTCCTGAAGAAAGCTTATCAGGACTAAGCATATTATGATTTGGGAGTTCAAATACAAAGCCTTTTTGCCTATTAAATTGCATTTTTTTATAGTTAAATCTTTTATTAATAATTTCCCTCATGAGATTCATTTTAGTCTCTATCTCATTAAATACATCTAGTTTTAACTGACTATCTTTGATATATAATCTTAGTACTTTTAGTGTATTCATATCTATTTCTATTAAATTATCTATTTCTTTAAGTGCTCCTGCTGATAAAAGCCCTATTTCTTCTAATTTTAAGCGTCTTTTTTCTAATGCTTTAAGTTGATCATTAATTGTTTCTAAATTAATATCCACGTCCGGCTCTTGCTTTGTAATTTCTGCTATAAGCCGCGCTGGAAAGGTACGATCAAGTTCTTGCGCAAGTTCTGCTGAATGGGCAAGTATTTTATCTATTCTATCAGCTAATTCTTTAGAGTAAACCAGTACAGAAGGTATCGCTGTTTTTCTTCTGCCTATTATACGCTCTTCACTTAGATTCTGTGGATCAACGAGTCGATTAGCATGAATAAAATGAACTGACATGGCTTGTCTGATCTCAGTTAGTACACGCTTAAGCTCATCATCTAAAAACAGTTGTTCACCATATCCTTGAACTATTTCGTCATAACTAACTTTCTCATTTCTTTTTGTATCATACCAAGCTGTTTGTGCAATCCTCTTTAAGAAAGGTAGATTATCTTCAATATACTGTATAGGCAGCTTACTGTCTACTACGGTTCCTCCGTTTAGATCATATGCTATTTTATATTCTTTTAGGTCATTACCTTTGTGAACAACATATTTAATAATGGCTTCTTCTTTATTTGCCTTCATATGACTTTCTTTAATCACTTGAATAATTAAATAATGATCAAATTCAATACTAAAATAATCAAAAGGAATGATACTGATTTCAAATAACCTACAATGAATAATATCACTAATAAGCTTAAGTAATGTTGTTTTGCCATATCCATTAGGCGCATGAATAATTTTAATATTTTCATGCGCATTAAATGGAATTTCATAATCATGCAACCCATATAATCCTTGCACCTTAATTTTTGTTATTTCCACCATGCTTCCTCCTCATCTATTTTTTATAATGAATACTCCATAACCCCATCTTTCACCTTAAATCCTATTTTTTCGTAAACATATTTCCCTGCTTCTGTAGCTACAAGACTCACCTTTTTATACTCTGTATTTTGCAAATAAGTAATCATCTCATTGACTAAACATGTTGCATATCCTTTTCCCCTGGAACGTGGCTCAACATAAATATTCATAATAAAAGCTTCTTTACCTGTTGGATTAATATAAGTGGGAGGTTTTTGAAATAGGTTCATCCCACTTGCTGCAACTATTTCTCCTTCGTCTTCTACAAGCCAGGCTAAAAATTTTTCACTTATATTTTCTCGTAAATAAACAGCTATATTATTTTGAAGTTCTGAAATATCCTCTGTTTCTTCTAAATGATTAGCTTCTCTTATAAGTGCCATTCTAAGTCTAATTAAATCTTCTATATCGTTTATTGTTGCTTGTCTTACCATAACTTCCTCCGTGTACTGTGCCCATCTATATAGTATGAGCTTAATAGCTTTAACTATGTTTTAGTATTCAATATATTTTTGATTTTAGTATACCATGTTTTTGCTGTAAAGTATAAAGATTATCATCTACTTATATACAACTTCAAATTCTTCAAATACTACCAACGCTCTTCATTTTCTACCTCGTACCAATAGTAAAGAGAGGTTGTTCCTCTTTTGACTCCTTCTTTAGCTAACTCTGCTAGCTCATCAGCATCTTTTTCATTATCACAAAAATACCCTGAATTATAAGTTTTATCAGTCATTGCAATACTCTCACCTATAGATATTAAATAATCTTCCCACATTTTTCTTACTGATTGATGTTCTTGCTCCATTTTTGAATCCTCCTCTATGTATATAAGTAGCACAGACACCTTATTCAAAGGGATCATGTGTTCTTTGTTTGTCTTGAATTTCTTAGCCGAAATCATCACCAGATCTTGTCTATCGTTTATACTGATTGAGTTGATTCGATATAGTATTAAAATTTTAGGCGTGGAAGATCTTTATCATAATCATTTGTTCCTATAATAAGAATTGTTGCTTTTTCAGCACTATCCTTTAATACAATACTATTTAGCCATTCTACAAAAGCATCTGAACGATAACAAACTCCGTATTTTTCGCTGTTTTCGTATTGCCAATAAGAATGATTGTTATTTTTGTTATAAAGCCATTTATCAAACACTAATTGATGTTTTTTAACTTCTTCTGCCCTAACATTAGGCCATTCAATAATATCAACGTCATAATCAAATTCTAAAATCACCTTCATTTACATCACCTCTGGGATTATTAATTATTTTACCTTAATGTTTATGAAGCATGCGAATTGCTTTATATAAAGATATCTCTAATTATATGTATAGCTTGCCAATTTCTCCACTGACTGTTTCAGGCCTTCAATGGTCTTTGTTTCAAGAACTATACGACAATTATGTTCTTTCGCAAGATATAATCTTTCACTTATATTAATTTCTCCTGTGCCTAAAGAGAGATGGTCTCTACTGCCCTTCGCATCGTGAGCATGCATGTGATAAATCCTGTCTATATACTTATTTATAAATGGTTCGTCAATACCATTCACAACATGACTATGACCAATATCAAATGTTAATGCGAACACACTGCTTTCTAACAAAAGGTCTATACCTTCCATTGCAAATTTCTCGTAACCACTGCAATTTTCAACACATATTTTTATATTGCTGTCACCTATGGCTTTTTCACACATATCTCTAAATCTTTTTAGCTTTGTAAGGTAGATATCTTTGTATTGGTTAAATAAAAATACCTTTTCATTTGGCAAGGTAAAATAAACTCCGTTTGACATATGCATATTAAGCACAGGGATTTTCAATTGTTTGGCAATATCAATCGTAGATAAAACTGTTTTCATATATGCGTTTGCAATCTCATTGTTAAAATCGCAAACATTAAGGTTTTCATCAAGGTGAACTGTAAAATAAATATCCTCATTTTCGCAAATTGATTTGATTTGGTGAATATCTATACTTTCAATTTGATATTGAGGTAAATTCATATTTAGTTCAATGAAATGCAAACTGAGTTCTTTACATAATTTAACACAGCTTTCAACGGTGTCTGTCTCTATAAGCGTTGGCATACCAAAATCAATTATTCGCATAATACCTTCCCCCTGATATATAAATAACATGTTCTTCACATAATTTCACAACTGTTCAACAATATAAAGACTTTTACTTATCTTGTCTATTCCTATGTAACATTTTTTGTATTATATACTGCTAACTGCCAAAAAATTATATAGTGTGATTATACAATATCCACTCAATTAAGAACTATTTATCTTTAACCATGTCATATCCTCATATATTTTTGTTTGTATCTAATCAATCCATTACGAGAATTGAGCCGTTATGTTGTTTCCCATTAGTTAACTACTGTTATCCCAATAAAATTATCACCTGTAAATTTAACCTGCTCCTGATCATTATATATGATAACAGTTTGTATGCTTTGGGTTCCACAACCACGACTCTCTTTATCTGCATTACTAAGCACCTTATTTTTATTAAAATCAACTTGTATTTTAGAAGTTGACCTAGGTGCTACTCGAATAAGCTTAGGGCTTTCTTTTCTTCTTTCATAGCCTATAAGCTCTTTTTCCGAGAATTGACTTGAGAATTCATCATCTGGAATGTATTTCACATAGAAACTTCTGCTTGTCTTACTATAATTCTTAAATTCTAAGATCCCGCTTGCTTTTAATACCTTTTCTCCCTCATACTCATATTCAAACTTACTTTTATCATATAAAAATTGTATTGCCTTTAGCCCTGGTTGCATACTCTTACTAAATTCAACGTATTTATTACCTCCTGTAACTAAGAGAGCAGTTACTCCTAATACAATCCATATCCCCTTATTATATGTTTTAGGATACTCCTTATATAAGTATTCCGACATTCCCATAAATCCAATACAAATAATAACCATACAATACAGCAATGTCAAATGAAAGCCAGTATCTCTATGACTCCATGCTCTTAGTCCCACTTTTTCAAGTAATAAATCTCCAAGAGCTGGATAGTAGGGAGTACTAATTAAAAGAAATAATGCAACAGCTGCTAAAGCTACTGAACCTATTCCTAATATTTTATTTTTTAACATCTGTTTCACCTGCACTACTTTCTTTGTAAAAGCTCGTTGCTACAACATACCCCAATAGTACCTTAAATAAAATCATGTAAGTTGATGTTCCTGTAAGTAAAAAATCTCTAATCCTACTTGGAGGAATATGTAACAAATAAACGATGTAAATTGCATAGCTGAGTATAAGAGAAGGTATTCCCATAATTATGATCTTACTTAAATTAACCCGCCATTTCCCTTCTCTAATTTTTTCTTTCAAAAGATGATTTAAACCAAGAAGAAATCCAAAGCCAATATATAGTACAATTGAATTTGTTATTAACCAAATAAAAGGCATTCTCAAAGTATACTTCATATAATCTTGAGCTCCGTCCAAAGATGCCTTTCCTGAAAATATAAAGCAACACATAAATAAAATAATTATTATATATCTTAACCACTTCTTTTTCATTATTTATATTCCCCCTTTATTAACAAAAACACCTGAACAAAAGTTGTTGCTATAAATCTTCCAGGATATAATGCAATTTTAAGTCCCCGTAGAAATCTATTGATATTATCAGACCGCCTAAAAGGATTATCAAACCTTCCACCTGCCCAACCCATATTAGAATAGTCAGGTTTTGGCATAATAACATACCCATAAAGGCAATACACCGTAAGTACAATTATAAAACCTATTACTGACCCACTATTTAAATTTCTTAATACTGTTACATAAAACATAAATCCAATAATAACAATTGATATAATTAGTTTTATACTGAGCACTCTTACTTGAGGCTCTTCTGGCTTTTGTTTATTAATAGTAACTTCTCCAATTGCCCTTGGATTAGATCTTTTAAATAATATCTCTAATAACCCCATAATATAGTCCCCCATGTATTTATTTCTATAATTATAACGTAAAATTCAGATAATTGTAAGTTCTTATTTAAATCCTCTTTGACCTCTTTTTTTCTTGCTCTAAAATAAAAAAATCAGGAGAGACTTTTTTAATAAAAATAAAGTCTCTCCTAATTTGACTCTTTTACTCTAAAACTCGGATGAATCTTTCACCAACACATCCCTCGGATCTTCTCTCATCTGCTCAATCAAAACACCAACATTAGATCCAAGGTCTATCGCCATCCTTAGAATATCCTGTTCCAGTTCTTTTTCTTGTAAGATGGCAAGGTCAATTCTGTTCTTTATTTTTTTGAAAAACGACCCCGATTTAGGATTGCTTCCTGAGATTTCGGAAAACAATCGACTGGCACAAGTATGTGAGCTGCTTACTTTTTCGTTCTCAAAAAGGTTATCCTTGTTAGCCACTATATATTTTTCAACCGCATCTTCAACATGCAAAATCAACCACAGTTCAAAGCATGGACTTGTCACTGTCAAAATGTTGTCTCCACTTGCTTTTTCAACAAATTCAATGTAGTCCTCTATTTTTTCATAACTGTCCCGATCAAATACAATAACAAATCGATCAATGGCTTTATCAAACTTACCATCACGCTTTAGGGATTTTTTCTTGTCCTCAATTAACTCCAGTAACTTTATAGGGTGACTGAAACTGCTGATGTCACCTTCCTTGTGAAGAATGACCAATTCAATTTGACTGTTAATGCCCAGTTCTTTTCGATTGTTATCAATACCTTGGAAGTATTTTCTCTCTGTATTTGCACCTTCAAATATCAAATAATATCTTCTTAGCGGTTCAATTTGAACGTCTTCTTCAAACCTGGTCGTAAGTGACCTGAATTCTCTCAGTGGGCTCATTCTTCTTCACCCACCTTCTCCGAAAAGTTTTTCAGCACCGGCACTGCACCATATCTGCCTTCCAAGTATGCCTTGCTCAGCTTTTTATCATATCGCTCTTTAAACCGATCTAGCGAATAAAGGTGTGAAACATTGTCTTTATTTCTCTCTACAAACCAAATCTCATCACGCCTTAAGAGCTTCTGATCCATGATGGTAGATTCGTGGGTTGTAAATATAAGTTGCGTGTTATTTTCCTTTAAATGTTCGAAAAAGAGTTCCAAAAACTTATAGGTCAGTTTTGGATGCAAGCTACGTTCCAGCTCGTCAATTACATAAATCTTATTTTTCTCGTTGCTTATTAAAATGTCCAGTAAATCAAACAGTCTTCTTGTACCATCGGACTCTTCCGAGAACTCAAAGTCACTAAATGCATTCCCATGTTCCAGCATTATAGTTGTAATGATTGGGTCTTCACCTTTTGATCCCTTTATATTATAAAAGGCGGTATTGGTTCGAAGGGACATCATGGCTTTCATGCTATCTACTGATTCTTCAAGCTTGTTTTTAAAGGACTGCAGTATATCTTCTGCCACTTTACTTGGAATTTTATTTTTCAAATCGGCAACAGATATTTCCTCAATTTTGACTTTAGATATACCCGTGTCAAATAGTTCAATAATTTCATTGATTTTATCACTGCCACCGTCACCATAGAAGTATTCAAAGTCAGTAATCGGTTGATCAGGAAATATCGTTACTAAATCCTCATCAAACCACTCATAGACATCTCTGAAAAAGGTCAGCTTCGACTCTTTATTCATCTTTTTATTTCGGTTCATCTCTCGTATGAACAAGCCCGTATTATTGTCTTCAAAGTCTAACTTATAGGTTTTAAATCGCATGGTGTCAATTTCATCGAGTGTGAGGTTTTCTCCGAGTTCTAATCGGTTTATGTCTGTTTGTCTTTCAAATAGCATTGTCTGAGTGTTATTTCTCGGTAAAAGTTCATAAAGCCACTCTGACTTTATAATCTGCTCACTCATTAAAAGACTGAAACCATAGGCATAAAATTTGCCGTTTTTGAAGATTTCAAATTCAAATTTACTTTCCTGTTCTTGATTCTCAGAAAAAATTCTGCAATACATTTTGCTAGCTTCCATAGGAATTTTCTTTGTAATGACGTGCTTTGCAAATCGAATCGCATCTATGATATTGGTTTTGCCTGAAGCATTGGCACCATATATTGTTGCATTACGAAGCACAGACACCTTATTCAAAGGGATCACGTGTTCTTTGTTTGTCTTGAATTTCTTAGCCGGAATCATCACCAGCTCTTGTCTATCGTTAAAGGATTTGAAGTTTTCAACATTAAATCTTATAAGCATAAAATGCACCTCCTAAAGAGATTTTTCCTCTTTATTATTATGCTTATTATAATCCCATTTTATACCATTGTCAAAGTTAAAGAAATTTTCTCTCTTAAACTATTTTATCATCTAATAAAAAATGACTTTCATACTCAACTCTTCACAAGTTTTGATTATGAAAGTCATCATTTTTTCCTAAATCCACATATTCACCGTAGTCTGCTTGTTCTCATATTTCTCTTTATTTCCTACCATTCCAGCCTCATACTCCGACTGCTTATTCAACTTCTTAAAACTAAACAGTAGTTGCTTTCTATAAAATCCATCCTTCGAACTCTCATCAGACACTAGTGCTTTTTCCCTAGTCCCACCACGCACTCCACGTGTGGTGTTTGTGGGAACATATCACGCAAACACCACACTATTTATCATACAACATACAATTCATCACCAGTAATCCTAAAATAACCTATAGATACTCATGTTGCTATGCAACCACGAGTCCGTATATAGAAAGACTAGCAAGGAGATTTCAGTGTTCGGAAGTTGCCTCTGTAGTATTCCGTGAAGAAAATCTTAGCAGTTTATTCAAATGGCACTTAGGAGCACTGTTTGAGCAGCTGTGTTGCTATGCAACACACGCGAGTTTGCTCCGTTCATTTGAAGAAAGTGCTTAGATTTTTAGGAATACGGAAGTGAGCAACTGGAGAACACTGAAATCTCCTTGCGATGCCATTTACTCCGAATTTAATATCTTTTTACTCTAAAACTCGACTGAACCTGTCGTTTGTGTCTTTGCTCTTTATAAGTTTTTATAGGATGTTACAGCTCTTTATTTATCAACGTTTAGTAAGTGCTATATCTTATCTCATCTTTTCTTTTTTATATGGTTTTTACCTGTGTTGTGTTGCCGTTGTGTTATTTTTGTTTCATTAAATATCCAAATACTCTCCTCTTTGCTCCATCTGTATTGCTTTGTACAAATAGTTAGGGCCTTCATACCATAACTTGGTTTCTTCTCTTTCTAAAATAGCATACACCTTAGAATTATAAAATGTTATTAAAGCTTCCTTAAGCGTTATTTCTTGCTCATCTATCATTCTTTCAACTACTTTAGCTACTTTTAACGGAATAAACATATGAACATTATCTTGTGTTATTTTAGGTAATGTCATCTCTACACCTCCTCATAGCGTATAAACTTTAGATAACTTAATGAACTTTCTGTATGGAAAGATATCTGATCCTTAAGTTTATAGGTCTTTAGCTCCTTAATAGCTGTATCAAAATCCATAAATCTATTTTCAAAAGCATTTAGGCATGTATATACTCTATCATCAGCTACCGAACCTTTTACGATATCAAAAGAATGGCTAAATTTTTTTTTCATACGATTATTAACTACAAATTTTAACCATTCCTTACTTGCACCTTTGAATACTCGTACATTTAAATTCTCATCTTTTAGTAAGTGATCTGACACTTCATAAATACTAATGTAGCCGACCTCTCTATCTTCCCTACTTTTCTTTATTTGTGCCCATTTATAAGCTTGTTCCTTACTTGTGGTTGTATAAAATCCCTCTCCAAAATCTAATGTCCTATTTGCTTTTATTAATTTGGGTTCTTCTACTGCAATATGACTCCCATGATAGAGCTTCATAGAATATACCCCCTCTTTTGTAGGAACAGTTCTATTTCTGATAAAATATAATCTTTCCCTTGAGTATGAAGTATATCATATGCTTCTATCAAGAAGTCAATAACACCCTTTTCACTGAATAAGCTTATAACCTCTTTTCCTGTCATTTTATGATTTACTTTAAAGTTCTCTATACAAAACGAAATAAATTCTACAGCTTGTTCTTCCTGAGCTTTTATCATATTTATCAGTCCCCTATTACTACTCATTAAAGTATTAACTCATTTACCCTATTATATCATATACTCAATTAAATTTAACTATGTATGGAAATTATTAGTACAACATTAAAAAAGCATCCAAACTCATTTCTAAGATTAGATGCCTCCTTTTTATGTTCCCCTAAACAACCATAACCTTATTTTTCAGCCTGTGGGAACATATTCCATTCAATTACAAACCTAGTATTATCAATGCTTCTAAGCCTTATATAGCTTTACCATGCACTTCACGTGTGGTGTTTGTGGGAACATATCACGCAAACACCACACTATTTATCGTACAACATACGATTCATCACCAGTAATCCTAAAACAACCTATAGATACTCATGTTGCTATGCAACACACGCGAGTTTGCTCCGTTCATTTGAAGAAAGTTCTTAGATTTTTAGGAATACGGAAGTGAGCAACTGGAGAACACTGAAATCTCCTTGCGATGCCATTTACTCCGAATTTACTATCTTTTTAATCTAAAACTCCGCCGAGCCTGTCGTTCTTGGGAAAGGAATAACATCTCTGATATTAGTCATACCTGTTAAATACATAATGAGTCTTTCAAAACCAAGGCCAAAACCTGCATGTCTTGTGCCACCAAATCTTCTTAGATCTAGATACCACCAGTAATCTTCCTCATTTAAATCAAGTTCTTTCATTCTTTCTTGAAGAACTTCTAGCCTTTCTTCTCTTTGGCTGCCTCCGATAAGTTCTCCTATACCTGGGACAAGAAGATCCATTGCAGCTACTGTTTTATTATCTTCATTCATTCTCATATAAAATGCTTTAATTTCTTTTGGATAGTCTGTTACAAAAACTGGCTTTTTAAAGTGTTCTTCTGTTAAATATCTCTCATGTTCTGTCTGAAGGTCACATCCCCAGAACACTGGGTATTCAAAGTTTTTATCAGCACTTTCAAGTATATTAATAGCTTCTGTATAAGTTACCTTGCCAAAGTCTGCATCTACAATAGCTGTAAGTCTTTCTAATATGCCTTTATCAACGAACTGATTGAAAAACTGCATTTCTTCTTTTGCATTTTCTAAGACATACTGAATAACAAACTTGACCATATCCTCTGCTAGCTTCATATCATCTCCGAGGTCTGCAAATGCTATTTCTGGTTCAATCATCCAGAACTCTGCGGCATGTCTTGGTGTATTTGATTTTTCTGCTCTAAAGGTTGGTCCAAAGGTGTAAACATCTCTAAAGGCCATTGCAAAAGTTTCTGCTGAGAGCTGACCTGAAACAGTAAGACTTGCCATTTTACCAAAAAAGTCTTCTTTAAAATCAACTTCTCCTTTATCATTTTTAGGGGGATGAGCAGCATCTAAAGTTGTTACCTTAAACATTTCACCAGCCCCTTCACAATCACTTGCTGTAATAATAGGGGTATGTGCATAAACAAAATTTCTCTCTTGAAAAAACTTGTGAACGGCATAAGCTGCAAGTGAACGTACTCTAAATACCGCAGCAAACGTATTGGTACGTGGTCTAAGATAGGCTATTTGTCTTAAAAACTCAAAAGAATGTCTTTTCTTTTGAAGCGGATATTCTGGTGGGCATTCACCTTCGATACTTACTTCCGTAGCCTTAAGCTCAAAAGGTTGTTTTTGACCCGGGGTCATCACCAAATTGCCTGTTACAATGATTGCAGCACCTACTCCTAGTTTTGCAATTTGTTTGAAATTAGGTAAACTATCTTCAAATACAATTTGTAGTGTTTTAAAGAACGTACCATCATTTACTTCAATAAAACCAAAGGTTTTTGAATCTCTTACTGTTTTTATCCAACCCGCTACAGTAATAGGACTTGCTTGATACATGTCTGTTGCCTTATAAAGTGCTCTAATTGCTATTGCTTCCATAGTCTTTCACTCCTTTTTACTGTTTAAAATTATATGAATTTTATAGGTTTTTGTCAAGCCTTCTCCCATTTATCTTATCTACTTGTTTGCATCTGCCTCATCACTTCATAAATACAAATAGAAGTTGCAACTGAGGCATTAAGCGACTCGCTGCCTCCTGGCATAGGAATCATAATTTTATGATCTGCAGCTTTTTTAATATACTCTGAAACACCATTTCCTTCGTTACCTATGACAATAGCAAGCTGCTCTTTAAAATCAACATCAAAGAGAGGTTTAGCTTCTTCGAGTGCCGTTGCATAGATTGGGATCTTAGCCTTCTGTAAATGACTAACATACTCTTCTATGTCGTAATCAATACATATGTTTACATGAAATAAAGAGCCCATTGTAGCACGTACTACTTTTGGACTATATAAATCTACAGATCCTTTTGTAATAAGTATTGCTTGTACGCCAAACGCATGTGCTGTTCTTATAATAGTTCCTAGGTTGCCAGGATCTTGAATATTCTCTAAAACTAAATGAAATCTCTGTTTTTCAAATGTAAGCTTATCTAATGACACTTCTGGTATTTCTACTACTGCCATTGCGCCTTGAGGTGTTGTGGTATCACTTATGGTTTTATAAACTTCTTCTGTTACAACGATCCACCTTTTTCCTTCTAGAGCATGTATTTGCTGCTTGGTGAGCTCTGGCGTTGTAATATAATATCTTACTTGATAATTTGCAGGAATTTCATTAATAGATTTAATGCCTTCAACTATAAATAACTTTTCTTTTTTTCTTGTTGCTTTTTTCTTTTGAAGCTGTATTATCGTTTTTATAATAGGGTTTTGAGTACTGGAAATGATATTATTTTGCATAGCGTTTAGCTTCTAATGCTTGAAGTTGTTTATTATGACCTACTACTACAAGTACATCATCTGGTAATATCACATAATCAGGTTCCGGAGATACATTGATGCCACCCTTATGCTCAACAGCAATAATGTTTATACCATATTTTCCTCGTACATTCAAATCTTTTATCGTACGCTGACTCCATTCCGGAAGAATAGAAATTTCCATAATACTATAATCTGGTGAAAGTTCTATATAGTCAATAATATTTCCTGCAATAAGGTTAGCTGCAATACGCTGACCCATTTCATGCTCTGGCAAAATGATACGATCTGCTCCAAGTTTTTGTAAAACTCTTTGATGAACTTCTGTACTTGCTTTTGCTACAACATATGGTATACCTATTTCTTTAAGTAAGAGTGTAATCATAATACTTGACTGAATATCTTTTCCTATAGCTACAATACCTACGTCAAAATTACGAATACCCAAAGACTTTAGAATATCCATATCTATGGCATCTGCTTGTACTGCATGGGTTACAAATGCAGATATTTCTTGTATTTTTTCTTCTGATTTATCAACGACCATCACTTCATATCCAGCCTCCGCAAGCGTTGTTGCAATACTTACTCCAAATCTTCCAAGTCCAAATACGACAAACTGTTTTGACTTCACTTATTTATCCTCCTTAAAAATCTCCTGTGTTGTTATCCAACTAATACTTTCTCTTCTGCATATTGAATCGTTCCTTTTGCTTTTCCTTGTTTAATCATAAGCGCTACTGCCATAGTAATAGGTCCAAGTCTGCCTATAAACATCGTAACAATAATAATAAGTTTCCCAGTAAAGGTCAAGCTTGATGTAATACCCATAGAAAGCCCTACTGTACCAAAGGCAGAGATAACCTCGAAAACTATTTCAATAAAGCTTGCACTTTCTGTAAAAGACAGTACCATAATCACCCCCATCACAACACCTACAGCAATCATAACAATTGCCATAGCTCTTGTAATAATTTGAAAAGGAATTTTCTTTTTAAAGATAACTGTCTGTTGTTTTCCCTTAATAGTGCATAGTGTACATAGCAAGAGCACACCTGCGGTCACTGTCTTTATTCCCCCTGCGGTTCCTGCTGGCGAACCCCCAATAAACATCATAAGCATTGTCATAATTTTAGATGCTGATGTAAGCTCACTCATCGTAATAGTATTAAATCCAGCAGTACGAGGTGTAACAGATAAAAACATGGATGCATAAATCTTTTCTTTAAAAGATAAAGCACCTAATGTATTCATATTATAAAACTCTGCTAAAAAGAAAAATATAAATCCAATTACCAATAAGGCTAAAGTAATGATCCATACTAATTTAGTATGCAGTGAAAGTTTATAGAACGCTTGCCTCCATGAAAAATGTTCAGAGGCACGCAACTTAAGTCTAATTGTTTTATAGGTATCTAGCCAAACACTAAAACCTAACCCACCAAGTATAATAAGTCCCATAACGGTAATATTAATCACTGTATTCCCCACATAAGGTGTTAAACTATTGCCACCTACTATGTCAAATCCTGCATTACAAAATGCTGATATAGCATGGAATATGGCATAGCCCATCCCCTTGAAAAGTCCATGTTCAGGCACAAATACAAAAGCTAAAAGAAAAGCCCCGACCATTTCAACTAATAAGGTTCCTATAATAATGTTCTTTGTAAATCTTACAATACCTGCTGTTTTATTTTGATTTAATGCTTCTTGCATAATGAGCCTATTTTTTAATGAAATACGTTTTCCTGTAATAAGAAACAGCGAACTAACCAGCGTCATAAAACCAAGTCCACCGATTTGAATACATATTAAAATAACAATCTTACCAAAGGTTGACCAGTAAGCGAGTGTATTAACTACTGCAAGTCCTGTTACACAGACAGCTGAAGTAGCTGTAAAAAAAGCATCAATAAAACCTGTTGCTTCTCCTGTATTGCTGCTTATTGGCAGCATAAGTAAAATGGTTCCAATAAATATTACAAGTAAAAATCCCATCACTAATATTTGTGAAGGGTCAAGATATTTTGAGATAACATGAGCTTGTCTTGTCTTCAAAAATCCTGGAGTATCTTGAGATTTCATTTTCTGTCTCCTTAATCATAAGTTAATCATTAATCTATTTTAAACCATAGCTTGCTAAATATCCAGTTAATATTAGTTTTTAATACGCCTATTTTCAAATAATACTTTCTTAATAACAAATGGTAGTCACCTATTTGGCAACTACCATTTTGTGTTTATCTTTCTATTGCACCATTATAAACATAACCTTTTTCACTATCTACAGTTATAATAATAGAGTTTCTTACACTTTCAACTATGTTAGTGGCTCCTATAATAACTGGGATATCTAATGTTCTGCCTACTATCACTGCATGATTATTTTCTTCTTGCATACTATTTTCTACAATAATTGCACTCGCTTTTTTCATATAAGGCAAATAATTATTATCAGTTTTACTGACAACTAATATATCTCCTTTTTTAAAATATTTCTGTGCTTCATCCAACACTTTAATGACACAGGCTTTGCCTGTTACAGACTTTTTTCCATAACCCTTACCTTTAGCTAGCACATCGCCTACATACTGAACTTTCATAATATTAGTTGTACCTGCAACACCTACTGGCACGCCTGCTGATAAGACAATAACATCTCCTGGTCTTACAATTTTCATCTCTTCTATCTTTTTAACTGCTTTTGCAAATACCTGATCTGTAGAGTCTTTTTCATTATAATCAACTAATAGTGGTGTACAACCCCATACAAGACTAAGTTGTCTTTGAACTCTTTCACTCGTTGTACATGCCATAATAGGACAACTTGGTTTAAACTTAGATACAGATCTTGCAGTATAACCTGATTGTGTAATCGTTACAATACATGCCGCCCCGAGCTCCCTTGCTGTATCACAAGTTGAATGACTTACTGCATTAGTCATACTTACGCCGTAGCTTGTATGCCTTGAACTACCTTTCTGATTTTCTTTTTCAGCCTCTGCAGTCTTTGCTATGCGGTCCATCATGCCAATAGCTTCTAAAGGATAATCTCCTTTTGCTGTTTCGCCTGATAACATAATGCCTGATGTACCATCAAATATAGCATTTGCTACGTCACTGGCTTCTGCGCGTGTAGGTCTTGGATTTCTAATCATTGAATCTAACATTTGTGTTGCTGTTATAACAGGTTTTCCAACCTTATTAGCTTTTTTAATTAAATTCTTTTGTACAATCGGAACTTCTTCTGCTGGTATTTCAACCCCAAGATCCCCTCTTGCTACCATAATGGCATCTGCCACTTCAAGAATCTCATCAATGTTGTTAACGCCTTCTCGATTTTCTATCTTAGCTATAATTTGTATATCACTGCCACCGTTTTCCTCGAGGATTTGGCGAATCTTCATGACATCTGCTGCTGAGCGAATAAAAGAAGCTGCAATATAATCAAATCCAACTTCTGCTCCAAACTTAATATCTGCCAAATCTTTTTCAGTAAGTGCCGGTAAATTAACAGAAACATCTGGAATATTAATTCCTTTTCTAGAACCTAACATACCACCATTTTCAATACTGCATTCTATTTCTGTACCTGTAAGCGTCTTAACCTTTAACTCTATAAGTCCATCATCTATAAGAATGCGGCTTCCTTTTTCTAGGTCTGAAGGTAAATCTTTATGAGTTACACTTACTCTTGTATGATCTCCTTCTATTTCTTCAGTAGTAAGTATAAAGGTTTCTCCTATATTTAAGCGATAGTCTTTATCGTCTTTCATAATACCTGTTCTAATTTCAGGACCTTTTGTATCTAATATCAGCGGAATGGGTCTATCTAATTCTTTTCTGACTTGTATTACTTTTTTGACTGTTTCTCCATGAATTTCGTGATTATCATGAGAAAAGTTAATACGTATGCCATCAATTCCTGTTGATATAATTTTTCTTATACTGTCTATGTCTCTTGTTTTAGGTCCTAACGTTCCAATAATTTTAGTTTTACGCATCATTTCTACTCCCTTAAGTGGCTTTTATACAAGTAAGTTACTTACCTCATACATATATTCATCAATATCTTTTTTCATTGCAAGTGCTTCATTAATATCATAATCTACATATTGTCCCTTAACGTAAGCCACAACTCTTTTAGCTTTTCCCTCACAAAGAAGGTCTACGGCTTTTGCACCCATCATTGAAGCATGAATGCGGTCTACTGCACTTGGCGAACCACCTCTTTGAAGATGTCCAAGTATTGTTGCTCTTGATTCAACTCCTGTTACTTCTTGAATCTTCTTAGCAAGTCTTTCTGAACCGCCAATACCTTCAGCAACGATAACAAGGAAATGCTTTTTACCCTTATGTTTATTTTCAAGAATAGTTTTGATAATATCTTCATCTGACATTCTAGGCTTTTCTGGAATAAGAACAAGTTCTGCTCCAGAACTGATACCACACCATAGTGCAATGTACCCTGCATTTCTGCCCATAACCTCTACGATAGAACATCTTTCATGTGAAGTCGAAGTGTCACGGATTTTATTAATAGCATCTATAGCTGTATTAACCGCTGTATCAAATCCAATTGTATAATCTGTACAAGCTATATCAAGATCTATTGTGCCAGGTACCCCTATGGTATTAATGCCTAAATTAGCTAGTTTCTCGGCTCCTTGGAAAGATCCATCTCCGCCAATAACAACGAGTCCATCTATGCCAAATACCTTACACATATTGGCACCTCTTTGTTGTCCCTCTGGTTTTAAAAACTCAAGACAACGCGCCGTTTGAAGAACCGTTCCTCCTCTTTGAACACTATCTGATACACTTCTGCCTGTAAGCTCACGTACATCTCCTGTTAAAAGACCGTTATAGCCCTTTTGAATACCCATAACTTTTATGCCTCTGGCAATGCCTACTCTAACCACTGCACGTATGGCTGCATTCATTCCAGGAGCATCACCTCCGCTTGTTAACACACCTATTGTACCTACTTTGTTACTCATCAAAATAACCCCCTATGGTTGTTTTTTTAATCATTTGTATCTTATTATCTTTGTTTTATGATATATGATACGAATAGTTTAATCATCTAAATTAGACTTATACGATTCTCTTTAATCATCTTTATTTTACTTAAATCTCTTTTAAATAGCAAGAACCTTCTTTTTATTTGTTGACTACTACACATTTTTCGCCTAATAAACTTACTAATTCTTGTACAAGTTGTTCTGTAATAGTGATATTATATCTATTTGGAAACGTCTTTCTTACGCCGTCTTCTACATTTTCTACGATAATTTTAGTTTTTCCTTTATATTTATTAAATATGTGTACTAATTTTTCTCTTATTACTGCTGTACGCATCGTTTCATCTAAGCGCAATATAATAGCATCTTGTAAGTCAGGATTCAATAGATGTTCAAGCGTCGTTATTTCATCTGCGAGTATAACTGCCGTTGTTTCTTCTTTTATAGATATTCTTCCTTTAACTACAAAAACACTTTCTTCGTTATGTTGTATAAAGTTATCATACAAAGTAGGAAATATAATAATCTCCATCGTTCCAAGTGTATCTTCAAGGGTTAGAAATGCCATTTTTTTATTTGTTTTTGTAAAAATAATGCGTTTAGCAACTAATATGCCTCCCACACTCACCCTTTGTCCATCTTCAACCCCATCTTCCGCATCTTCCTTATACTCTAAGTCATTACTTTTAATGGAAATGTAACGGTCTAATTGCTCTCTAACTTTATCTAAAGGATGACCGCTTAAATAAATACCTAGTACTTCTTTCTCATAGTTTAATAAATCTTTCATATCAAATTCATCTAGAACCGGCAAATAATCTTTATCTTCCAAATGCTCTTCACTATTTAAAGCAAATAAATCCATTTGTCCTGCAACATTATTTTTTTTACTGTGCTGAATACCATTTGCTATTTGCTGATAGACCGCCATATACTGACTACGCTTGCCGCCAAGCAAATCAAAGGCCCCTGCCATAATAAGACTCTCTACACTTCTTTTATTGGTATCTTTAGCTTCCATGCGATGATAAAAGTCTGTGAGGCTTTTAAATTGGCCCCCTTTTTCTCGCTCTTCAACGATACGATCAATTACATTTTTACCAACATTTTTAATGGCTGCAAGTCCATAAATAATATGATTCTCCCTTGCATCAAAGTATGCAAAGCCACTATTAATATCAGGCGCCTTAACAACTATATTCATCCTCTTACAGTTATCAATATAATTAGTTATTTTGTGAGAAACATCCATTACAGATGTCATAAGAGCTGCCATAAACTCAACCTTATAATATGTTTTTAAGTAAGCAGTTTGATAAGCAACAATTGCATAAGCTGCTGCATGAGATTTATTAAATGCATATTTTGCAAAGTCTACCATATCTGCAAAGATCTTCTTAGCGACTTCTGTTGGAATACCCTTTTTAATGCATCCTGATACGTCCTTACCATCTCCGTTTAAAAAGATTTCTTGTTCTTTTTCCATCACATCTGATTTCTTTTTACTCATAGCACGTCTTAGAAGATCACTCCGCCCGAGGCTATATCCTGCAAGGTCTCTTACGATTTGCATAACCTGTTCTTGATAAACAATACAACCATAAGTGTTTTTAAGAATAGGTTCAAGGCTAGGATGTGTATAGGTAATACTGGCTGCATCTCTTTTTCCGGCTACATATTTTGGGATAAAATCCATAGGTCCTGGTCTATAAAGCGATATCCCCGCTATAATATCTTCCATATTCGTTGGTGCGAGTTCCTTCATAAAACTTTTCATGCCTGAACTTTCAAGCTGAAAAATACCTTCTGTACTTCCTGATGCTATAAGCTCATAAACTTTTTTATCCTCTTCATCTA
Source organism: uncultured Clostridia bacterium (assembly GCA_937921505.1). Taxonomy (GTDB): domain Bacteria; phylum Bacillota; class Clostridia; order Lachnospirales; family Cellulosilyticaceae; genus FMMP01. The sequence continues at coordinate 7,082 of CAKZUB010000017.1, read as the reverse complement.
TTTTTTCAATATCTAGATCAATGTTATGATTTTTCCTAATAAGCTTTACTGCATTATCAATTACAGTAAGGGTTCTAAGTCCTAGAAAGTCCATCTTTAAAAGACCTAATTCCTCAAGTGTAGTCATTGGAAATTGTGTCGTAATCGCCCCATCGCTGGCATTAAGAGGTACATATTCTACAACAGGCTTCTTAGATATGACAACACCTGCCGCATGCATTGAGGAATGTCTTGGAAGTCCTTCTAACTTTTTTGAAGTATCTAGAAGATATTTAACGGATTCATCTGTATCATAAAGATCTCTTAATTCTTCGTTCATTTCAAGTGCTTTATGAATTGTGATTTTGAGTTCATTTGGAATCATTTTTGCTATACGATCAACATCTTGATAAGGCATATTAATTGCACGCCCTACATCTCTAATAGCTGCTCTTGCTGCCATTGTTCCAAAAGTGATAATCTGTGCTACACGGTCTTCTCCGTATTTCCTTATCACATAGTCTATCACTTCTTGTCTTCTTTCATAGCAAAAGTCAATATCAATATCGGGCATACTGACTCTTTCAGGATTTAAGAAACGCTCAAAAAGAAGATTGTATTTAATAGGGTCAATATTTGTAATCTCAAGTGTATAGGCTACTATGCTCCCGGCGGCTGACCCGCGTCCAGGTCCTACTGGAATATCATGTTCTTTTGCATAGCTTATAAAATCACCTACAATTAAGAAGTAGTCTACAAATCCCATTTGAATGATGATATCAAGCTCATATTCTAGCCTGTCTTTTAATAGTTGAGTGACTGGTTTATACCTTTTTTCCAGTCCTTTATAGCATATTTTTCTTAAATAATCTTCTGGAGTCATATCACCTGGCACATCAAAACTTGGTAATTTAAGGTCATTAAAATCAAAAGTGACCTCACAACGCTCCGCAATTTTCACTGTGTTCTCTAGTGCTTGCGTTGCATAAGGAAATAAACTCTTTATCTCTTCACTGCTTTTAAGGTAATATTGCCCGCCCTCATAAATCATACGATCTTCATCTTGCATCGTCTTACCTGTTTGAATACATAGGAGCACTTCATGAGGATTAGCATCCTCAACTTTAATATAATGCACATCATTGGTAACTACCATCTTGATATTTAACTCGTCTGCAAGTCTTAGCGTCTGCTGATTAACCTTTTTTTGCTGCTGCATACCATGATCTTGTAATTCCAGAAAAAAATGATCTTCTCCCATAATATCTCTTAGAAGCAATGCTGTTTCTTTTGCCGCTTCATACTCATCCCGAAGAAGCTTGCGGCTTATAGGACCTGCAAGACACGCCCCTAAGGCAATCAACCCTTCATGATGTTCTCTTAATAAGTCAAAATCTATACGTGGTTTTCTATAAAAGCCTTCTATAAAACCTAATGAAACCATTTTAATGAGGTTTTGATAACCTACATTGTTTTCTGCTAAAAGTACAAGATGATAAGAACTTAAGTCTCTAGGTTCTTTGTCAAAACGTGTTCTAGAAGCTAAATAAACCTCACAGCCAATAATAGGCTTTATATTTCTTTTGTGTGCTGCTTTATAAAAATCAACAACGCCATACATAGCTCCGTGGTCTGTAATCGCAAGAGCATTCATCTCAAGTTCCAACGCTCTATCTAAGAGATCATTTATTTTGGCCGACCCATCTAAGAGACTGTATTCTGTATGCACATGTAAATGAACAAATTCGCTTGTCATCGACTATTTAGCTCCTTTCTGTCAAGTTAATTTAATGCTAAAAGCTTGTTTTTCTTAAAAAGCAGTAAGAAGCTTACTTCATTACTGCTTTTTGAGTTTGTTTTTAGAGTGCCAGTTTTAAAATCTTATAGACATCCTCTGCACTGAGCTTTTTGAAATTGCCAACAGTACCTCTTCCTAGAACAGTTTTATCAGCCATTTCTTTAAGTCTTTCCTCTTGAATATTTATATCTGATAATCTAATTGGAAGCCCTATTTTAACATAGAAATCTTCTAATCTTCTTATACTTTCTTCAATAATCACCTCTTGTTGATCTATGGCAAAGTCAACATTCATTACTCTGGTTGCAAACTGTACAAATCTATCTTTATTTTCTTTATAGACATACTTCATCCAGGCTGGAAAAACGATTGCAAGTCCTGCGCCATGGGCAATATCATAAATACCGCTTATTTCATGCTCAATATCATGAGATGCCCAATCTCCAATCCTTCCAGTATTTAAAAGGTTATTATGTGCAATCGTCCCTGTCCACATAACTTCTGCACGATGATCATAATTTTTGGGATCTGTGAGCACAAGAGGTGTATAGCTTAGCATCGTTCTAAGTGCTGCTTCTATCATACGATCTGTAAAATCCACATGATCTACTTGTGTAAAATATCTTTCCATTAGATGAGCAATAATATCTGCAGCCCCACAAGCTGTTTGATAATCTGGCAAATAACATGTAGTTTCTGGATTCAGTATTGCAAACTTTGGAATCATAAGATGCGTACCATAATATCTTTTAAGTTCCCCTTCTTCTTTTGTCACAACTGAACTATCCGAAGACTCAGAACCTGCCGCAGGTATAGTCAAAACAACACCTATTGGAAGTGCTTCTTTAGCTTGTGCCCCATTCATATAGAAGTCCCATACGTCACCTGCATACGGTACGCCTACTGCAATAGCTTTGGCTGAATCAATAGTACTGCCTCCCCCAACGGCTAAAATAAAATCAACTTGATGATCCCGGCAGAGCTTAATCCCTTCTTGAATAAGAGAAAGCTTAGGATTAGGCATCACGCCTCCAAGTTCAATAATTTCAATACCTTCTGCTTTTAAGGCATCCACTACTTTATCATATACACCTATTTTTTTAATTGTTCCCCCACCATAATGCAGCAGTACTTTTTTGCCATACTTTGCAACTTCTCGCCCTACTTCTCCTTCAGTATCACGTCCAAAAATAATCTTTGCTGGGTTATAATAAGTAAAATTAATCATCCACTTGCCTCCTCTATTATCATTTATTCATTTACAACAATATACATATTATACACCTAAACAAGTACGCTGTATGTATAAAATCTAAAAGATATCAGCCTATTGACTGATATCTTTTAGATTAATCTCTTAGTTTAGCACTGCAATTCATTTCTAACCCATTAAGAATCTTTTTCATAACCTTTTGTACTTCTTCATCTTTTAAAGTTCTGTCTTCTGCTCTAAAGGTTAGTTTATACGCTACTGATTTATAACCTTCTTCAATTTGTTTTCCTTGATAAATATCGAAGAGTTTAACATCTTCAAGAAGCTTGCCGCCACGTTCATTAATTGTTTTTTCAATCTCGCCGACTAATACTTCTTCTTTAACAAGCATCGCTATATCCCTTGCTGTAGAAGGGTATTTAGGAAGTGGCTTAAACGTAATATCTTGGTTAATGTTTTCTAGTAATATATTAAGATCTAATTCTGCCATGTAGGTTTTAACATCCAACTCATAATTTTTTGCTGTTTGTGGATGTATCTCCCCAAAGTAGCCTGCGTATTTGCCGCCTATCATAAGATTTGCACATCTTCCTGGATGCATAAATTCAAGTTCACTATTTCTAGTAACTTGTGAATCTACAATATGAATTCTTTTGATTAAAGCTTCCACTACGCCTTTAAGGCTAAAGAAATCAGTATCTTTGCCATACATGCCTATCGTAAGCTTCTTAATCTCTTTTGGTAATTCCTCATCATCTTGCTTGATATAAACCTTTCCTATTTCATAAAGGGCAGCATTTTCCACTCTTCTATTGTAGTTGGTAGATAGAGAACTTAGTATACCATTTAACGTTGTAGTTCTCATAATACTAAAATCTTCACCTAAAGGATTGGTAATCTTTAAAGGATTTCTGAGTGCACTTGTTTGACTCACATTAAGCTTGTCAAATACCTTTGGGCTTTCAAAAGTATAGGTTAAAGCCCCATGAATACCATACATACTCATAAAACTTCTGATCTCGTCACAGATACATTGTTCGAAATTTTTACGTCCTATCGTAGGCTTTCCTCTTTCAAGAGTAGGTTCAATGCGGTCATACCCATATAATCTCGCTATTTCTTCTGCTAAATCAACCATCATCGTAACATCTGGTCTAAATGTAGGAATGGTTACGTTTTTAGCCTGTGTATCTACTTTAAATTCTAAAGCTCTAAAATAACTTACTATTTCTTCTTCAGATAAGCGTGTGCCTAAAAACTTATTAATCCAATCTGGATCATATGAAATAGTAAGTGGCTTTCTTACATTTGGATAAACATCAATAACACCTTTAATAACTTCCCCAGCGCCTACTTCACTAATAAGTCCTGCCGCTCTTTCTAAGGCAAGTGCAATGGTGTTCGGGTCAAGTCCTTTTGTATATTTAATAGAAGAATCACTTCTAAGTCCAAGCTTTTTAGAAGTTTGACGAATACTATACCCATTGAAATTAGCACATTCAAAAAGAATCGTCTGGGTATCTTCCGTAACTTTTGTATCTTCTCCACCCATTACCCCAGCTATTGCAACTGGCTTCTCCACGTCGGCGATAACTAACATAGAAGGATCTAAGTTAAGCTCATCTCCAAAGAGCGTAGTCATCTTTTCCCCTTCATGTGCAGTTCTTACAACAATGCTATGTCCAGCTAATTTATCATAATCAAAAGCGTGCATAGGCTGTCCAAACTCCAAAAGCATATAGTTTGTAATATCTACGATATTGTTAATAGGTCTAAGACCTGCTGATAAAAGCCTATCTTTTAGCCACTTAGGTGATGGCCCTACCTTTACATTTTTAATAATTCTTGCCGCATATCTTGGGCAAAGTACATCATTTTCAATTTGTATTGTAGCCATGCTGTTTGCATCTCCAGCTACCTCTTGCACTTTAATTTCTGGAAACTTAAAAGATTTATTAAAGGTAGCTGCTGCTTCTCTTGCAATACCAAGAATACTGAAACAATCTGATCTATTAGAAGTTATTTCATATTCAACAACAATTTCACCAAGACCAAAATAAGGTTTTACATCACTGCCAATTTCTATAGCATTCTTAAAGATATAAACACCATTATGAGGCGCATCTTCAATATCTTTTTCATCAAACCCAAGCTCTTCTACAGAGCAAAACATACCTTCTGAAAGTTCTTCTCTTAGTTTGCCTGTCTTGATTTTAAGACCTTTTGCTAAAGTAGCTCCATCTAGTGCAACAGGTACTACATCACCAAGCTGCACATTTGCAGCAGCGGTTACAATTTGGAGAGGTCTTTCTCCTCCTACCTCCACTTGCATAATACGAAGTTTGTCTGCATTAGGATGTGCACTTACTTGTGTGATTTTACCAGCTACTACCTTTGTGATCTCTTTTCCGCTCTCTTCTATCTTTTCAACTTTTGAGCCTGACATAGTCATTCTATCTTCAAAAGTTTTAATTTCTACATCGATATCTACATATTGTTTAAGCCATGACATTGGTACATTCATTGTATTTTATCCTTTCTTCTGTTTCTAAAATTGTGATAAGAAACGTATATCATTTTCATAGAATAATCTTAAATCATTAATATTGTATTTAAGCATTGTAAGACGCTCAAGTCCCATACCAAATGCAAAACCTGAATACTCGTTTGGATCAATTCCTGCCATCTCAAGTACCCTTGGATGCACCATACCACAACCTAGAACCTCTATCCACCCAGTTCCTTTGCAAACATTACAGCCTTTGCCCTCACACATCACACAGCTTACATCTGCTTCTGCACTTGGCTCTGTAAATGGAAAATAATGTGGTCTAAATTTAACTTGCACTTTATCTCCAAAGAGTGCTTTTGCAAATTCTGCTAAAACACCTTTAAGGTCTCCAAAAGTAATATTTTTATCAATAACCAAACCTTCTATTTGATGAAATACTGGTGAGTGTGTCGCATCGACTTCATCTGAACGGTAAACGCGCCCTGGTGCGATCATACGGATAGGAAGCTCCTGCGTTTCCATAGTATGCACTTGTACTGGAGATGTAGCGGTTCTTAAGACAATATTGTTTGTAATATAAAAAGTATCTTGCTCATCACGTGCTGGGTGTTCTTCCCCTAAATTAAGGGCATCAAAATTATAATAAGATGTCTCTACTTCTCTTCCATCTATGATTTCATAACCCATTCCTAAGAAAATATTTTGAATCTCTTCTAATGTTTTCTGTAAGGGATGCATATGTCCATCCTTTAGCACTTTTCCCGGCATGGTAATATCTATCGTTTCTTGTTGTAATTTTTCATTTTGTTCTAGTGCTTCTAATAAACCTCTTTTAAGAACAAGAGACTTTTCAATTTCTTCTCTTACGATGTTTGCTAATTGTCCAATAACTGGTCTTTCCTCAGTGCTTAAGTCTTTCATATTACGTAGAACAGCGGTAAGCTCTCCTTTTTTCCCTAAGTAATAGACTCTCAGCTCTTCAAGTGCACTTAAGTTATCTGTATGCTCGATGCGATTTATGGCACTTGCTTTAATTTGTTCTAATTGTTCTTTCATTTAATTACTCCTTTCTGATTGTAAAAACAGTAAGTTATTTCTTGAAACAATAAAAAAGCCCCGTCCCTAAAAGGGACGAAGCAACTCTCCGCGATACCACCCTGATTTTTATACATAGTGTAAAGAATATACACGTATAAACACTCATTAAGCTCTAACGTAGCAACCGTTATCTCCTACTCTTATTTCAGAAATAAAGCTCAGATGTGAATTTTAAAAAATTATAGAACCTAAGGTATTTACAGCCAATGATACCTTTTCTCTTTAAGGATACAATTTTTCTACTGTGCATCTTCATAGCTTTTTAAATTTTGATATTCTATGATATATTTTACTATACATTAATGCTTTGTCAAGCCAAACCTTTTATTTATTAGTGTCAAATATGATTCATTTATGATAATGTCTTACTGTACCACAAATGATTATGTCCCAAATAGTAGTTTATATATTATAATAAAACCTCATAACAAGAAATGAGGTGGACATAATCAGAAAGGTATTACTCACAATGGACGAAAATC
>CAKZUB010000016.1 GCA_937921505.1 uncultured Clostridia bacterium | reverse complement strand
TAACAGGGAAGAAAAGGATTGAATCCCCATAGATCATCGCAGACTCTTCGTTCAACACAATTGTATCCGAAATTGAGCATATAAAGAGTAGCTAGAGGCCTAGATTGTGTGCTCAACTCCGGATACAATCCTAAACGTTAGATGAAATTAATTACTGTAATTTTAAAAGGAGGAGTTTTTATGGTATATAAAGAGATGTTGGAAAGAGAAGAGAGATATTTAAGTAAATACGCTGCTAAAAGCAATTCTAAAATCCTTATACAACGAAGAATTGAAGAAAAAGACGAATTAAATATGGAATTGCGTCTACCTTTTCAAAGAGATAGAGATAGAATTATTCATTCCAGAGCATTTAGGAGGTTAATGCATAAGACTCAGGTGTTTAATGCGAATATAGGAGATCATTATAGAAATAGACTGACACATTCTTTAGAGGTATCTCAAATAGCCCGCTCGATTAGTAAATATTTAGGACTAAACGATGAGCTTACTGAAGCTATTGCACTTGGTCATGATTTGGGGCATACACCATTTGGGCACATTGGGGAGAGAACTCTTCATCTTTTAATCTCAGGAGTGTTAAGCGATTCAAGTGGGAAATATAATCATAATAATTTTGGTGGATTCAAACATAACTTTCAGAGTTTGCAAATCATAGAAAATATGGAAAAAAGAACAAATACATATAATGGATTAAATATCACATTAGCGGTGAGAGAAGGGATTTTAAAACATACAGGAAATAAAATTAAAATTCCTAAGAATTTAGATACACGAAACTTAGATAATAGTACTAAGGTAGAAGTCAATTATCCCACTTTGGATTTATCAGATATTTCTATAGAAAAACCATCTTTTACTTTGGAGGGACAAGTTGTTGCAATAGCTGATGAGATAGCACAGTGTACTCATGATTTAGAAGATGGATTAAGAGCTAAAATACTTACTAAACACGATCTTAAAAATAATAGTTTTATCGATTTTATTTGTAAAGAACAAGGAATTTCACTACATAATTTAATTGAAACAGTAGATATAAGAAATACATTAATAAAATTTATGGTCGGAAAGCTTATTAATGATGTTTGCATTACCACTGAGGAGACATTGGATAAGTTGGTTGATATTCCACAGTTCAAGAATAAAGATGATGTTTATCATGGCCAAATTGTTAAATTTTCAGAGGATATAAGTAAAATGCATGAAGAGCTATCTTTTCTCATCACAAGATTAGTTATCGCCTCACAAGAGGTAACGCAGTCCGATTTAAAAGCAGAATATATTATTAAGAGATTATTTACTGGTTATTTTAATCATCCACAACAGTTACCAGACTACATATTGAATAGATATTATTCTAAAAAAGGAAAGGTTTTCAGTAGATTAAATATTGAAGATAACATTAATGAATTAAAAAATGATATGGAATTCGTAAGATTAATTTGTGATCATATCGGTAGTATGACAGATCAATACGCTTCGAGAGAATATAAAAAACTATTTGAACCAGATTATTATTAAAGTTCCGTAATTAACATCATCTAACAATGCACTCAAGTTCGCTTTGCCTATTTTGGGTCATCCCTTTGAAGAAGCAAAGCACATTCCTCAGCCTAAGATAGGAGCTATCTAAGGCTGAGAAACGTCTTGAGTGCGAGGACGTTAACTGAAATCCTGTTAAACATAGTAGTTGGTTTAGTTTTAGAGGCGGATGAATACCATGTATAATATAGTATTCAACTAGCCTGTTGAATGGAGGAATTGTGTTTTGGTAAACAGTTTGGAATGGAAACATTTAAGAGAAGAGATAACAATTGATACCATTAGGAAAGTTGAAGGAATATTTTCAGTTAAGTTTCCAATAGAGTACATCAATCTGATTACAAAGTATCATGGATCAAGGCCTAGTCCCAATATAATTAAATTTAGTGATAATTCATCAGAAACTCTTGAATCATTTTTAAGCTTTGATTCAAAGGATGATGATTATATAGAATGGTTTTACAAAGATAATAGGCATTTATTTTTAGATGATATCGTTCCTTTTGGAACAACAAAATACATAGACTTAATATGCTTTGATTATAGAAATGGTAGAGATGTAGACCCGTCAATAGTTTATTGGAATTATGATCTGGCACTTGAAGATATAACTGAATCGATATTTCCTATTTGTGATTCTTTTGCTGAATTTTTACTCAAGCTTTCAAGTCAAAGCTAAATTTCAAACATATTATCACAAGAGAAAAAGAGTGGGGTTGTAAAAGCTAAGGTTCAGTGGCAACGGACTCCAGTTAACAATGCACTCAAGTTCGCTTTGGCTGATTAGGGTAGCATCTTCTTAGCAATTGAAGCCAAAGCACATTCCTCAGCCCAAGATAAGAGCTATCTAGGGCTTAGAAACGTCTTGAGTGCGAGGACGTTAGTACGCCAAGCAAAGCTTGGCATTACTGACAGGGTGCAAGTCCCTGTTGGGTAAGGCATAGCCAGCCACCCATATCGCGTGTTGCGCCGTTACTGGTGACAGTAAAGGTGAAGTGTACACAGAGCATTATATAGACCATAAGGGAACCACATCCCTGAAGTAGATTCAGCCCCGTTAATCGCAGTCCTAGTAGTAGGGCAAAGTGCAGATGACGACGTGTTTAACGTCACGGAAGTCAATACAAGTAAGTCGATAAGGTGAGACTTATAAGGGTCTGTCGGGGTCCAAGAACATGGTATGTATAAAGAGTAATGTCAGGAACTTGGGAGATCTTATTGTTGCTCTTAATGGAGAAGCATGTATCAACCGGAAAAGAAGAACATGTACAGGCAATAAGAAGTCGGATTTCTCCATAGTACTCAGAGAGCGGGAGAGCCGTTTACAAGGGGAAGGGAGAAACAGGAGTATGAAGCATTCAAAGGAAACAAATGCAGGACAAGTAGGGCCGGATAAACATTTGCAAACCTCACTGAATGCTATCGAAAGGAAAGCAAAATATAAGAAGAACCACAAGTTTGAGAATCTCTATGGATTACTGAATAGATGGAATCTAGGGCAATCATGGTACTACCTTAATAAGAAAGCAGCCAGAGGAATAGATAAAATCAGTGCAGAGGAGTTTGGTAAAAACCTTAATCATGAAGTAAACAAAATGGAACAGGAACTAATAAATAATGCTTATCATGCAAATCTCGTAAGAAGGACATATATAGATAAGTTAAGTGGAGGAAAACGTCCACTTGGAATACCAACGGTTAGAGATAAGCTTTTGCAAACGACATGCAGTAAAATACTAGAAGCAATATATGAAGCAAAGTTCCTAAGTACAAGATACGGTTATCGAAAAGGAAAAGGAGCGAAAGATGCTGTAAAGCATCTAAGCTATAAACTAAACTATGGAAAGTATGGCTATATAGTAGAGGCAGATATAAAAGGATATTTTCAAAATATCAATCATGAAATACTGATAAAGATGCTGGAGCATAATATCAAGGATAAACGGTTTGTAGCGCTTATCAATAAGTGGCTAAAAGCAGGAATCATGACAGAAGAAAATGTGATTGAAAAGCCTGATAAAGGAACTCCGCAAGGAGGCGTTATAAGTCCAATACTAGCCAATATATACCTGCATTATGTCTTAGACCTATGGTTTGAGAAAGTGGTAAAGAAATGTGCTAAAGGGGAAAGTATGATGATAGCCTATGCAGATGATTTTGTATGTGCATTCAGATATCGTGAAGATGCAGAATCATTCATGAACGCACTAGAAAAGAGATTCCGTCAGTTTGGGCTTGAACTCGCGAAAGAGAAGACGAATCTTATTAAGTTCAGCAAGTTCAGTAAAGAAAGAAATGGAAGCTTTGACTTTCTGGGATTTACTTATAGATGGGTAATTTCACGAAAAGGAAAAGATATCATTGCGCATACAACAAGCAAAAAGAAGTTCAATATATCGGTTTATAACATAAAACTATGGATAAAAGAAAAGCGACACATAAGAATAAGAAAACTCATAGATTTATTGAATGTAAAGCTGAAAGGATACTACAATTATTATGGCATAACAGGTAATTTCAAGATGCTACATAAGATGCATTTAATAGTAAAAAGGCTGTTGTATAAGTGGATGAATCGGAGAAGTCAGAGAAGAAGTTTTAATTGGAAAGAGTACAAAGGAAAGCTAAAAAGGTGCTACCCAATACAAAAACCATATATAGAGAGTTTAAACGAGCAAATGGTGATCATGATCATGATATAAGCTGGATGTGGAAGTAGAGATATACAACTGAGGAGCCCAGTGCGGGAAATCCGCATGCTGGGATCTGCGCCAGGGGCAGTGGGTGACCACTGGCTCTATGGTAACGGCGACAGAATCAATTAGGTTTTATATATACAATTATCTTTTAATACTGATTATGATAATATAGAAAAAAATGGAATGATAAATTTGTATTTGTAGGGGTAATTAGACATGGATAAAGATTGGTTATTTGCATCCGAAGATTATATTTGTGACCTGAGAACGGTTGGTGTTTTAATTCAGGATAATAAAATTCTTGTTCAGCGAGACAGTGGCGGGAACGAATTTGCTTTGCCAGGTGGTCATGTGAAGATTGGAGAAACATTAGAGAATGGACTTATCCGTGAATACAAAGAAGAAACTGGCGCAGACATATTGTGTAAA
>CAKZUB010000015.1 GCA_937921505.1 uncultured Clostridia bacterium | reverse complement strand
AACTGCTTAAAATCTTATGATTTACATTTGACACATTTATTGAAATCTGATGTGGATAAGTGAATTTAGAGCCCTCAAAAAAATCAGCATTTTCACTATAATTATTTTTCAATAGCTATTGAGGGCTGAATAGTAACTATTCTTATTTAATTTTTATTTCTTCTATTTGACATTATATCAAAAACATATTATAATTTTTCATAGTAACTTAATATTTTTTTGCTAGGGGAGCTTTAAGCTGAGAGTGCATAGTACATGCGTACATTAGTACGAATGGACATTAGTCTATACGTACATAGATGCAGACCCTCATAACTTGTTTACAGATAATGCTGCTACAAGGAAGCGAATGTGCGATAACTCATATATTGCCTACACATTCGTATGGCGATTTTTTTATTGCCATTTTTATGCCCCTAGTCCAATCTAAACTATTCTTTGAAGGGGGTTTTTTTAATGCAACAAATTTTTGGCGAATTGTTAGAAGTAAATCATCTCGTTTGGGTGATCATTGCCATCATCATTGTTTTATCTATTATTGGCTTTATTCTTTCATCAGGAAAAGATCAAGATAGTCCTTCTGTTTTAACTACTAAAAAATTGGTTTATGGTGGTATGTGTATCTCTATTGCTTTTATATTGTCTTATATAAGACTTTATAAGATGCCTCAAGGAGGTTCTATAACGCTCGCTAGTATGTTTCCGGTCATTTTATATTCTATGGTATTTGGCCCTATTGCTGGTATTATAACAGGAGTGGCCTATGGCTTTTTACAGCTTATTCAAGATGCCTGGGTTCTTAACTGGGCTCAATTATTTTTAGACTATCCTTTAGCTTTTGGCTTTTTAGGACTCTCAGGACTTGCTCCAAACTTCTTAAAGAACCTTAAGGTGCGCACCTGTTTAGCAGTGTCTATTGCACTATTTGGCAGAGGACTTATGCACTTTCTATCAGGCGCAATATTCTTTGCCGATTATGCACCTGAAGGACAGAGTCCTATCATGTATTCTTTAGTGTATAATGCATCCTATATTATTCCAGAACTTATTATTACTTTAATCTTATCTGTTCTATTAATTTCTACACCTATTTATATGACACTAAAAAAACACGCTGTTAAATAGTTCTCTATCTCAATAAAGGGGTTTGAGTGAAATATTTCACTCAAACCCCTTTATTGGGTTCTCTTTAAACCTTAAACATGGTATAATTTGTATTAATTAGAGGATTTTTGTTGCTAAATGTATAAAATAACCTTTGTACGAAATTTAATATAAAATTAATTATTTTTTCTAAATTTTTATATTCAAATAGTCTGAATTGTGCTACAGTCAAAATGTACTCATAGTAGTTCAGATAAACTAGCTCATAACACACGTGTGTTTAAAATATACTATGCAATCAGTTTTTAGGGGACGGGGGCATCTATGAAAATTAAATATAAAACCTTTATTATAGCTATTCTAAGTACAGTTTTAGTCATATTACTCACTTACTTAATGTTTCATCTTGCTTACTTTGGATATATCAATGCTCAGCAAGATGAGCAAATTAACAAGAGCTTTAGGGTCATTCACTACATCCTTAATCGTGAAAAAGAAAATCTTCAAACCTCCCTTATTGACTGGGCACATTGGGATGATACCTATGAATTTATACAAGACTCCAATGAATCCTATATTAACTCCAATTTAACATATAGTACCTTAGAAGCTTTAAACTTAGAAATGATGCTTTTCTTAAATGATAAGGGTGAATTAATTTATGATTTCTCAACAAGCTCCCCTCAAAAAGTGCTTGAAAGCTTAAAAATTATAACTTCTATACCTCCTGTTAATCGGGCTAGATCAGGTATAATTCTAGTTGAAAATAAAGCTTTTTTAGTAGGTATATCAACTATTACTTCTTCAAGTCAAAAGGCTCAGCCTAATGGTTTACTTATAATGGTGCGTGAAATTGATGATAAGTTATTAACTTATATAGAAAATGTAACAGGCGTCACCTTGCAATTTAATACATATGACATTAAAAACTTCAAGCCTTCTGGAAAGTTAAGCCGTTTGCGCACTAATCCAAATAGTTCTACCTATAGAAAGACTTTAGAAGCAATGCGTACTATAGAAGATATAAATGGCGAAAGCACCTTAGCTCTTTCTATAATACTAACCCCTGACAATTATGAAAACATTGTTTTTTATTTTAGATTCTTTTTAATCGGTTTTTTATTAATGATCGTAGGGACGAGCTATTTAGATGTGTTTATCATCCAGAAATATATCTTAAACCGTCTTTCAAAATTAAATAACTTTATGAATACTATTGCAACAACTAAAGATACTTCTTCTACTCTCTCTTTGCCTGGAGATGATGAGTTATCTGATCTTGCTGATTCTACAAATAAAATGCTCTCACAACTAGATACTGCTTATAAAGATATTTTATTTTTGAGTTACTCGGATAAACTCACAGGACTCAAGAATAGAGCTTATATGGAAGATCTCTTTGAGGAGTTAGATCATGATAAGACTTCTCATTATTTTATCATTATGGGAGACCTTAATGGCCTAAAATTAATTAATGATACTTTAGGTCATAAAGAGGGTGATAGACTCCTTTGCATGGTAAGTAATATACTTCAAGAAGCTTGTTATAGTGGTGGTATTATTTCGAGATGGGGCGGCGATGAATTTATTATATTAGTTAAAGATAAGGATAAAGACTACATATCTAACTTAATTTCTAAAATACGAGAGTATTTTGAAGATACTTCTGACTTTCATTTTAAAATAAGCATGGCCCTAGGTTATGCAGAAAAAAATGCTGAGAATATTAATATAGCTGATGTTATGAATTTAGCTGAAAAAAGAATGTACCGCAATAAGCTTATGGAAGATAAAAGCTCAAGAGGTGCTACTATAAGCTCGCTTTCAAGAACACTTCACGAAAAACATAGCGAAACTGAAGAACATACACTAAGAATACGGAACCTTAGCTTACAACTAGGCAAAAGACTCAAACTTACCCAAGACAAATTAGATGAATTAGAACTTTTAGCACTGCTACATGATATCGGTAAAATTGGCATCCCAGATCATATTTTACTCAAACCCTCTAAGCTTACCGATGAAGAGTGGCACATTATGAAGACACATACAGAGATAGGCTATAGAATTGCTCAGTCTACTCCAGAACTTTCACATATTGCGAGTGGCATACTTGCTCACCACGAGAAGTTTGATGGGACAGGCTATCCAAATGGCTTAAAAGGAGAGCAAATACCGATATCCTCTAGAATTATTAATATAGTAGATTCTTTTGATGTTATGACGCACCAAAGAGTGTATAAGCAAGCTTTTAGCACAGATTATGCTACAAAGGAAATTATTAAATGTTCTGGGACACAGTTTGATCCTCTTATTGCTAGTGAATTTTTAAATCTCTTAGCTGAAAATCAAGTTTAATAGAAAAAGCAAAAAGGCACCGGGAGTAGCGGTGCCTTTTTTGGAGTATCTATGTGATTATACGTAGAAGAGTAGGTCTACGTATGTTGGAAATGGCCAGTTTGCTGCAGATACTATTGTTTCTAATTCATCTGCTACAACGCGTAGTGTTTGCATTGCTCCAAACACGTATTCTCTAAAGAACTTAGCAAGATCTTCAACGTCTTCATAGTTCTTAGTTTCAAGTAATATATTATCCAGATCATCAATCTTACTCATTAAAGATTCTGTAAGGTTTGATAACTTTATGGCATAGGCTTGTTCTTTTTCTAAACTAATATTAAGTGCAAGTTCTTGTTTTACTTTAAGTGTCTTAAACACTTCTTTATTGTATTTAAGAACAGCTGGAAGAATTTCTTTTTTAGCCATCTCAAGCATTGTTAAGGCTTCGATATTAATTGCTTTTGCATAGCCTTCTAGCATAATTTCACAACGAGAGATAACCTCTGTTTTTGAGAAGATACCATGTTTTTCAAATAAGGTGATGTTTTTCTCTGCTGCAAATGTTGGAAGTGCTTCTACGGACGTTTTTAAATTGTTAAGACCACGTCTTGAAGCCTCTGCCACCCATTCTTCACTGTAGTTATTACCATTAAATATAATTCTTTTATGCTTTTTCATTGTTTCTTTAACAATCTCTAAAACTTCTTTTTCAAAGTCATCTGCTTTTTCGAGTCTATCTGCAAATCCTTGAAGTACTTCTGTAATAGCAGTGTTAAGAACAATGTTTGCTCCTGCAATAGATACTGCAGAACCTAGCATTCTAAACTCAAACTTATTACCTGTAAAAGCAAATGGTGATGTTCTGTTGCGATCTGTTGTATCTTTTCTTAGTTTTGGAAGGGCTGCTACTCCTGTTTCTAAAAAGGCTTTAACAGTTGCTAGTGCTGTTTCTCCTTTTTCAATTGCTTCTAGGATATGGGTAAGCTCATCACCTAAAAACATAGAAACTATGGCTGGTGGTGCTTCGTTTGCTCCAAGTCTATGATCATTGCCTGCACTTGCTACAGAAACTCTTAGAAGATCTGCATAGTCATCTACTGCTTTAATAATTGCACTTAAAAATAATAAGAATTGTTTATTATCTTTTGGTGATTTGCCTGGTTCTAATAAGTTTTCACCAGTATTTGTTGAAATAGACCAGTTATTGTGTTTACCTGAACCATTTACTCCTGCAAATGGTTTTTCATGAAGTAAGCATACAAGGCCATGCTTATCTGCAATTTTTTTCATAAGTTCCATTGTAAGTTGGTTGTGGTCTGTTGCAATATTTGTTGTTCCAAATATTGGAGCAAGCTCATGTTGAGCTGGAGCCACTTCATTATGTTTTGTTTTTGATAAAATACCAAGTTTCCAAAGTTCTGTATCTAAATCCTTCATATAATCAGAAACTTTTTGTTTGAGGTTTCCGAAGTAGTGATCATCAAGCTCTTGCCCTTTTGCGGGTTTTGCACCAAACAGTGTTCTGCCTGTTAAGAGAAGGTCTTTACGTTTTTTATACATCTCTTTATTAATTAAGAAGTACTCTTGTTCTGCACCTACTGTTGTCGTTACTCTTGTTACTGATCTTCCAAATAGTTTTAAGATTCTTAATGCTTGAACGTTGATGGTTTCCATTGAACGCAAGAGTGGTGTTTTTTTGTCTAGTACTTCTCCACCATATGAACAGAATGCTGTTGGTATATAGAGTGAGCCATCTTTAACAAATGCATACGAGGTTGGATCCCAAGTTGTATAGCCTCTTGCTTCAAAAGTTGCACGAAGGCCGCCTGATGGGAATGATGATGCATCTGGCTCCCCTTTTATAAGTTCTTTTCCTGAAAATTCTAAGATGATTTTTCCATCTACACCTGGTGCAATAAAGGCATCATGCTTTTCTGCTGTAATACCTGTCATGGGTTGAAACCAGTGAGTGTAATGAGTTGCTCCTTTTTCAACAGCCCAGTCTTTCATGGCGCTTGCTACTACTTCTGCAACTTCTGGTTGGAGTTCTGTTCCCTCTGCCATCGTTTTCTTAAGAGACTTAAAAATACTTTTAGGTAATCTTGCTTGCATAACTGTTTCATTAAATACATTACATCCAAAAAACTCTGTTACTGCTGCCATCACTAAATCCTCCTTGTTATACTCTTTATTTTTATTTTTTGTTTTTTCTGCTATATTATGGTTCTAATCTATGCACATCTCTTGGGAACATGCTTGCTTGCCTAATGTTTTGCAAGTTCAGAAGCTTCATTACTAGTCTTTCAAGACCTATACCCAGACCACCATGAGGTGGCATACCATACTTATGAATGTTTAAGTAATGCGTAAACTCTTCTGGGTGCATCCCCATCTCATTCATCTTGGCTACTTGCTCACTGTAATCATGGATACGCTGCCCGCCTGTTGTTATTTCAAGACCTCTAAATAACAAGTCAAAGCTGAGTGCAAATCTACTATCTTCTTTATCATTCATCGCATAAAAAGGACGTTTTGATGCTGGAAAATGTGTAATAAATATAAACTCGCTGCCCCAGTTTTCTTTAGCATACTCACAAAGCAATACTTCATCTTCTGGTTCTAAATCATATTTATTTTTCCCACCCTTGCCTTTCATCAGCTCAATCGCTTCTACAAACGTAACTGATGGTATCGTATCTATTGTAGGAAGAGTTACCCCTAAAACTTTAAGCTCTTCTTTGTAATTTTCATCAAGATATCTCATAACATGCTTCAGCATGGCAGTTTCCATCTCCATTATATCATACATGCTATCTATAAATCCCATTTCAAAGTCAAGTCCAATATATTCATTTAAATGTCTTGATGTATTATGCTTTTCAGCTCTATATACAGGTGCTATTTCAAATACTCTGTCAAAAAAGGCTACAGCTGTTTGCTTGTAAAACTGTGGACTTTGTGCAAGATATGCTTGCTGATCAAAGTAATCTAATTTAAAGATATTAGCTCCGCCTTCTG
Organism: uncultured Clostridia bacterium; assembly: GCA_937921505.1. Lineage (GTDB taxonomy): Bacteria > Bacillota > Clostridia > Lachnospirales > Cellulosilyticaceae > FMMP01. The sequence continues at coordinate 56,654 of CAKZUB010000015.1, read as the reverse complement.
CCCCATGAGCTACGAGTTTAGGTGTGAAAACTTGAGTAAACCCTTCTTTTAACATAAATTCTCTAAATCCTGAAACAATACCTTCTTGAATTTTAAAAATGGTTTTTTCATAAGGATTTCTAAGTGCTACAGAACGGTTATCTAAATTTGCCTCCAGCCCACATCCTATTTTTTTATGTGCAACATTTAGGGGATAGTCGCTGCTTGGTCTACTGAGTATTTGAAAATCTGTAACTTGGAGCTCTATACCAAGGTTTGCTCTTACATCTTCTCTGATATGGCCCTGTACTCTTATATAGCAGCCTTCTTTTAAATCATCTATAGTCTTTTTACATTTATCTTTTTCATAAATAGCTTGCACAAGATATTTAGCAGTTCTAAGGATAATAAAAGAAAATTCGCTCATTGTTCTAATCTTGTGTACACAAGCTTCTAGAGTGACTGTACTATCTGTGTTTTGTTTAATGCCTTCTAGATCCAGTGCTTTCTTAATTGATAGTCCATCCATCTTTAACACACTCTACTCCTCCTTTCTAGTCTATTTGAGTTTTGTAAGTTTTTCTTCTAATACTTCTTTAATTTTTTTCGGATTGGCTCTGCCTGCAAGTCTTTTACTGCATTGTCCCATTAGGAACCCAAATAATTTTTCTTTACCTGCAAGGTAACCCTCTACTTCTAGTGTAAATTCACTTACTACTGTACTAACTACTTCTTCTATTTCATCTAAGCTATCATTCATAAGGAATCCTTCATCTTTAGCAATTAGCTGAGGTGATTTTTGTCCTTCTAACATAATCTTTAAGATAGCCTTAGCATTATTTTTATTAACAACTTCTTCTTCTCCCATTTTTACAAGCTCTGCAAACTCTATGGCTTTAAAAGGAATGTTTTTACTATCAAGTTCGCCTTCATTGACATATCTTAAAAGCTCAACTACTATAAAGTTTGCTACTGCTTTATAATTTGGATAGTCCTGGATAGCCTCATTATAAAAATCTGATATTTCTTTACTTGCTACAAGGATCTTAGCATCAGCTCTATTTAGACCATATTCCTTTACATAAAGATCAAAACGTTCATCAATAAGCATAGGAAGTTCTTGCCTGATCGTTTCTATATCCTCCTCTGTAATGCTTACTGGCGGAACATCTGGTTCTTTAAAATATCTGTAGTCATGGGCATCCTCTTTAGAACGCATCGAGGTGGTTACACCTCTATTATCATTAAATCGTCTTGTTTCTTGGATAATTTCTTCTCCTGCGATAAGCATTTTTGTTTGTCTTTCTATTTCATACTCAATTGCTCTTACAATGGATTTAAGTGAGTTAAGGTTTTTGATTTCTACTTTTGTGCCAAGTATTGTAGCTTCTGGGGTTTTAAGTGAGATATTTACATCTGCTCTTAAAGATCCTTCTTCCATTCTGCAAAGACTGACTCCTGCATATTGCAAAAGGCCTGCTACTTTTTCTACATAAGCTTTTGCTTCTTCACTCGATGCCATATCTGGTTCAGAGACAATCTCCATAAGAGGTACTCCACATCTATTATAATCAGCTAGACTCGTATTGTCGATATCATCATGCACAAGTTTTCCTGCATCTTCTTCTATATGAATACGGTGAACACGAATTATTTTTTCTTCTTCGCCTACATCTATTTTTACCTTGCCATCTATACATAACGGTAAATCAAACTGTGAAATCTGATAAGCCTTTGGAAGATCAGGATAAAAATAGTTTTTTCTGTCTATCTTAGAAAATCTGTTGATGTCACAGTTTAGTGCCAAACCACCACGTATTGCATAGTTTACAACCTGTCTATTAAGTACTGGAAGTGTACCTGGCAGTCCGGTGCATACCGGGCAGCATCTTGTATTTTGTTCTCCGCCAAAGTCTACCTCACAACTACAAAATATTTTTGTATTTGTAAGCAGCTGGGCATGTATTTCAAGTCCTATTACTGGCATATATTTTACCATTTTTATCACCTACCTTTCTTATAATATAGGAGTACGCTTTACAAAGTTACTCTCAAATGCATCTGCTATTTGGATGACTGTTGCATCATCAAAGGCTTTACCTACTACAGACATGCCAATTGGCATGCCCATTTCGTCATAACCACAAGTTGTAGATAGAGCTGGAAGTCCTGCAATATTAACCGTTACAGTGCAAATATCGGCTAAATACATCTTAACTGGATCGCCTTCAATCTCTCCTATTTTATAAGCTACGCTTGGCGCTGTTGGTGTGATCATTGCATCACAACCCTCAAATATATTTTTGTATTCTTGTTTAATTTTTTGCTGTATATAAAGTGCTTTTTTGTAGTATGCATCATAGTAACCACTAGATAGCGCATAAGTACCAAGAAGAATCCTTCTTTTTACTTCCTCGCCAAAACCTTCTGCTCTCGTACGTGTAATACGTTCTTCATAAGTTTTGGCATCTGATGCGCAGTATCCAAACTTAATACCATCATATCTTGCAAGATTTGAACTTGCTTCTGCTGAGGCTATCAAATAGTAAGCTGCTATCGCGTACTTTAAACTTGGCATAGACACTTCTACTATATCAGCACCCATTTTTTCATACTCGGCTACTGCTTTAAGCACAGTATCTTTTACATGCCTATCTATGCCTTCTCCAAAAAATTCTTTTGGCAGGGCTAGTTTTAATCCTTTAATGTCTTTTCCTAATTTGCTGCTAAAATCTATCTTTTGCTTTGACGAAGTGCCATCTGAAGGGTCATGCCCTGATATTGTATTTAATAGACTGGCACAGTCTCTTGCACTATGGGCAAGCGGTCCTATTTGATCAAACGAACTTGCAAAAGCCACAAGCCCATATCTAGATACAGTCCCGTAAGTTGGCTTCATCCCTGTTATACCACAAAAAGCTGCTGGCTGTCTGATTGAACCGCCTGTGTCTGAACCCAAAGACGCCGCTGCAAGCGTTGCAGCTACAGATGCTGCACTTCCGCCAGATGATCCTCCTGGTACTCTCGTTATATCATAGGGGTTTTTTGTTTTTTTATAATAGGAAGTTTGAGTTGAGCCTCCCATTGCAAACTCATCCATACTTACTTTGCCTAATATAACTGCGTCTTGTGCTAATAACTTATTGATAGCGGTTGCACTATAGGGCGGTATAAAATTTTCTAACATCTTAGACCCACAAGTCGTACGTATATCTTCTATACACATATTATCTTTTATACTGATTGGAATACCTGTAAGAGGCATCGCTTCAGCCGCTGCAATTCTATCATCTGCAAGTTTTGCCCCCTTTAGGGCTTCTTCTTCACAAACGGTAATGTAACTTTCTATTTTTCCATCTATTTTATTAATTCTACCAAGGTAATATTGTGTCAATTCAACAGATGATATTTCCTTTTGATCTAGCATCTGCCGAAGATCTAGAATACTCTTATCACATAGCTCCATAACTTTCCTCCTAGCTTGCTACTCCATAATCTTTGGTACAACGAAAAATCCATCTTTTTTGTGAGCTGCATTTTTTTGTAGTTGTTCTCTGTCAAAAGAATCTCTTGATATGTCTTCTCTTAGATTCTGTGGGCTTACTCCTTCACCCTTCAAATCTGTATCCTCATCCATAACGACATCATTCATAGTGTCCATTAACTCCACAATGGCACTCATTTCAGATACCAGCTTCTCTTTATCTACCTCGTTAACTTGAAGCTTAGAGAGCTTCGCTAAATAAGTAATTAAATCAGTATCTAACACTCCTATCACCTACCTCATAGATTCCTCCAATTTTTACTGCCCATCATAGGTTACTCCAATCTCCTACGATTTATTATCATAAACTTAAAAAACATAAAAGGCGCTACTTAAATAACACAGAACATGTTAATAAGTTAGCGCCATTGCTAATTCTCACTCTTTGTGAATCATTATACATTGTCAAATTTAAAATTTCAAGAGTTATTTTTAAAATATATTTGTTTGTTCTTAAAAATACTTTAGTTTGCATTAGTTAGTATGAAAGAAATCTTTTTATATCTGAAATTCATTATTTACTTTCATTATATGCTTTTCTTTGTAATAATTGCTAAAAATGACGTCTTTATTAGTATTTCCTTCAAAATCCATTGACTTTTTTCTATATAAGTGCTATAAAATAGTCATATGCAAGAACAAAGGCGTTCTTTGGGTAAACCTTACCCGAAGTGCGCCTTTTTTGGTTGTTTGGAGTATCTTGGAGTATCTTGGAGTATCTGGAAACAAATTTTTTTTAAGGAGAAATGCATTATGTTAAAAAAAGAAGGTCAAATCAGAATTCCTTCAGGATGTGCTATTTCAGGTTTTATTAACCGAAATGGCAAACGCATTTCTGGAGACAAAATAGTAAAATCCATCTCTTACATGCATGATCGGTCAAATGGTTTAGGTGGTGGTTTTGCAGGTTATGGGATTTATCCGGAGTATAAAGATTTATATGCTTTCCACGTTTTTTATGATAGTAGTCTAGCAAGAGAAGAAACCGAAAGGTTCTTAGAAGAGCACTTTGATATTGTGAATCTAAGCCGTATTCCTACTCGGAAACATAAAAACATTATCAACGAACCTTTAATTTGGAGGTATTTTCTTGAACCACTTCCAACAAAACTTACAGCAAGTCAACTTGAAGAGAAAGAATTTGTAGCACAGTCTGTTATTAATATTAACATTAAAATTGATGGTGCCTATGTGTTTTCAAGTGGTAAAAATATGGGTGTCTTTAAAGCGGTTGGTTTTCCAGAAGATGTTGGAGAATTTTATAGATTAGAAGAATATGCCGGCTATGCATGGACAGCTCATGGCAGATACCCTACAAATACGCCTGGTTGGTGGGGAGGTGCCCATCCCTTTGCACTTCTTGATTATACGATTGTACATAATGGCGAAATATCATCTTATGATGCAAACAGACGTTTTGTTGAAATGTTTGGTTATAAATGTACACTACTTACGGATACAGAGGTTATTACTTACATTATTGACCTCTTAAATCGCAAACATAAGTTAGACTTTTCGGATATTGCAAAAATCATTGCTGCACCTTTTTGGAGTAAAATTGACACCCTTTCTGAAAAAGAAAAAGAAAAGTTAACTCTTTTCCGTAACATGTTCTCTAGTCTGCTTATTACAGGACCCTTTTCTATTATTTTAGGCTTTGACGGAGGTATTATGGCTCTTAATGACCGCCTTAAACTGCGTTCAATGGTCGCTGCCGAAAAAGATGATATGGTCTATATTGCAAGTGAAGAATGTGCAATCCGTGCAATCTGTCCTGAGGTTGACAAAATTTGGTCTCCAAAAGGTGGAGAACCTATTATCGTAACTTTAAATAATGGAGGTGATCTGGGTGGCCATTAATTACTTTTACCCTGACTACGAAGTTGTTCGAAATGAAAAAAAATGTATCAAGTGCCAAGCTTGTGCAAGGCAATGTGCAAATGAAGTCCATGCTTATGATATTGAATTAGATGGTATGATGGCAGATGATGCGAGCTGTGTTGATTGTCAAAGATGTGTCAGTCTATGTCCAACAAGAGCTCTTAAAATAGTTGAAACAGATAATACTTTTAAGAAAAATGCTAACTGGTCTCAAGCTCTTATAACGGATGCTTACAGACAAGCCGGTACTGGCGGTGTTCTTTTATCTAGCATGGGCAACCCTCAGCCTTATCCTGTTTACTGGGACAAAATGCTTATTAATGCAAGCCAGGTAACCAACCCTTCTATTGACCCTCTTCGCGAGCCAATGGAAACACAAACTTTTTTAGGTAAAAACCCTAAAACAATTGAGTTTGATAAGGAAGGCAATATCATCTCAGAGACTTATCCAAACTTAAAACTCAATATTCCTGTTATGTTCTCAGCTATGTCTTATGGTTCTATCAGTAAAAATGCTCATGAGAGCTTAGCACGTGCATCTACAAAGCTTGGTATTTATTATAATACTGGTGAAGGTGGTCTTCATGAAGATTTCTACCAATATGGCGAAAATACGATCGTGCAAGTAGCATCTGGTCGCTTTGGTGTACATAAGAAATATCTTGAGGCAGGCGCTGCTATAGAAATCAAAATGGGTCAGGGTGCAAAACCTGGTATCGGCGGACACTTACCTGGTACAAAAGTTGGAGAAGATGTCTCTAAAACCCGTATGATTCCAAAAGGAACAGATGCTATATCTCCGGCTCCTCACCATGATATTTATTCTATTGAAGATTTAAGACAGCTTATTTATTCTCTTAAAGAAGCAACTGATTATAAAAAACCTATTATTGTTAAAATTGCTGCCGTACACAACGTAGCTGCTATTGCTTCTGGTATTGCGCGTTCTGGTGCAGATATCATTGCTATTGATGGTTATAGAGGCGGGACTGGTGCTGCACCTACAAGAATTCGTGATAATGTAGGTATTCCTATTGAACTTGCCTTAGCTTCTGTAGATCAAAGACTTCGTGATGAAGGTATTCGTAATGATGTTTCTGTTGTTGTAGGTGGTAGTATTCGTAATGCAGCAGATATTGTAAAAGCTGTGGCACTTGGTGCAAATGCTGTCTATATCGGAACGGCTGCTCTCTTGGCACTTGGCTGTCATCTATGCCGCAGTTGTCACGGTGCAAAATGCAACTGGGGGATTGCAACCCAACGCCCAGATCTTGTGAAACGTTTAAATCCAGAGATTGGCTACAAGCGCCTTGTTAACCTTGTTCACGCTTGGGATCATGAAGTTAAAGAAATGATGGGCGGTATGGGTATCAATTCCATTGAAGCTCTTCGTGGCAATCGTCTCATGCTTCGCGGTATTGGACTTTCAGAAAAAGAATTAGAAATCTTAGGCATATCTCATGCTGGTGAATAGGGAGGCAAAATAATGAAAAAAGTCTATGTAAATGAAGACTGGTGTCTTGGCTGCCACCTTTGTGAATATCACTGTAGTTTTTCAAACAGTGGCAAATCTGATATGGTTAAAGCCTTTAATGGCACTACAAAAACAACACCTCGTATTGTCATCGAAGAAGGTGGCGATATTAACTTTGCAGTTCAATGCAGACACTGCGAGGAACCGCTCTGCGTAAAAGGATGCATTGCTGGTGCTCTCTCTATTACAGAGGGTGTGATTACAATAGATGATACCCGTTGTGTAGGCTGTTATACGTGTGTCCTTACTTGTCCTTTTGGATGTATTGTAACAGACAATGAAAAAGTCATTAAAAAGTGTGATCTTTGCGCGTCACAAACAGGAGACCCTTCTTGTGTAAAAGGTTGTCCTAATGCAGCTATTGTCTTTGAGGAAAGGAGCTAAACTATGAATTATGTAATTATTGGTAACTCTTCTGCTGCTATTGGCTGCATTGAAGGGATAAGAAAAATAGATACTACTGGAACGATTACTATTCTATCTGATGAACCTTATCATACTTATTCAAGACCTCTTATTTCTTACTGGCTAGAGGGTAAGGTATCAGATGAAAAGATTTATTATAGATCTGAAGATTTTTATAAAAAAAATAACTGTAATATTATTTTTGGTAAAAAAGTAACTCATATTAATAAAACAGTAGGTGAAATAACACTTGAAGATGGCAGCATGCTTCATTATGATAAGTTGCTCATTGCTACTGGTTCTCGTGCCTTTGTTCCTCCTATGGAGGGCTTAGACTCTGTTACTCATAAGTTTACTTTTATGAAATATGATGATGCTAAAGCTGTAAAAGAAGTCCTTAAACCTAATAGTAAAGTACTTATTATAGGAGCGGGCCTTATTGGACTTAAAGCCGCTGAAGGTGTTTATAAAATGACTAAAGATATTACAGTAGTAGATCTAGCTGACCGTATACTCCCTAGTATTTTAGATAATGAAGGATCTGGCATTGTACAGAATCATTTAGAGAAAAAAGGCGTGCGTTTTATTTTAAATGATAAAGTTGCAAGGTTTACTTCTCACACCGCAGTACTTGATAGTGGCACTGCACTTAACTTTGATATACTTATTATTGCAGTGGGTGTACGACCTAATACAGAGCTTGCAAGTGACTGTAGCCTAGAAGTTAACAAAGGTATCATTGTAGATCATACCTGTAAAACTTCTGATGCAAACATCTATGCAGCAGGAGATTGCTGTGAAAGTATTGACGTCTCAACCGGCACAAGCAAGATTCTTGCGCTTTTACCTAATGCTTATATGCAAGGTGAAGTAGCTGGACTTAATATGGCCGGTGGCCAAAAAACTTATAACAATGCTATACCGATGAATGCGATTGGATTTTTTGGCCTTCATATGATAACTGCTGGTAGTTATGAAGGTGAAACGCATAGCTTTGAAACTGAAAATGATTATAAAAAGCTCATTTATAAAGATGGTTTACTTAAAGGATACATTATGATTGGCGATGTAGCGCGTGCAGGAATCTATACTTCTATTATAAAAGAACAAATTCCACTAACAGATGTAGATTCAGCGCTGCTCTTTACAAAACCTCAAATGATGTTATTTGGCAAATCTCGTAGGCTTGAAAAACTAGGAGGTGTTAAAATTGGAAATTAATGCATGTTCTCTTCACTTTCGTGATTTAAATGAAAAATTAAAAGCTTCTTCAGATAGCCATGTGGAGATTACCAATTGTCTAGGACATAGATACATAGGTTCTGGTGTTGCTGGTAAAACTATCACTATTTATGGTACTCCTGGCAATGCGCTTGGCTCTTACCTTGCTGGCAGCGACATCACAGTCTATGGTAATGCACAGGATGCTACAGGCGATACAATGGATACTGGTTCTATTATTATTCATGGTAACTGTGGTGATACGACTGGATATGGTATGCGTGGCGGCAGAATCTTTGTTAAAGGTGATGGTGGCTATCGCATGGGTATTCATATGAAAGAATACAAAGAATGCAAGCCAGTTATTGTAATAGGTGGCACGGTTGGAGATTTCTTAGGTGAGTATCAAGCAGGAGGACTACTTATTGTACTTGGTTTAAATAGTGAAGGTGAACTTCCTGTAGGAGATTTTTGTGGTACAGGTATGCATGGGGGTGCGATTTATATCCGTTCAAGTGTACTGCCAGATGATTTACCGAGCCAAGTTATAGCACAAGTGGCTACTGCAGAAGACCTTGGTGAAATAGCTGAACATATCCATGCATTTTGTAATACCTTTGAGCTTGACCCTGAAGTTCTCTTAAAAGATACTTTCTATAAATTAACTGCAAATTCTAAAAATCCTTATAGACAACTTTACACACATCACTAATTGTTTTAAACTAGTAATGACAGATAGTTTTATTTATTATTTGTGATACCGTATTATTTACAATAATAGGAGGATGTTATATGTCATACAACAAGCTCGGAGCTTTAAGATTCGTAGAAGAAAATGACGTGAAATTTATAAAACTCCAATTTTGTAACATTTTTGGAGAACTCAAAAATATTTCTATATCCTCAAAACAACTAAGTCGTGCCTTTGACGAAGGAATAGCCTTTGATGCTTCCTCTATCAAAGGCTTTGGAACAATTGAGGATTCTGAACTATTTTTATTTCCAGATCCTACTACCCTTTGTATTTTACCTTGGAGACCTCAGCATGGAAAAGTTGCAAGATTTTTTTGTGATATCAAAACCTCTGAAGGCACCCCCTTTGAAGGAGATAGTCGTTATATCTTAAAACGTACCTTTGAAAAAGCAAAGGAAATGGGGTTTGTATTTAAAGTAGGTGCAGAGTGTGAGTTCTTTTTATTTAAAGCAGATGAAGAAGGTAAACCTACACTTGAACTAAGTGATAAGGCAGATTACTTTGATATTTCGCCTTTAGACCAAGGCGAGAATACCAGACGAGAAATATGTTTAACGCTTGAACAAATGGGCTTTGAAATAGAAACTTCTCATCATGAATCTGCTTATAGTCAGCATGAAATTGACTTTAAGTATGACAATGTCATAGAATCTGCTGATAATATTCTTACCTTTAAAACAGTTGTAAAAACTATTGCTCAAAGAAATGGGCTTTATGCCTCTTTTATGCCAAAACCTCTTGTGAATGCAAGTGGCTCTGGTATGCATATTAATATGTCATTGCATAAAGATGGCGAAAATGTATTTGATATTAAGCAAGGCACGGAAATGCCTGAAATTGCTAAATACTTTATTGCGGGTGTTCTTGCACACGTTAAAGAAATGAGTGCGATATCAAACCCTATTGTTAACTCTTACAAAAGACTTGCTTCTGGTTTTGAAGCGCCAAGACATATTACTTGGTCTTATAAGAACCGTTCTTCTCTTATAAGAGTGCCTTGCACCACTTCGGGTTACAATAGAATTGAGCTTCGCAGTCCTGATACAACATGTAATCCTTATCTTACCCTTGCACTTATTCTTGCAGCTGGCCTTGATGGGATTAAAAACAAATTGAAGCTTTCAGCACCTTTAACAACTAATGCTTATAAATTAACACAAGATGACCTTACAAGTTTACAGATAGATACATTACCTGAAAGCCTCTACGAAGCCTTAAGTCATATGGCATCCAGTGACTTTGTAAAGGAGACTATTGGTGAGCACTTATTCAAACATTATTTAGTACTGAAATCAGAAGAATGGAATATATATAATCAGACAATACATGAATGGGAAATAAAAAATTATCTTTAATCTAAAGATCAACCATAAATGATTGCAAAAGGAGTAGGAAGCGTGGAAAAGATATTGATCGTATCTACCCAAAAACAGTCTTCAGATGCCTTGTATGATATCATTAAACCGCTTGTTTTTTCTGGTTATGATTATGCCTCCTCTGCTAGTGAAGCTCGGAGAAAATTTGACTATGCTGAGTATGATCTTACCATCATCAATACCCCTCTAACTGATGAATTTGGCTCTGAGCTTGCCCTGGATATTGCAGAAAAATCTTTATCTGCTATCCTTATTATAGTAAAGTCAGATCTTTTGGAACAAGTTCAAGAGAAAGTTGCTGTTACAGGTGCTTTTGTTATAGGTAAGCCCATCAATAAACAGGTTTTGTTACAATCTATACCTTTTGTCCTTAACTCTAAGCAAATAATAGCTACCTTAAGAGAACAAAACAAAGCTCTTAAAAAGAAAATGGATGATGTCAAAGTCATAGAACGTGCTAAATATTCTCTTATTCAATATTTAGGCTTCGATGAAAAACAAGCTCATAGATATATTCAAAAACAAGCGATGGATCTTAGAGTTTCACCAAGAACCGTAGCTGATAACATTCTCAAGACTTATGAAGTATGATTTAGGCGTGTAATGTTGAAAGAAAAACACTTTCAACTTTTAATTTGTGGCAGTATCCGGGGTAAAACTTGTGATATGCAATGGGGGTACTTATGAAAATTAATTTTACTAAAATGCATGGCATAGGCAATGACTATGTTTATGTAGATGGTTTCAAAGAAACAATAGAAAATCCAAATGCTTTTTCTGAATTTGTAAGCGACAGACATTTTGGAATAGGATCAGATGGACTCGTAATGATCCTACCTTCTGACTCTGCTGATTTTAAAATGCGTATGTTTAATGCAGATGGCTCAGAAGGCAAAATGTGTGGTAATGCCATTAGATGTGTTGGCAAATATGTTTATGAATCAGGCTACACAGATAAAACACAAATCTCCGTTGAGACTTTAAGTGGTATTAAATACTTAACGCTCGTTACGCAGGAGAGCTTGGTCGTTTATGTTGAAGTTGATATGGGTAAAGCGATACTTATCCCAAAAGATATTCCTATTGTATCAGAGCTGGAGCGCTTTATTAATCAGCCTCTATCTATAGAAAATACTGATTATGCTGTGACTTGTGTGTCTATGGGTAATCCCCATGCAGTTATTTTCTGTGATGATGTAGATAACATTCCGCTTGAAACAATAGGACCAAAATTTGAATTTAATTCTCTTTTTCCAGAAAGAATAAACACTGAGTTCGTTGAAGTAATAGATGCAACTACGCTTAAAATGCGTGTATGGGAAAGAGGTTCAGGTGAGACCTTCGCTTGTGGCACAGGAGCTTGTGCAAGTGCTGTAGCTGCTGTTCTTAATGGCTACTGCAAGACAGGCGATGAAATAACTGTTAAACTTCTTGGTGGCGACTTGAAAATTACTTATTTACAAGATGAAACAGTCCTTATGAAAGGATCTGCTACTAAGGTATTTGATGGTATTATAGAATACTAGGAGGATAAAAGATGGCATTTATTAATGAGAATTATTTAGAACTTAAGGACAGCTACTTATTTGCGACCATTGCAAAAAAGGTTAATGAGTTTGTGGCTGCAAATCCCGATAAAAAATTAATCCGTATGGGTATTGGTGATGTAACACTTCCTCTTACCCCAGCTGCGCTTAGCGCAATGCATGAAGCAATAGATGAAATGGCTAAAAAAGAGTCTTTTAAAGGCTATGGTCCAGAACAAGGTTATGATTTCCTCCGCCAGGCTGTTAAAGCTTATTATGAAGGTATGGAAGTTTTACTTGAAGCAGATGAAATCTTTATTAGTGATGGGGCTAAAAGTGATGTAGGTAATATTACAGATATATTCGGAGATGACAATATCGTTATGATTCCAGATCCTGTATATCCTGTGTATGTAGATACAAATATCATGTCCGGCCGTGAGATTGTTTACTTAGATTCTAATGCAAGTAACAACTTCTTACCTATGCCTCCACAAGATGATGAAATAGCTCCAGATCTTATTTACCTCTGCTCTCCTAATAACCCAACGGGTTCTGTTTATAACAAAGAGCAGCTTACTGAGTGGGTAAATTACGCAAAAGATGCAGGTGCTATTATTTTATATGATGCAGCCTATGAAGCTTTTATTCAGGACCCTTCTCTTCCAAGAAGTATTTTTGAAATAGAGGGTGCTAAAGAGTGTGCTATTGAGTTTTGCAGTTTGTCAAAAACAGCTGGATTTACAGGTACACGCTGTGGCTATACCGTTGTGCCAAAAGCTCTTGTGGGTTTAACTTCTGATGGTGATGAGGTAATGATTAATAAGCTTTGGAATAGAAGACAGACTACTAAGTTTAATGGGGTTCCTTATATTATTCAAAAGGGGGCTGCTGCAGTCTTTACAGAAGAAGGACAAAAAGAAGTTAAAGAAAATATCGCTTACTATATGGAAAATGCTAAGATTATTGCCGGGGCAATGAAAGAAAAAGGTATTGAGTATGTAGGTGGAGATAATTCTCCTTATATTTGGCTTAAGTGCCCAGATGGTATGGGGTCATGGGAGTTTTTTGATTACTTGTTAAATGAGATTGCTGTGGTAGGTACTCCTGGGGCTGGATTTGGTAAAAATGGTGAGGGGTATTTTAGATTGACTGCTTTTGGGGGGCGGGAGGCTACTGTTGAGGCTATGGAGAGATTTAAAAGTATATAAGTTTCTTAGCTTTATGTTAAAGAAGTAGTTTATAGAGGTCGCAAGGTATGATTATATCTTGCGGCTTTTTTTGTGTCTTAGATTAGATGTATCATGTATCACGTATTATGTATCACATTAGTCTTCTCATTCATGGGGAGGGATAACTTTCACTTCTCCGTCGACAGGCTCCAAGTCGAATTGAAAGTTATCCCTCCCCATGAATTTTTCAAGGCTTAAAGAATAAATATATAGAAAATTTTACAGCTATTTCACTCATAGCATTTTTTATACCTCTATTCATTTTTTTATTTAATCTACTCTATTCTACTTACTTCTACAATATGGTATATTATTAATATAATATTTTAAATTATTATAATATTATTTAAGTCATAGTCATTGTCTGACGGACTTCACCTGATTATGTGTGGCAAGGTCAGGTCTGAGGGTTTTCTATAAGCTTTCTTACAGTACTGCTATGTATAATTAAAAGTTGAAAAAATGGGCACCTCCCTTATGAATGTCGAGAGTCCCGTAGTTAGACGAAAGACAATACTACTTTACGGGGAGGAGGCAAGGTATGAACAGTAACAAGAAAATAAATTTGAAATACTTTTTATTTGTGATATTAGTAACAGTTTTTATTATTATATTTCCAATTTTATTAGAGAAAGTTATACTTAAAAAATCGTTTTTAGGGATATGTTTCAAAACTAAATTTACTGTTAAAGATTGGTTTTCCTTCTGGGGCTCATATGTTGGTGCTGTGGGTACGATTGTATTGGGCTATATTGCATTAAGGCAGAATAAAGCATTATCTTTAGCGAATGATGCTTTAAATATAATACAAAAGGAATATCTCGATAATATTACAATGCCTTCTATTAGATTTCAAAATACTATAAAATTTGAGTATTCTGAAATGGAGCAAGTTAATAAAAACTTTCAAAATAATATAAACACAAAGTATCCAATAGTTTTCAAAGAATATAAAGATGATTTTATAGAAGAAGTCTGTTGGCATACTAATATGTCATTCTATATTTCATCACTATCTCATATACCATTAACTGACTTTAAGGTAGAAGAATTTATTTGGACTCTAGAGGGTAAAAAATACCTGTTTGAACCTGTCATGAGTGATAGGTATTGTAAACTTCCATTTTTTAGGGAGTATAATGTATGCAGTTTAAATGTAATTTATCCTGATTTAACTAATAAGAAGGCGGTATTACGAGAATGTGGAGAACGAATTCAGTTTTATGTTGAATTATCAATGAGTAATCCAGGGGTATCAAAATTAAGTACAATAAGAATGAAGATAGCAGTTAGAAATCAGATGATTAAAGAACGTCATTTTGAAGTTGAACTTGATATTGAAAAAATAGATCAATTTGAATTTAGAATCAATAAATATTTTCTTAAACCACTAGATATGTAATAAAGAGCCGTATTGCCCTCCGTCTAACAAAGCACTCAAGTTCGCTTTGCTTATTTTGGGTCATACCTACGAAGAAGCAAAGCACATTTCTCAGCCTAAGATAAGAGCTATCTAAGGCTGAGAAACGTCTTGAGTGTGAGAACGTTAGGTGACATTCACAACTACTTTATATGAAAGGATAGGAAATGAAAAAACGATTACTTATATTTATATTTAGGATATTCTTACTGATTAGTATAATTGTTTTGATAAGGTTTTCAGATTTGCCTGTAATTAAATTACCATTTAAATTACAGCATTTATTTATTAAGCCTCAAGAGCATGATGGAATATGGTTTAATCTGAGTTTGGGATATATTGTAAGTGTAGTATTTTATTGGCTGGTTGTTTATTTTCCTGAAAAGATTAAGAAAGATAAAGTTTTCAGAATGGTAAATAGTGATGTATACGTAATATATAAAGACGTTACTTTTTTGGTATTACTATTGTACAAAAATATTTGCAACGAAAGTGACTGGAATTGCTTCGAATGGCAAGAGGATACTGATGTCTTTACAGATGCGTTTTATAACCAAATTTCGAAATTCGATGTATACAGTCAGGCGGATACAAGACTATGTAAAAAGGAACCGCCCCATAGTATCATTAGCTGGTGTGAAAAGCTTGAGAATGATTTGCAAGATTACGTGGATAGAATTGATGTTATATTAAACAGATATATAATTTGGCTTGATGATACATATGTGGATGATTTATTAGCATTTAGAAATAGCAAATTTATAACATCTTTTCTAGGGATACCATCACACGTGTTAAGTGAAGAGTATTCTGATACAGAAGGAATGAGATATCGTGAGAGAGTGCCGTATCATGTTATTTTAAATGATGTTAGTGGTAACAAAAAATCACCAATATTTCAAAAGACGGATGAATGTGATAACGTTTTGATGTTTCGTGATTTCATTAATTCATTCCTTAACTTAAAGAAATATTTTATCAAAATGGAATTATATAAAAAAAGGCAAGCCCTTGATTTCTTGTGTAAAGATAATAATGGACATTTTAATATTGCAAGAGTAAAGGAATAGGCCCAAGGTCCGTTGTGAACATCACCTAACTTTTAGGGATATATCTGATAACACAAAAAAACGGCCCTATCCGAAGATAGGGCGTGTTATCTGAGATATCTTGTTGAACGAAGTCGCGGAACTCTAGGGAAGTGTATGTTTCCTATAATAAAACAAACGTTTATAACTGAAAATATAGAACTAATTACCACAAAATTGCAAATAACTAAGTTTAGTATACCATGAGTATGCAGAATATTAAAGGCTATGTTACAGAAAGAATAAACTAGGTTAATCGAAAAAGCCGTCGCTCTAGCGATTTAGTTCAACAAAATACTCCAGTTCGCTTTGCATGAGAAGACTGCAAAGCACACCAGAGAAGTTAAGAGAAGAGCTCTCTAAACTTCTCTGGCGTCTGGAGTACGGAGACGTTAGACGCAATAATAACTAGTTAATCTAAATTTGAGGAGGAACTATGAGCAATAAGTGGAGTGAAATTTCGGAACCAATAAGAGATTTGGTTCAAGACTTGGGTATTAATCCAAGTGAGATTACTGATTATACTATGGGGAGCATTTTCAAAGAAGGTACAAATACTATGCTTTTCCTTACAAAGGTTAGTCACGTATATACGCATAGCCATCATCTTGAAGAAGAAAATAAAGATTTAAGAAGTCAAGTAAAAGAACTTGAAAAGGACCTTAAGGATGCAACATCTCAAGTAATTGCTTTGCAAAAGAATGAAATAACTTTAAAAAAGGATAATGAGATGCTTGCCACTTCTAATCAGAATTCTAAGCCAGGAACAGTACTATTTGGTATTGCCTCCATTTTGTTCGGTGTAAGTGGAGGATACTTTAATGCTTCAAAGTATCCAGCTGCAATTATTGTCGGTTTAATTGGCTTGGCTTTTTCGGTTTTTGCGTCCCTATTAATAAACTCTGGTAAGTATAAGGAGAAAGATAATGCATAATTACTATGTAAAATCAAGAATCAATTTTAAGAGTCTAGATAAGCAACTGACCAAGATTGAAAGTAATCTCAAAGAGTTTAGGATAACTAGTATCGTTATGTCTGCATTATTCTGGTGCTTCGTTTTCGTAAGTGAGATATATGGTAGGAAAGATGTTCAGTCTACAGTATATGGTTTAGTTCTAGCGTTATCCGCCTTTATGTGGAGTTTCGTATATGTATATACCATAAGAATGCCACGAAATAATAGGTATAGTAAAATGTCTGAGTACTTTGATTTTGATGGATTGGATTCCAATGAATTAGATACGTTAGATGAAGAAACTATAGCTATGGTTGTACAAGATTTGGATTATTTTGTGAGAAGTCAAGCTAGAAGATTAAGATTAGTGAGGATGCTAGTGGTATTTTCTGTTTTTATAACTACTATGAGCGTTATTTCACTGACTTACCTACGTATGATGTATCTCTAGCTTCCGTTATCACTGCGTCTAACTTTTAGGGATATATCTGATAACACAAAAAAACAACCCTATCCGAAGACAGGGCGTGTTATCTGAGATATCTTGTTGAACGAAGTCGCGGACCTAGGGAAAAGTATGTTAGCAAACCAGTTGCAAAAATCTCAAAAACTTCTAGATATTATGAACTTATAGGGTAAAATAGTAGAAAGATGTAAAAGTGAACATAGCATCCCCTTCCCCAACAAAAGGGCAATTAAAAATAGATATCAAATTAATAGATCACCTAGTTGATATTGACTTCGTGATTATACACAAAGTATCTACCACATTCCGGGCAGCAAAGTTTTTCTTTACCAATGAGCTTCACTAAAAGCTCAAATTTATCAAGCACCGGTAATGTTGTAATAACAATACCTCGCTGCTTAGCAATGAGCTTTCGGCAAAGAGCTACCTTAGCAGATCAGAATCTATTCGATAAAAAGCCGTAATACCGGATTTTAACAAAATTGCGAGGAAGACCATGGAGTAAGAACCTTCGCATAAATTCATCGGATGTAAGCGTCATGAGCTTTTGGGTACCACCATCGATGTTATCTTGGTATGAGAAAGAAACATGAGTCGCTGTAATGGTTTTAATTCTAAAATCAGAAATAGCCACATGATGTGTATAGCGACCTAAATACTTAATAACGTGATTCTTTATATGCTAAAGACAGCTTTAGAAAAGACAATCCAGTCTTTAGCATATAAAGAATCAAGAAAAGACTGAAAAGTATCAGGGTCAACAAGAGAGAGCTAATTATCTGGAAGATATAAATCCCTGGCTGAATAAAGTTTCTTAAGCCCTTCAAGAAATTTGCCTTTAAAAACAGCAGAGAGTAATCTTTACATGAATAAAGAACTTCTTCTTAAAGGATTAAAAATGTGAGAGACCACTAGATAATCCACCACCAACAACAATGCACTCAAGTTCACCTTTCCTGTTTTGTGTCAAGTATTCAAAGAAGCAGAGCACATTCCTCAGTCTAAGATAAGAGTTATCTTGGACTGAGGAACGTCTTGAATGCCGAGACGTTATATGAAATCGTATAGGTTTGCCATGTCTTATGGCGATTTTAAGGAAAAACTTTCAAAGAATTTATTATACTTACAAGGAGGCAAAAAATGCTTAAGAAACAAATAAAAATAATTTTTAATAAAGTAGATGATTCTAGTAAAAAAGGTGAGTTTTTTGAAGAATTAGTATCTGCTATTTTTTCTAAACAGAGATATACCATTACTGAAAGAGTTAATTTTACAGGCATGGAAATTGATTTGATAGCAACACATAAAGATAGATTCAATGAAAAAATATATATAGAGTGTAAAGCAAGAGAAGCTTTATCTTCAACGGATATAAAGTCTTTTGTTTTTAATGCACAATTTAAAGATGTACCTTATGCATATTTCTTGTCTGTAAGTGAATACGTTCATCAAGTTGCAGGATTAATAGAAGAAATGGGTAAAAAGAAGGAATATCAAAACTTATACTTTTGGGGGCCATCCAAAATAATTGAATTATTAGAAGAAGCAGGTACCGTGGAAAAAGCTTCATTTGAGAATTATCAAATAGATATAAGAAAAGAAATATTAGTGTACTCCTATTTTGGGATATTCAGAGTACTCATTTTAAAAACAACAACCGAATCTCAAAGTTTTACTGTAATTGATGCCAAAAGCAATTTGCCTTTAGAAAACATGGAAGCCATTGAATTAATAAAGAAGTATTTAGAAGAGCTTAATGGTCTTAGTTATTTAAGCTTATTCAAAGCTAAAGATAATAATTATAAACCAGCAATTGAAGAGATACCAACACAAGTTTCTGAAACTGTTGCAGAGGTAAAACAAAGCGATAATTGGTATGATTATTTACCTACATCAAGAAAGCATTTTGTAGGTAGAAAAGACTTGTTGCAAGATTTTTCTGACTATATTCATTCTATTGAAAAGAAATCATCTTTTAAAAGAGTTTTTTATATTGACGGGAAGTCCGGGTGGGGAAAAAGTTCATTTGTCTCTGCTATAAGAGATAAATATAGTAATAAACATAATAGAAATAAATACTTTGTATTTGCTGTTGATACTAGAAGTGCTAATACAAATAACTTTATTGCTTTATCATTTAAAGCAATGATAGAAAAGGCATATAGTAATAACTTCCTTGATAAAGAGTTTATTCCTAATTCAGTCGAAATACTATCAAACTTCGATATATTAGAATCTGATTCTATGAAGAAATTAATAAAATATCTTAAAGAAGTGGATAAGTATTTGATAATAATATTTGATCAGTTTGAAGATGTTTTTAGGAAACAAATAATTTTCAAGACATTCTATAAATTTTTAATGGATGTTAATAATCTATGTGGAAATGTGTTGCTAGGATTCTCTTGGAAAACAGAAATTAATATCCCCATTGATCATGAGGCTTATTATTTATGGCAAACTATAAAATCAGAAACTTATTGTATTCACATGAGGGAATTTGACTCAAAAGAAGTTCTTGGTGTCATAAATCAACTCCAAAAATCTATTTCCTTACCGTTAGAATCAAGCATTAAGAGAAGAATAATAGAAGGATCACAAGGTTTTCCTTGGTTAACAAAAAAACTATGTATCCACACTTATAATCAAATTAGAACTGGAAAGTCGATAGAGAAACTTGTTGAGCAAGAACTCAATATACAGGCATTGTTTGAGAGTGACTTAGAGACACTTGGGAGCGAAGAAGTTAAGGCTTTAAAATACATAGCAAAAAGAGCCTTTGATGGAAACATATTTGATGCAGTAGAAGTTGATGATGTCTTGGATAATAAAGTAGTAACAGCTTTAATTAATAACAGATTAGTTGTTAAATCAGGTACTAAATACAATATTTATTGGGATATATTCAGAGACTATCTTGTAACAGGTGAAATACCAACAATTGGTGAAAGCTATATATTACGCCAAACGCCAACTCTTTGTTTGAAAGTATTCTTAAGTTTTGCTATTAAAAATGAAATGACGCTAGAAGAACTAACAAATATGTTGAATAATACAAGAACTGAAAATAGTAATTTAAATATTTTAAGAGAACTTATTAACCTAGGCTTGGTATCGAAAAAAGGATTCTATTATTCTGTAAAGTGTAAAACTGAGGAGATAAATAAACAGTATTTCATAAAGTTTATCAGAGCAAAATTTGCATACTACACACCATATATAAAACTAAATAATATTGGGATCTCTATAACTTCTTTTACTCAGTTGATAAACTTATTGAAAGATACTTTTAAAGGGATCGATATAAAAAATGAAACATGGGAACTTTATGCGAAGAATTTTATTAGCTGGATTAGCTTTCTAGAATTACAAGAATTTGATTTGCAGTCTATATATATTTCCGACAGGGGATATAATAAAAAATTGCCAGTCAAAAAAGTTAAAGATCAACGTGAAAGCTTTACACCACAAAAAACAATTCAACAGGATATTGAAGCCTTTTATGAATTATCCAAGGATATTGATAACTATGATGTATCAATCCATAATAAAAACTTATACGATTTAAGTGCCATAGGTGTTCTGTATTACTGGGGAGGAACTGTTGTATTATATAAATCAGGTAAAGATTTATTAGAGTGTAAAGACCAAGATGAGTTCGATAAAAAGTTTGCTGTATTAGCTAAAAAACCTTTAAAGATACAACGTGCTATTGAATTAATTAAGGAAAATGATGTTAAGAATGCAAAAGAGTTTAGAAATATAGCTGATGAACTAGTAGAAAACATTAATTCTGAAATTTATAGGAAACATACCTTGTCAAAAATATATAGTTGGGCAAATTTTATAATAAAAGAGGAATAAAATAATTGAAATGAGTTTATGGTGTAACCTTCAATGGGGAAACTGACTCCGTGGGACACGCGACTTTACATAACTTTTAGAGATATCTCAGATAACATGCCCTATCCGAAGACAGGGCATGTTATCTGAGATATCTTGTTGAACGAAGTCTCGGAACTAGGGAAAAGTATGTTAGCAAACCAGTTGCAAAAATCTCAAAAACTTCTAGATATTATGAACTTATAGGGTAAAATAGTAGAAAGATGTAAAAGTGAACATAGCAGCCCCTTCCCCAACAAAGGGGCAATTAAAAATGGATATCAAATTAATAGATCATCTAGTTGATATTGACTTCATGGCTGTAAACAAAGTATCTACCCCATTCAGGGCAACAAAGTTTTCTTTACCAATGAGCTTCACTAAAAGCTCAAATTTATCAAGTACCGGTAATACTGCATAACAATACCTTGCTACTTAGCAATGAGCTTTTGGTAAATAGTTACCTTAGCAGATCGGAATCTATTCGATAAAAAGTCATACTACCGGATTTTAACAAACTTGTAAGGAAGCACATGAAGCAAAAATCTGCTCATAAATTCGTCACATATTTGGAATAAAAACTCACTGTCCGAGGACTATAACCTCGAAGTTCTAATTCTATAACTAACTTAGAAACATAAGATGGATACATAAAGAAACTCCTTTCAAGATTAAAAATAGTAACATCGTAGTTTACATGAAAGGATGGTCATCTAGAAACAAAGTAATTGAAGGGAATCGCAAAAGCCATCGTGCTAGCGATTTCGTTCAACAATGTGTTCAAGTTCGTGCGGCTGGAGTAGCGCCACACACACCATAAATAATAAGCCAAGTCTGGCTAAGTATTTATGGCGCCTTGAACACGGAGATATTCTCTAAAATGTAGTGGAAAAATGTTCGCATCTGTACTCGCGTTTTTAAGACAATTTGCATTAGTAATTAGAACATACGTTGAAGATTGAGAGGATAATAATATGGAGAGAAATAAACTTACTAAATTAAAATCACTTGGTGTAGTGAAAACATTAAAATTAACCCCAATAATTGATTTTTATTCAAATTCCAAAGAATTAAAAACGGAAGCTGGAACCGCTCACTTTATTGAGGCAGATAACATAAAAATTTTATTTGATTTAGGCTTAAATGCTAAAAGTGAACATCCATCGCCGTTATTGCAGAATATGAAACTTAAAGGTATTTCATTAGATGAAATAGATATGATTTTTCTTTCTCATATTCATAGTGACCATATTGGTGGACTTACCGAACATAAGAAAAAATTATTTAGTATTTCACAAGGAAATGTTGAAATAAGTGATATACCAGTATATGCACCAGATGTAGTAAGTCCGTCTAAATGGAATCCAAATCTAAAAGTAAAGATAGTAAAAGAACCAGAAATTCTAAAGCCAGGTATTGCAAGCATTGGTGCAATTTTTAGAAAACTATTTCTGTTAGGAGATACCTATGAGCATAGCTTAGCAATTAATGTAGAAAATAAAGGGATAGTTTTAGTTGTAGGATGTGGGCATCAAACAATAGAAGCAATAATTGAAAGATCCCAACAATTATTTGATGAACCAATCTATGCTATTATTGGAGGATTACATTTTCCTGTAAGAGGTGGAAGGGTAATGTTTGGTCCAATAAATTTTCAACATTGGGTAGGATCGCATAATCCTCCTTGGAAAGGTCTTAATGAAGAAAGTGTTTATAACTCAATAAATTTAATAAAAAAAGTAAATCCAAAGATAATTTCGCTTTCTGCACATGACTCATCAGATTGGGCGATTGAAAAGTTTAAAGAAGAATTTAAAGAAAGATATATTGATTTAAAGGTAGGAAGTGAAATTAATTTTTAGTCTCAAGTAGGATTAAATGGGCTGACATCCGTGTCCGTTCTGAACATGAATCTACACACATGAGAGAACTTGTTGAATGAGGTTGCGGCACTGGGGAAAATAATGAACTTAGCCTTAAATTAAGTTTGAAGTCACTGAGACTTTAAAAATGGGTACACTTATATCTAACTCTGCTGGTATGAAGTGTATTGAGTTCATCACTACTTGCCTTTCCAAAAGGTTAATGGTACTTTAAAACTCCAAAATCCTCGAACTACTTGTTCTTCGAGTAGTTCAAGGATTTTATCTATTCTTTTCTTAAAGCTTTTACTTCTTCTAACGGAAGACCTATTCTTGATACTATTGTTTCATCATCTAATAAATCAAGTAACGCTCTTGCCGCTTCTTTCTTACCTTCTTCTCTACCTTCTTGAAACTTCTCCCTGTCTCTCTCTAAAAGTGTCATATACTCCTCCTCCATTGATTTATCTTCTTTTAAGCGTGTTACCTTCTTATTAATTTCTTTTACAAGTTGACTTTTTGAAGCATTTGCAACCTCATCTGTAGATTATTCAATGTATGTTAGAAATTCTAGCATTTCGCTGTCTACATCTTTCCTTTTGTATTTAAAGAAGAGTTTTGTTGTTTCTAGTTGCCCCTTATTTACCTTCCTTAAATGTGACAACATTGTTAAAGTAGGGTTTGTTAGGCTTAAAATTTCTTTTTTTATATGCTATAATATGAGGTGTAAATGCTAATAATTTGACTAGAATGATACGCTAAGGAGAAATATATATGGAAAGATTAAAACCACTTAATGATTTTATTTTTAAAAAGCTATTTGGAGAAAAAGATGATGAACCTATTTTGTTGGCTTTTTTGAATGCTATATTAAAGAAGACTCATCAAGAAAAGCTTTTAGAGATAGAAATTCTTGATAATAAGGAATTATCAAAAGAGTTAATAGAGGATAAGACAGGTCGTATTGATGTAAGAGCAAAGACTTTAAATGGAGAGCAAATTAATATTGAAGTCCAGCTTAGTAACCAGGGCAATATGGAAAAGCGAACATTATTTTACTGGAGTAAGCTTTATTTAGAAGGCATTAAGCAAGGCGAAGATTATAAGAAATTATCTAAGGTTATTACCATTAACTTATTAGATTTCAACCTTCTAACGACAGAAAGTTATCATAGTACCTTTCACTTATGGGAAGACTTTGAGAAAGAATATATGCTTACAGATTTAGTTGAAATACATTTCATAGAGTTAACTAAATACAGAACCTTAACTAGTAAGAATTATAAAGAGGAAGTGCTGCATAGATGGCTAACCTTTTTGCAAAAAGATGTATCAGATGATCTTTTAAAGGAGTTGATGGAAATGGAGCCTGCTATCAAAATGGCTAAGGAAAAGCTAGACTTCTTAAGTAGTGACCCAGAGACTTTAGAAATTTATAAAGCAAGAGAGTATTCTTTGCATGAAAGAGCTAATATGATTAACTCAGCAGTAGAACAAGGCAAAGTACAAGAAAAGTATGAGATTGCAAAGAAGTTGTTACTAGCAGGTGTGGCTATTGATATTATAGCTACGACAACTGGATTAGATAAAGAAAAGATTGAAAAACTAAGATAGTCTTTATAGCAAGCTCGGGCCTAGCCTCTCATAATGGTATCAGGTAACAAGAGCTAATTCATTAAAACATAAAAATCATCGAACTACTTGTTCTTCGAGTAGTTCAAGGATTTTATCTATTCTTTTCTTAAAGCTTCTACTTCTTCTAATGGAAGACCTATTCTTGATGTTATTGTTTCATCATCTAATAAATCAAGTAACGTTCTTGCCGCTTCTTTCTTACCTTCTTCTCTGCCCTCTTCTCTACCTTCTTGAAACTTCTCCCTGTCTCTCTCTAAAAGTGTCATATACTCCACCTCCATTGATTTATCTTCTTTTAAGCGTTTTACCTTGTGATTAATTTCTTTTACAAGTTAACTTTTTGAAGCACTTGCAACCTCATCTGTAGATTATTCAATGTATGTTAGAAATTCTAGCATTTCGCTGTCTACATCTTTCATCGTTCCTTTTGTATTTAAAGAAGAGTTTTGTTGTTTCTAGTTGCCCCTTATTTACCTTCCTTAAATGTGATAACCTTGTTATAGCAGGGTTTGTTAGGCTTAAAATTTCTTTTTTTATATGCTATAATCTCCCCTTAATATTTTGATGTCATTCATTATGTGATACCAGCCTATGTCTATAATAATATAGTATAATTATAAGAGATATCTGCAATATATTCATTCGTTAATTACTTCCACCAAAAGTGCGAGAGAACCAGAAATTCATTGACATTCGCATGAATCAATTTATCTACATATTTTTTTACCCAATCAATTGAATCTTTACCATTTAGTTTTTTATGTAAGTCAGCATAAGTTCCAAGTTTTTCAACAACTTTGGAAGAGCGCCTTCCATTTTCGAAAATTGATCTTCTCATGCCTATTTTCATACTTATATGTTTTTTTATTTTAATTTACTCTATTTTCCTTACTTCTATAATATGGTATATTATTAGTGTAATATTTCAAATTGTTATACTATTATTTAAGTTGTAGTAATTGTCTGACGGACTTCAACTGATTGTACAAGATCAGCTTTGAAGTTTTGCTATAAATTTTCTTATAGTACTACTATGTATAATTATAAGTTGCAAAACTGGGCCCCACACTCATGAGTGTGGGGAGTTCCGTAGTTATGTGAAACACCCTAAGGTACGCGTTCTTCTTTGTAAAATAAAATTAATGAGGTGGTTACATGAAATCTAAGTTAAAAAAGAGCGGTTTTGACTATTTACGGAGGGTTGCTTTTCAGGTTATTATTGGAGCTATACTGTTTTTTGTTGCCTCGGGTACATTGACAAATTTTCGGGGTTGGGTTTATTTTATTGTTTATTCTGTTTCCACTACCCTAGGTGTGATTTATTTATCAATATATAATCCAGAGGTCTTAAATGAAAGAACAAAGGAAAGAAACAATACTGAAGAATGGGATAAAGGATTACTTAAGCTTTATATATTATTTGCATTTTTTATAATTTACATTATCGCAGGGCTTGATATAAGATTTGGCTGGTCCCAGATTAGTATCCTTTGTATGTATCCTGCTTTATGTATAGTAATGCTGTCTTCAATTCTTGGAATATGGGCAATGAAAGAAAATGCTAACTTTGAGGCTACGTCACGTATCCAGAATGATCGATTCCAGAAGGTTTGTAATTCAGGTCCATATAAGACTGTTCGTCATCCAGGTTACTTAGCTATTGTGTTATGGGCTTTAGCAATACCATTTGTTTTCGGATCGATATATATGATAATTCCATCAATTTTTATAGTGGTTATTATAGTGGTTCGAACTTATATGGAAGATAGTATGTTAAAAGAGAAATTGGATGGTTATGCTGAATATTCTATTAAAACAAAAAACAGACTAATTCCTTTCATATGGTAGTATTAGAAGAATTGCT
The DNA here is from genome assembly GCA_937921505.1 of uncultured Clostridia bacterium. Lineage (GTDB taxonomy): Bacteria > Bacillota > Clostridia > Lachnospirales > Cellulosilyticaceae > FMMP01. The sequence continues at coordinate 30,030 of CAKZUB010000015.1, read as the reverse complement.
ATGTTGAGGTGGGGTGCATCACATAACAGCAAGGTTTACGGTTACGCTACGCTTCACCCCGGCACAGTCCCTGAATAAGCCTGTTAGTCTAAATAATTTTGACAAGCCCGGTTTGTTACTAAACTATACTATGGTAGACGAAGGCGTACCACTGATAAGGACGGGCTTGTACTGGAATATAATCGCAAGACGCTTAATGAGCCGATAAACTTTCTTGGAGTAAAAGATTTTTATCATTTCAAAAGGGGTAAAATGCTCGGCGAAAGACCCGGTATCTTCGAACCCGCTGTTATTTGGAAAGGTTTTTCCAATTCTGTAAAGGTATTCCGTGTATTCCCGGCGGACGTCTACTGGGTGTTTCTTATAACGGAGTTGCCCGCCAGGGAATATGTCGTTTGTGGTTTTGAAGCAGACAACTTTGAACAGCTGAACGCTTCTGCTTTGGGAAAGGCAATGAAACACACCAGGTTTTGGCTCAAGGAACACGGACTGATTGCGGACGGTTTTTTCACAGAGATATATTATCATAATTCATTCGAAATTGCGTATATGGAAATGTGGATACCGTTTAAGCAACGAGAAAATATAAATAAAAAATAAATTGATCGGAGGAAATGCTAATGAGTAAATACGAAGAAGGATTAAAGCTAATTGAAGAAAGGTGCGGCAACAACAAGGATAATGTTATCTCCCTTGCAACTATTGCCACAGAGACCAGTGCTGATGGAAACCCCATACCCATTATCCGCGATGTGGATGCATATTATGCGGACGGCGTGTTTTATGTTGTTACATATGCCAAGTCAAATAAAATGCGGCAAATAGCACAAAACAAAGAAGTTGCATTTTCGGTTAACTTCCAGTGGTTTTCCGGCAATGGAATAGGTGAAAATCTCGGTTGGGTATTAGACCCGAAATACGCTGAATTAAGGACTAAACTTCGGGAGGTTTTTGCCGCATGGTACGACGAGGCGAACAATGAGCAGGATGAGAATTGCTGTATTTTGGCAATCCGCCTTACAAGAGGCACGGTAATTAAAGACCATGGTGCTGTGCGTTACAATATGGACTTTGTGAATAAGATAGAAACAACTGAAGGGAAAACCATATAAAGAAGCGAGGTAAATATGCGGGTAGGAGATAAAATAGTATTTGGCAGATACGAATGGCGGGTGCTTGATATACAAATGGATGTGGCTTTGATTATTATCGAGGATATAGTAGAAAAACGCCCTTACCATGATGTTTATAAAGATATAACATGGGCTGACTGTCAATTAAGGAAATACCTTAACGGTGCATTCTATAATAAATTCAATGAAACCGATAAATCAAGAATCATTTCGGTAACAAATAAAAATTTAGACAATCCGTGGTATGGTACAAGCGGCGGAGCAGATACACAAGACAGCATATTTTTATTAGACATTGAAGATGAATAATTAAAGTATTTGCTCTGAGGGGCGTACATCGACTAACAAAACATTCCGGTTCGCTTTGGCTTGAGAGGAGGTGCCGGAATGCGAAACGTTATGTGTAATTTCTGTGAAACAGAGTGATAGTTCGAAAGTTTTTTAGACGCAATAGCAAAATAAAGTGAAGCTATAACTTGCTTTTAATATAATAATGGGGAGCAAGGAAATGAAAGATAAAAAAAGAATAATATTTTCGATTTTGACTTTAATATTAATTTTATTGGTCCGCAACCTTTATAAAAATGGATACACTAAAGTAATCTGGGGTAACAAGCGTATAGAATATCTCAAGGTTATTGATAAGGTTTTTCGGTATGACTTTAGTGGAATGGCGGTAGTGATTAGTAAATCTTCTAATTTACATGGTAGAGATAGTGAGTACTACTATGTTTCTACAGGCAGTAAGGAAAATAACTTTTCTGCTAATACTGATGATGGAAATAGACTTAGTTCTGCAAAAGAATTATTCCTAAATCTTAAAAATATGAGAGTTATTAAAGAAGGGTTAACAGAAACTTTTAATATTACTGAGAATAATTACTACTTAATACAAATAAACTTAGATTATTTTGGTAAAAAAAGAACTGATGTATATTGTCTTGATGTTTTTGTAAATAGTGAGAACTATCACATCTATCTACCTAAAAATTATTGCGAACCCCTTAAGTTGCTTGATAATTCTGTTGTTTTTGTAGAATATGAACCTGATATAAGAACTAAAGAATTGATAGATAGTATAATTAAACTTAAGTAAAAGCGCTTGATAGTTACAGTGGTCTGTTCGGGAATATTCTAATATTGTGCAAGTAATTTAGAATTAATTAAAATAGACTTTTTCAAAGTGTAGTGGTTAAAACTACATATATCTTGTTGAACGAAGTCGCGGAACTAGGGAAAAGTATGTTAGCAAACCAGTTGCAAAAACCCTGAAAACTTCTCGAGATTATGAACTTACATGATAAAATAGTAGAAATATGTATAATATAGGGGGCTTAAAAATTATGAAAGCCAGTGGGGCGTAGTTCTTGAAGGGGAAATTGAATTAGTTGTTAATGGGAAAAAGAGTATCTATACCAAAGGAGATAGTTATTTCATTCCAGCTGGAGTTAACCATTATGGGAAAATATATGCAGGATATTCTGATATGACTTACTTTAATCAAAAGGATAGATATAAAGTAAGAACTAAGAACAATGTATCTCCGTTCGCTGAGTGCACCTCTTCACTGGTGCAAGCACGCTAAGAAGACGGGCTCTGAGGATACATTTCAGAGGTGTCGGAGATACGGAGGCGTTATGCGCAATTTGCTTTAATGGTACTATGAAGGAGCGAAAACAAGGTGAATATGCAAGAAGTAATAATTATAAATAACAAGGAGTTATTGTTTAGAAAAATAACGATTGAAGATAAAGACAAAGTAATGGATTTATTTAGAGAATGTGAAGATTATTTTGTTTTAACTGAAGGAACTAAACCAGATGAATGTGACAGTTTTTTTAACGATTTACCGCCTAAAAAGACTATTGAAGAAAAATATTTATATGGTGTTTTTGATAATAACTCACTTATTGCAGCCATAGATATAGTATTGAATTATCCTGAGAAAGGTGAGTGGATTATTGGATTATTGTTAATACATCCAAAAACAAGAGGTATAGGTCTAGGTAAAGAGCTACACAATTTAATTGAAAAGCTAGCCATAAATGAAGGTGCAGAAAAATTAACAATAGGCGTAATGGAACAAAATACAAATGCACTGATTTTTTGGAATAAAATTGGATATAAACAAACTAAAATAACTGAACCTAGAAAGTTTGGGATAAAAGAAAGTAAAGTGGTAGTTATGAATTATTATTTATGACAGTCATATTGCGCATAGCAAGCTGATTATTTATATTTGATGGGGTGATACTTTGAAAGAACATAAAACATCAATAATTATATTGTTTATTTTTTTTGCACTACCTATTCCGCTTTCTCTAATATCTTGGATTGGAACTTTAATATCTGTTGCAAATATAGGTATGATTAATTGGTCGGTGTTTAGTCAGTTTATACAAGGACTAGTATCCGTAATCACTATGTTGCTTGCAGGCACATATTTGGTTACATATATTATTTCGTTAAGTGTAACATTGAAGAATAAAAATATTTCGTTAATCAGTTTTTTACCCCTTTTACATATTGTTTTGTTTAGCATGTTCTTTGCTTTTTGGATGTGGCTTGGTGCAATTTATGAAGTTTAAAGTGTACATGAAGAAAAAGAAAGACTATATTCTTAATGAAATATTCGAAGTTAGACTTATTAGAGAAGTTATTGATACAGTAGAGGATATTTCAGAAATTGGCGTCATTAATTTATTTCTTTTTTCCTGCTTTCTTAGCCTATTAGGCTCATCACAGGTTGCTTTTCCAAAAGGTTATTGGTATTTTAAGTACTCCCTTGTGGTAGAGGGCGGCGAACCGAGTGACTTTTTTATATTTATGACACAAATAAGTGGATTATTACTGATCGCAGCCGGCTTGCTCATGTTGCTATTTTTAGCTTTTTAATGATATTTTTAATGGATGATCAGACGTGTTGGAGTCTAACAAATAGAAGGAGTGATTATATATGAAAAAGTATTTTTCTTTATTTATTTGTACGGCTATAACGTTGATACTCTTGTCAGGATGCGGTAATTATAGTGATAGCAATTCGGCAGAAGAACCAGAACACATTATAAAAACAGCTGATTTGATCCCATCTGTTGAAACAACTGACTGGGAACCTACAGCATATGAAACTGTAAGCAACTTGCTTGGTGTTACTATGACTGTAAAGGAAGAAATGTTATCCTCTACTGGACTTACTGTAGTATTTGAGAATAAATCTGACAATCAATGTATTTATGGTGAATACTTTCTATTGGAAAAGAAAATCAACGACAGATGGTATCAGGTTCCTGTCGTTATAGATGGTAATTATGGCTTTAATGATATTGGCTATGATTTGGCTTGTGATGACACTAGAGAATGGACAGTAGATTGGGCCTGGCTTTATGGAAGTCTAAATACTGGAGAATATCGTATAGTCAAAGATATACTGAGTTTTAGAAATACAGTGGATTATGATAAGTACTCTTTGTCAGCAGTATTTATAATTTATTAACTAGGCCTCAAATAACATGGAGTTTTAAAGATTACATATTTTTTAATTGTGATAAAATAAATTTAGGAGGTTTAATATGACGGGAATGGCAATTTTTTCAATAGTAAATTTAGCTACAATCTTATTGTTTATGGGTATAGGTATTTATAGCTTTGTTCTTTTTGTTAAGCTTGCAAAAAGAGGAATAAAGGCATTAGATATTTATATTAGCAAAAACAAAGAAGACTAATATGATAAATCTAAATTATAGGTGGGATTACTATGGCAATGTGGAGTCCGTGGCGTGGCTGTCATAAATATAGCGAAGGATGCAAATACTGCTATATTCATAAAGGTGATGCTAAAAGAGGAGTAAATACAAGTACTGTTGTAAAAACAGATAATTTTAATGCGCCTGTTGCAAAGAATAAAAAAGGTGAATATAAAATAAGATCTGGTCAAACCGTGTACCTATGCTTTTCTACAGATTTTCTTATTGAAGAAGCTGACAAGTGGCGAGAAGAATGTTGGCAAATGATAAAAGAACGATCAGACTTAAAATTCATTTTTCTCACAAAGAGAATTGAAAGGTTTTTACGCTGTATTCCAAGTGACTGGAACAATGGATATGATAATGTGACTATTGGCTGCACTGTTGAAAATCAAGATAGAGCAGACTTTAGGCTCTCTCTGTTTGCTACCTTCCCAATAAAACATAGGAATATAATTTGCCAGCCTCTCATTGAAGAGATAAATATTGAAAAGTATCTGGACAATGTTGAACTAGTTATAGTTGGTGGTGAATCTGATAGAAATGCAAGGGCTCTGAATTACAATTGGGTTTTATCTATCCGTGAGCAATGCATAACTAAAGGAGTTCGTTTTGAGTTTAGACAATGTGGAACTCACTTTATAAAAGATGGTAAGGCATATATACTTAATGTCAGAGATTTATGTGGTCAAGCAAGAAAAGCTAGTATTGACTGTTAATTATTTTTTTAATAAGAGCTAATTCATTAAAACACAAAAATCCCTAAGCTACATTTTCTCTTGTATCTTAGGGATTATCAAACTATTCTTTTCTTAAAGCTTTTACTTCTTCTAACGGAAGACCTATTCTTGATGCTATTGTTTCATCATCTAATAAATCAAGTAACGCTCTTGCTGCTTCTTTCTTACCTTCTTCTCTGCCTTCTTCTCTGCCTTCTTCTCTCCCTTCTTGAAACTTCTCCTTGTCTCTCTCTAAAAGTGTCATATACTCCACCTCCATTGATTTATCTTCTCTTAAGCGTTTTACCTTCTTATTAATTTCTTTTACAAGTTGACTTTTTGAAGCATTTGCAACCTCATCTGTAGATTGTTCAATGTATGTTAGAAATTCTAGCATTTCGCTGTCTACATCTTTTATCGTTCCTTTTGTATTTAAGAAGAGTTTTGTTGTTTCATCTCCTAGTACTAAGCTATGATCTTCATTGCATCTGTCCTTATATACTTATATTATAGCCTAATTCAGGCTCCTTTAAAATGATTTTCTTATTTCTATTTGACCATTATTTACCTTCCTTAAATGTGACAACCTTGTTAAAGTAGAGTTTGTTAGGCTTAAAATTTCTTTTTTTATATGCTATAATATCCCCTGCTTGACACTTGGCGCAAATAAAGTTCTTATAAAGCTTTGATGTTTAAGGCTTTGTAGGAGTTATTGTTATTCTAAAAAGTGAGTAATGTTTCTTATTTTTTATACCTCTAAAATTTTTTTATCTTACTTGTTGTTGCAATTTGATAGTCTGTGCAAAAGTCAAAAGCATCATGTAAAGCATTGATAAAATCAGTTCTAGTATATAAGGGTTCATAACTTTCACTTCTCCGTCGACAAGCTCCAAATCGAATTGAAAGTTACCCCTCCCTATGAATTTTTTAAGGTTTAAAGAATAAATACATGGAAACCCTTGCTTTTATCATACTCGTGCCTATTTTCACACTTATATGTTATTTTAATTTACTCTATTCTCCTTACTTCTACAATATGGTATATTATTAGTGTAATATTTTAAATTGTTATAACATTTTCAAGCTGCATTAATTGTCTGCTCAACTTCACTTGATTGTACAAGATCAGTATTGAAATTTTTCTATAAGTTTTCTTATAGTACTACTATGTATAAGTATAAGTTGCAAAAACGGGCACCTCACTCATGAGTATCGGGAGTCCCATAGTTCTCTGAAATTCTTTTGAACTATGTGCTGACTTTAAGTGATTGTTTGAAAGGAGTTTAGTTCACATTTGTTTTATATTGTGAACTTATGACTGTTTGTATTTTCTTTTGAATTGGGAGGGTAACAACCATGATAGAAAGACCTTTTGTTATATCAATTTCAGCAAATGCTGGTGGTGGAAAAACAACTATTACAAGAGAACTATGTAATCAATTAAATAATGCAAAAGCATTATACTTTGATAATTATGAATATGTGAAGCAACCTGAAAACATATGTGAGTGGATTGAAAATGGTTCAGATCCCAGTGAATGGGATTTATCATTATTAGTAGGTGAAATAAAGAATATAATCAAAAGTGAGAATGTAGATTTTATCATTTTAGATTATCCATTTGGCAGACAAAACTACCCTGTGAAAGACTTTATTGATATGACAGTGTTTATTGAAACACCTCTTGATATATCTTTGGCAAGACGTATTATAAGAGATTATAAAGAGTCCACTGTTGATGCAATTATGAGTGATTTAAGTTTTTATTTAACAAGGTCAAGACGTTGTTTTGTAGAGCATAATGAAAATATGAAATTATCCGATTTAATTGTTGACGGTAGTTTATCAGTGGATAAAATAGCAAATATAATTATGAACAATATAAAGCAAAAATGTTCTTTCGCCTAATGAGGAGAGCACGAAGTTAAGTTAGTTCACAATCTTTAGATATTCTACAATGTGGAGCGAAGGGGGATAGTGTTAAGGAAGTGCAGAGGAGACGTTAGATAACAGATGGTGCTATTTAATGAGAAAAGGTTGTAGTTTTCGTAAGTGAGAATTTATGGAGGAAGAATAAAATGGTAGAAATAAGAATTGAAGAAAAACAGGGATTTAGAATAGTTGGACGTAAGACTTGGATATCTGGAACAGACAATGAATTATTCGGACAATTTTGGCAAAAATGTAGGGAAGATGATTTGTTTGACATTTTTAAAGAGCTTAGAGATAGTGCGTGTGGGGTAGAAACAAATAGTATGATAATTGGAGTTTCTTGTGTAGAAGATGATCCTAGTAATAGAAGTTTTAATTTTTACATAGGTATTGAAAGTGATAAGGCAATAGATGGTTTAGATTTAGAAGAATATACGATACCATCATCTAAATGGGCTATTTTTAAAAACAAGGGGGAAATGCCAGATTCTCTAATAGAAGCTGAGATGTATGCATTTACTAAATGGTTACCAAATTCAAGATATATACATGCAAATGCACCTGAAATGGAAGTGTATCCACCATGTGAAGGAACATACAATAATATTTTAGTAGAGTTTTGGTTGCCAATTGTTGATAAAATATAATGATTCATTAAATTAATCCTACTTACTAGCTAAAGAAGTTAAAGTTTAATTTCTTGGCGTATTCCGCCCCATCCATCATCTAACTTTTAGGGATATATCTGATAACACAAAAAAATAACCCTATCCAAAGACAGGGGGTGTTATCTGAGATATCTTGTTGAACGAAGTCGCGGAACTAGGGAAGTGTATGTTTCCCATAATAAAACAAACATTTATGACTGAAAATATAGAACTAATTACCACGAAATTGTAAATAACTAAGTTTAGTATACCATGAGTATGCAGAATATTAAAGGCTATGTTACAGAAAGAATAAGCTAGGTTAATCGAAAAAGCCGTCGCGCTAGTTCAACAATGCACTCAAGTTTGCTTTGGCAACATATGGGTATATCTTCGAAGAAGCCAAAGCACATTTCTCAGCCCAAGATAAGAGTTATCTAAGGCTGAGGAACGTCTTGAGTGCGAGGACGTTAGATGAAATATATCACACTAACTAGTCATCATGATGTACTAGAAAATAAAAAATAGGAGTTGAAAAGATAATGATAAATTTATTTAAAAAAATAATTATAGGTAAAACCGAGCAATGGATAATGTGTAAAGGTGAAGACATTAGTAAACCTGTTATCTTGTTTTTACACGGTGGCCCAGGATTTTCTTTAATACCATTTAGCGATTATTTTAAAAAATTAGAGGATGATTTTATTGTAGTTAATTGGGACCAACGTGGAGCTGGTAAGTCATATAATGAAGCATTATCTCCTGAAACAATGACTTTAAAACAATTACTATCAGATACCTATGATATTGTTCAATATTTAAAAAAAGAGTTTAAGAAGGAAAAGATATTTCTAGCGGGACATTCTTGGGGTAGTATTTTAGGTACTTACTTAATAAAAGAACATCCAGATGATTTTTTTGCTTATATCGGAATAGGTCAGGTAGTTGACGCCCAACGAACTCCTCAAATTCAATATAACTTTGCTTTAAAGACAGCTAAGGAACAAGGCAATGAAGATATTATTAGTAGTTTAACTAGACTTGGTGCCCCACCCTTCGATAGCAACGAAAAGAGATTTTTGATTATTGGTGAAGTTGAGAAATGCGGTGGAGGGTTACATAGTGCTATTGATTTTGGTAATATAATTAATTCTTGTCTTGAGTATAGTGAACAGGATAAAGAAAATTTTGCTAAGGGGATTGACTTTTCATGCTACTATTTATGGGAAGAATCAAAAGTTAAATTAACTGATGAGTATTTTAGCTTTGATATTCCAGTTTACTATATCAGTGGTAGGTATGATTATTTAGTTCCTTCTGAACTTGTTGAAGAATATTATCATAAAGTAAATGCTCCACAAAAACGATTGATTTGGTTCGATAATTCTGCACATTTTCCTTTTATTGAAGAACCTGAGCAGTTTTATAATGTGATGACAGGTGTTGTATTAAAAGAAACTTTTAAGGATATTTAGTATGACTATCTTTGTTCACTTTAATACGAGGGTGGTTGTGATATACTTCATCTAACTTTTAGAGATATCTCAGATAACATGGAGGTTTAAAGATTACATATTTTTAATTTTTATAAAATAAATTTAGGAGGTTTAATATGACGGGAATGGCAATTTTTTCAATAGTAAATTTAGCTACAATCTTATTGTTTATGGGTATAGGTATTTATAGCTTTGTTCTTTTTGTTAAGCTTGCAAAAAGAGGTATAAAGGCATTAGATATTTATATTAGCAAAAATAAAGAGGAGTAGATACAAGTACTATTGTAAAAACAGATATTGACTGTTAATTTCTTATTTAACAGGAGCTAATTCATTAAAACATAAAAATCCTCGAACTACTTGTTCTTCGAGTAGTTCAAGGATTTTATCTATTCTTTTCTTAAAGCTTTTACTTCTTCTAACGGAAGACCTATTCTTGATGCTATTGTTTCATCATCTAATAAATCAAGTAACGCTCTTGCCGCTTCTTTCTTACCTTCTTCTCTACCTTCTTGAAACTTCTCCCTGTCTCTCTAAAAGTGTCATATACTCCACCTCCATTGATTTATCTTCTTTTAAGCGTTATATGTTACAAGCTTTGAAGAAGGAAATATAATCCTGCCATAAATTAGCCTCAAAAGAATTAAGTTTATATCAAAATCAAATTTATATTTTTGTGATATTTCCATGCAAATCTTCTTTTTCCTTTTGAATCAATTGATCTACATATTTTTTTGCCCCATCAATTGAATCTTTACCATTTAGTTTTTTATGTAAATCAGCATAAGTTCCAAGTTTTTTAACAACTTTGGAAGAGCGCCTTCCATTTTCGAAAATTGATCTTCTCATAGCTATGAGAATAGGACGGAGTTTTTCAAAACTTTTTTGTGTATCATGTATCACATTAGTCTTCTCATTCATGTGGAGTGATAAATACATTGAAACCTTTGCTTTTATCGTACTCCTGCCTATTTTCATACTTGTATGTTTTTTTATTTTAATTTACTCTATTCTCCTTACTTTACAATATGGTATATTATTAGTGTAATATTTCAAATTGTTATAATATTTTTAAGCTGCATCTATTATCTACCGAACTTCACTTGATTGTACAAGATCATTATTGAAATTTTTTTATAAGTTTTGAAACAAGAAATGGTATAGCCTATTACTAATTATGGAGGTAATTTGATGTATAATAAAAATGATATTATATCTTCCATTATGAATATTGGTGTTCAGCCAACAGATACCTTGCTGGTTCATTCCTCAATGAAGTCAGTTGGGAAAGTTGAGAATGGAGCAAATACAGTTTTGGATGCATTTATGGAATATATGAAAGAAGGATTGCTTATTTTCCCCACTCATACATGGGCACAGATCAATGATCAATATAATGTTTTTTCACCTGAAACAGAGCCATCTTGTGTCGGGATATTGTCTAATCTCTTTTTAAAAAGAACAAATGTTATACGTTCCTGGCATCCAACCCATTCAGTTGCTGCATATGGTGCAGATGCCGTCAATTATGTCGCTGGTGAGGAAAGATGGGATACACCTTGTCCACGCTATAGTTGCTGGGGGAAACTTTATGATCGAAAAGCAAAAATTTTATTTCTTGGTTGTAGTCTAAGAAGTAATACATTTATACATAGTGTTGAAGAATGGCATGCTATTCCGATGAGACTTACTGATACATATCAACAATTGAAAATTGCAACTCCAAAAGGTTGTACAATTGATCGCCCATTACGTAGACATTATAATGCCCTAGGTGATGTATCACAAAACTATGATAAAATGCTAGAGCCATTTGTTTATACTCGTATTGCCCAAAAAGGATTTATTGGCGATGCTGAAAGTCTCTTGTGTGATGCTTTAGGTATGGCAGATTTGACGACCTCATTTTTAGAGCGTAATCCTAATTTGTTTGAAGATAATAATGCTATTCCTTATGAGTGGTATAGAAAATAGTTCACAAAAATCTTAATTATTAAAAAGACGTTACTAATAGGACAATTTCTGCAAGAGTAATAAATAATTTCAAAGATATTAGTATTCTAAAGGAATTAATATCAAGATGAAAGGTAGACTAGCTATTTAAATATAATGATTGGTTACTATCGGAGGAATGTTATGGGATATTTAAGGCTCTCAAAAAAAACTAAGAAGATTGATTCATATAGATTAAAGATAATGATTTTTACTGAAGGGACAATTTTGAGGCCAGTTAATATATTTCAATATTTTAATCACTCAACTTATCTTCCGATAAATAATGCTGTGAATGTTATTAAGTCATGGCATGAACAAGGTGCAGATGTGATTTACTGTACATCAAGCAGAAGACCAAAAGAAATAAAAAAAATTAAGGAAAATATGTTAAAGCTTGGATTTGAAGGAACTCAGTTATATTATAGAAGTAGCAATCAAAAGTACAGAGACATTATTGAATCAGTTATGCCTAATGTTTTAATTGAAGATGATTGTAAAAGTATAGGTGGGAAGTGGCAGATGTGTATTACATATGTTAAACCAGAACTTAAAATCAAAATAAAGTCTATAATTGTTAGAGAGTTTAGGGGAATTGATCATTTGCCTTTAGAGCTTCCACGGTTAATATAAATAATTAAATGATATTGGCATTTTAAGTTTATTTATGACAATAGTATTTGGAGGGTTGATAATGGATTGTAAAATACGTTTTTGGAGATTAGAAGATGCACCCTGTCTTTCTGAAGCACTAAATAACAAAAAAATCCATGACAATTTACGTGATGGGTTGCCGTTTCCTTATACGGTTAGCGATGCACAAGAATATATCGTGGCAATGTTGAATTCTGATATAGATAGAACCTACGCATTTGCTATAACCATCGATGATAAAGTAGTCGGAAGTATTGGGATTTTTCGCAAAGATAATATACACTTCCGAACCGCAGAAATGGGTTATTATATCGCTGAGCCATATTGGGGGCTGGGAGTTGGAACAAGTGCTGTTAAACAAGCATGTCGCTACATTTTTGACCATACAGATATTATTCGGATTTATGCCGAACCCTTTGTTGATAATATTGCTTCTTGTCGTATCCTCGAAAAGTCCGGCTTTGTTTGTGAAGGCGTTTTGAGGAAAAACGCGGTAAAAAACGGAAAGGTAATTGATATGAAAATGTATTCTTTAGTAGAAGAAAAAGACTAGAAGAATAGAGAGTGGCATCTATGATTCTGTAAAAGCAACAAATAAATTCGAATTTACGGGGGGGGGTAATGATATGGCAGTAGCTAATGTAAAAGCAACTTTTAACTGTGATATTAAGAAAATATGGGACACTGTTACTTCACTAGAAAACTATTCATGGAGAAGTGATTTGGATAGAATTGAAATTATAAATGAAAATCAATTTATCGAATACACAAAAGAAGGATATGCTACTCATTTTAAAATCACTTGTATAAAGCAGTATAATCGTTGGGAATTTGATATAGAAAATAGTAATATGAAAGGACATTGGATAGGTATGTTTTCTTTTGAAAATGGCATAACTACTATTAATTTTACAGAAGAGGTCTCTGCAAAGAAAATGTTAATGAAACCATTTATAGGGGCGTACTTGAAGAAACAACAAGCTACATATATTTCTGATTTGAAGAAAGCCATATCTTAGCAAAATTTTAATTTATTAAGTATCTGCAACTTCCCATTACTTTTATAATATAAAGTTAGAAACTACTGGTATATTTTTAATATAGGTTATGAGTATATTTTGTAACCAATAAATTAGACAATTTACATAATATTTATGATACGACATCTAACAATACACTCAAGTTCGCTTTGCCTGTTTTGGGTCACGTCTTCGAAGAAACATTCGCAGCTTTAAAAGTGATGATGTACCAGATAATTTACTAATTCAATTGATTGAAGTAGCTCAGGCTGCACCAGTGTTATTTGTTGTGTATACTGACATTGCAAAGACAGAAGAACGTTATAAGAAAAGAGGCTAGGAGGTTTACTGTATATAGGATACTGCTGCTACCATTCAAAATATTTTACTTCGTGCTCAAAGCTTCGGGTTTGGCGCCTGTTGGTGTAGACACTTTGGTGAAAAACAAATATCAGAGATTTTGAATTTACATAACGGTATGCGTCCAATAGCCATCATACCTATTGGTTATACTAAAAATAGAAAGTGAGTGGTGGTTTATGGAAAATAATATTAAATATGTTCATACTAATTTAATTGCAAAGGATTGGAAAAAATTAGCTGACTTTTACATACAGATATTCAATTGCAAACCCATACCTCCTGAAATGGATTTATCAGGGAATTGGATAGACAAATTAACTGGAATTCCTGATGTGAAATTACGAGGGATTCACTTAATCTTACCTGGATTTGATAAAGGTCCAACATTAGAAATCTTTGAGTATTCTCCAGAATTTACTGATACAGATATAAAACATATTAATCAAAAGGGGTTTGGACATATAGCCTTTCACGTAGATTCAGTAGAAGAAATTTTAAAAATACTATTAGCGTATGGTGGAAGTCAATTAGGAGAAGTTATAAAGAAAGATTATGGAGAGATTGGAATATTAACAGCCGTCTATTTAACTGATCCAGAAGGCAATTTCATTGAGATTCAAAATTGGAAAAAGTAAAATCCAAAAGATATTGTTAGTAATATTGAGTACCCTTCAAATTGCTGGCGATTTAGTTCAACAAGTTGATTCTAGTACGTTTCGCACACCCTCTCATACTTCGATGGCGTCTAGAACCACAGATGTTAGACGACAACCCCGCTATATTTTCTTGAAAATTATAAGTTAATAACCATAAATAAATATATAAAAAATGGGGTGACTAAATATGAATAACGACGAGATAAAGATTATCGTACATGAATGTTACTGGGAGTACGACTACAATTGTGCAACAACAGTTATGAAAACATTAGCAAAGAAATACTCAGTTGAGTTAGAAGATCAGGTTATTTTCACATTAATAGGTATGCACGGAGCGGGAAAGTATGGTGCTCAGTGTGGATTGGTTGAGGGTTCATTAATGTTTATAGGAATTATTGGTAAGGAAAAGAATTTAAATAACAATACAATAGTAGAGTTATGTTATAAATATGCTGAACAATTTGAAGAGGAATTTGGAAGTTTACAATGCAATATCTTGAGACCAGAGGGATTCAAAAAAAATAATCCGCCTCATTTATGCGAGAAAATTACAAGTATAGCTATCAAGTTTATTATAGATTTTATTGATTATAACATTCTTAGCAAATGTGATTGAATTTCCGTCATCGTCTAACTTTTAGGGATATCTCAGATAACACACCCTATCCGAAGACAGGGTGTGTTATCTGAGATATCTTGTTGAACGAAATTGTGGCACTAGGGAAAACTATGAGCTTAGCCTTAGATTAAGTTTGAAGTCATTGAGGATTCAAAAAATGGTACACTTGCAGCTAAATCTGCTGGTATGAAGTGTATATATTGGGTTTAAGAAGATATAGGATGGATCTTATCAATAATACATAGCCAAGTATGGTGGTCTAGAGGTATTTTCAGTAATGCTGCTTGGTTTATTAACACTTAATATTATCATTGTAAATATCGTTGACTTTAATCAGAAAAATTTTGTTATAGATGGCTTAGGATTTAATTATGATAGCATAAGTAATTTATTTTTTTTTCCTGCTTTCTTAGCCTATTAGGCTTATCACAGGTTGCCTTTCCAAAAGGTTATTGGTATTTTAAGTACTCCCTTGTGGTAGAAGGCGGCGAACCGAGTGACTTTTTTATATTTATGACACAAATAAGTGGATTATTACTCATCGTAGTAGGCTTGCTCATACCGCTATTTTTAGCTTTTCAGTGATACTCTTAATAGATGATCAGACGTGTTGGAGTTTAACATGGAGGTGTAAAGATTACATATTTTTTAACTTTGATAAAATAAATTTGGAAGGTTTAATATGACGGGATCGGCAATTTTTTCAATAATAAATTTAGCTATAATCTTATCTCTTATCGGTATAGGTATTTATAGCTTTGTTCTTTTTGTTAAGCTTGCAAAAAGAGGAATAAAGGCATTAGATATTTATATTAGCAAAAACAAAGAGGACTAATATGATAAATCTAAATTATAGGTGGTATTACTATGGCAATGTGGAGTCCGTGGCGTGGCTGTCATAAATATAGCGAAGGATGTAAGTACTGCTATATTCATAAAGGTGATGCCAAAAGAGAAGTAAATACAAGTACTATTGTAAAAACAGATAATTTTAATGCGCCTGTTGCAAAGAATAAAAAAGGCGAATATAAAATAGGATCAGGTCAAACTGTATACCTATGCTTTTCTACAGATTTTCTTATTGAAGAAGCTGACAAGTGGAGAGAAGAATGTTGGAAAATGATAAAAGAACGATCAGACTTGAAGTTCATTTTTCTCACAAAGAGAATTGAAAGGTTTTTACACTGTATTCCGAATGACTGGAATAATGGATATGACAATGTGACTGTTGGCTGCACTGTTGAAAATCAAGATAAAGCAGACTTTAGGCTCTCTATGTTTGCTACCTTTCCAATAAAGCATAGAAATATAATTTGCCAGCCTCTCATTGAAGAGATAAATATTGAAAAATATCTGGACAATGTTGAACTAGTTATAGTTGGTGGTGAATCTGATAGAAATGCAAGACCGCTAAATTACAATTGGGTTTTATCTATCCGCGAGCAGTGTATAACTAAAGGAATTCGTTTTGAGTTTAGACAATGTGGAACTCACTTTATAAAAGATGGTAAGGCGTATACACTTAATGTCAGAGATTTATGTAGTCAAGCAAGAAAAGCAAATATTGACTGTTAATTGCTTGTTTAACAAGAGGATATAGCGTTTGAGCATAATGTGAAGGTTCAGTATTTGTAGTACCTAATATGAATAATGCATAATAATATATCTCTGTTCTCTGCGCACGCCTCTTTAATGAGTGTAAACACATTTACCAAAAAGTGCTCTATAACATACTGTCAAGAAACTAGTTTAAGCCTAGATAATTCAGAGTATAGCAGGGGAGATTTTAGGATTTGGAAGTTGCCTCTGGAGAATTTCGTATAAAAAATCTTAGCAGTTTATTCAAATGGTTCTTAGCCGCACTGTTTGAGCGCATGCGAGTTTGCGGCGTTCATTTGAAAAAAGTGCTTAGATTTTTAGAAATACGCAAGTGCGCAACTGGAGAATCCTAAAATTCCCCTGCGGACCTATAAAAAACATGAACTGATAGTTTGCGCTGTTCATCAAAATATGAAAATCCCTAAGCTACATTTTCTCTTGTACCTTAGGGATTTTATTTAATTAAGTTATAGTTATTCACTTTTTATTTACCTTTCTTAAATGTGATAAGCATTTTTGATTTTTACTAAGTTTATAAGTTTTACTTTATCCTCTACTCCACTATCTAGCCTTATTGGATTAACTATTGTTGTACTTTTCATCACTGCCATTGCAGCCACGCTATCATGATGTGTTGTTTTTTTGACTGGCTTATATTTTTCTTCATCTTTAATTTCATTTCTGCCATACTGCTTTAAACTAGTCGTTTCGCTTACTTTTTTAACCTTACCTCTTTCCTCCTGCAAAGCATTTTGAAATGAACTTTCGTTAACAGAAGTATTTTTAACCACTGCCTGGTCTACTATATGCCCAGAATTAACAATACTTGATATAATATTCATCATAGTCATCGCCTCCTTTAACACCACTCGCTTTACGTCACATTAATCACCACTTTTATCACACTTCCTTCTTTAGTTTATATATATTATATATCGGCATTTATTATGAAAAATTTAATCTAATTATTTCAAAATTTCTAAGCCACTCTAATATAAACCCTTATCAAAAGCTGACGTACTAGTTGACTTAATAAAAGATATTAAAGATTTTAAAGCCATTGCAGTTATTAAGTAAGGTTATTAGATAGATGAATCTTTATTATATACATATTGGTATATAGTCAAGTCCCATATTTTGAGGATAGCCAAACATAATATTCATATTTTGTACTGCTTGTCCGGCAGCACCTTTAATTAAGTTATCTATTGCAGTAACTACAATAAGCTTATTCGTTTCTTCGTTAATTTCAAAATTTATGTGGCACATATTAGAATTTTTGACCCATTTCGTTTCTACATAGATCCCCTGATCTAAGACCTCAATAAATGGTTTTATTTTATAATATTCATTATATATTTCTTTTATGGTTTGATGGCTCACTTTGTTTTTTAATTGTAAATATGCTGTTATAAGCATACCTCTTTGCATAGGTACTATATGTGGCGTAAAGGTTAATGCTACATTGGCATCAGTAAAGTATTCAATCCCTTTCTTTGCTTCAAAACTATGAGGATGATTATTGATTTTATAGGCTTTTGTTGATTCATTAGCCTCTGCAAAATGCGTCCCGACGGTCAATGTTCTTCCACCTCCTGATAAGCCGCATTTTCCATCTACTATTATATCCATTTCAATTATATTTTCTTTGATTAAAGGTAGTAACGCTAATTGAATTGCTGTTGCATAGCACCCAGGACTTGCCACATAACTACTTTCTTTTATACATTCTTCATTCCACTCACTCAGACCATATGTAAATTGATTTACAAGTTCTATTGATTTATGTTCTTTATGATAGTAAGCCTTATAGGTTTCCTTATCCATAAATCTATAGTCTACACCAATATCAATTATTTTTACTTTTTGCATCATATCATAGGTTAACTTCTCCATTAAAACGCCATAGGGAAGAGCCGAAAATAATAAGTCTATATCATCCGTCAAGCTATCCCAATCTAAAGCTTTACATAATTCATCATTAAACCCTATATAATTTCTATAGACAAACTTATATTCCTTTTCTTTATAAGTATCTGATATTAATTTTTTTATTTTGACCTCTTTATGATGATGAAGAAGCCTGATTAATTCTTGTCCTGCATACCCTGTTGCCCCTAATATTCCTACGTTTAGCATCATTTCCCCCTCATTTCTTCCCATATTATTTCTACTATTTTCTCTTTTGAATGATTAGCTTTAATCACTTCATAGTTTTTCTTCATTACTTCTAAAACTTCTTCATGAGCAATAACTGTATTAATTTTTTCATATAATACATTTGCATCAACATTCTTCTCTTCTAATATCTCAGCAACTCCAGCATTTTTTAGTTCTAGAGCATTAATATACTGATGATTATCTGTAGCTTTTGCAAATGGGACAAGTATTGCTGGAATACCAAAGGCTTTAATTTCTTCAATGGTCATCGCACCAGCTCTGCAAATAATCAAATCTGTTATTTTCAAGATTTCATTCATATTATTAATATATGGCATTACTTTCACTTTATTATGTTCTTTCTTAAGGCCTTCCATAATACTGTTATAATTTTTCTTACCTGTAGCCCATATCATTTGATAATTTATTTCTCTATAATTAATCATATCCATTAGGCACTCATTAATTTTTTCTGAGCCACAGCTTCCACCTATTACTGTCACTATCTTTTCTTCTTTGTTTAAGTTTTGTTCCTGCAAAATTTGTTCTATTTCCTTATGCGTTTTTACTATTCTTAAGGGTGTTCCTACAATTTCTATATTAGATTGGTTTTTTAAATACTTTAAAGTCATTGTAGAGCTAACAAATACTTTCTTTGCTTTATTAGAAAACAACCTGGTTATGAAACCAGGCATATTATTACTCTCTATTAAGAAAACAGGTATATTCTTTTTTATAGCAAAATAAGTAATATGAAAGGTCGGATACGCGCCTGTACTTATAACAAGGTCTGGCTTGAATCTACTTATAATCTTCTTTGCCTGAAAAAATGCAATAAAATTATATATTCCTGACTTTATATTACTTAGTGATAAACTTCTTTTTATTCCTCTAGATTTGATACATTCTATAGGTATCCCTTCAGCTTTCATAATGTCTTTTTCTAAGCCATAATCAGAGCCAACAAATAAATAGTCTATATGCTTATGTCTTTTTCTAAAGGCTTCATATAAGGCTATAGCTGGGTAAATATGCCCTCCCGTTCCACCACATGTAAACATAATTTTCAAAACTAAATTCCCCCTAACCCTATATAGCTTATTATGCAAAAAACTCCTGTTATTAGCCAAAAGGTATAAACAATCTTTGTTTCCTTCCAACCGCATTTCTCTAGATGATGATGATAAGGTGCTATTTTAAAAACTTTTTTTCCTGTTAGCTTTATGGATGAGAGTTGTATAATAACGGTTAGCATTTCCCATAAGCAAACACTAAGTACAAGTACGCTCCATACTGGAATATTTAACTTAATCATAAAAATAGCAATTGCTCCCCCAAGAAACAAAGCTCCCGTATCCCCAATAAATATTTTTGCTGGATGCTTATTATATATTAATGTGCCTAAACATGTTCCTAATATAATTGTGGCACTATATAAAACATCGTTTTTTCCAGTTTTCCATGCAACTACGCTTATAAATATTAATATGATTGATGCTATGCCCAGTGCTAAGCCATCGAGTCCATCTGTAATATTGACACTATTCGTTGTTACAACTAACAGCAGTATCATAACTACTGAATAAACTATTATATGAAGCTTGAAGTTGTTATTGATAAATGGAATAGCTATCGTTGTAATTATTTCATTTGAATAAACTAAATAGATAACAGCTATAGTACTTATCAGAGTTATCCCTACTAATTTTAGTCTTGCTGTAACGCCGTCTTTCACCTTCTTAACCTTTATATAATCATCAATAAAACCTAGTACTCCGTATAGCATAATTAAAAGATTAATGCTGAGAATTTCTTTATTCATTAAGTAGTAGACAATGCTCATGATGAATAATACACAACTCATCACTACGCCGCCCATAGTTAGAGTATTTTGCTTATTTTTATGGAGTTCTTTAATACATGACTTTTTTATAGTATCAACCGCTTCTTCTCTTTTTAAAAACTTAGAATGTCTTAATAAAACTATAAAGTATTTCATGCCTATAGTTGTAAATAGTAAACTTATTATAAAATAAAAAACCATAGTTCCCCCTTATATTTATATATATATTCTGAAAATATTATATCATATAAAATCTATATTTAAAATTCAGATAATAAATAATATATTATAGAAATAAACTTAAATCTCTCAGCTGCCGTAACAGTTGACTCAATAAAAGATATTAAGTTTATAGGTTTCACATTTTACATTTAAGCTGTTCATTATACTTATTCTATTTGCAAAATACTTTTGTTTCTTTTCCATTATCCTGAATTAATGCCATTGAAGGCAGTTTTAATAGGGCATAGACTTGAAAATAATCACCTGCTGCACCTGCAAAGTTCAAGACAGTTACAAAGTAAATGCTAAAAAAGAAATCTGATGGCAAAACAAGTAACATTGCAATCAGAAAAAGTCCCCCTATAACAACAGGCGCTAGCGCAACAATAATAAAACTTTTCTTGTTTAAATAAGCCTCGCTTCCCGTACACAAAAAAGGCAAGTTAACTAAATAAGTTGGTTTTACGCCTGTAAGTAATTTAAAAAAGATGCCGTGTATTAATTCATGTACTAGCATATAGACTGCACACATAAATACTGTAATTAAGATCTTGACACTTACGTTCCAATTACTCTTTATTGGAAAGTCTAACACCCTTGCTAATCCAATCATAAATATCACTATTCCGAAAAATAATATTTGTATGCACATATTAATTTTTTTATCTTTATTTAGATCCATTTTAGCATGTAATTGATAATTTGACGGCAGATTAGTTGTATTCTGCTCAGTACTTTTTTTATTCATTTGGTCCTCCTTATATAAACCATCTTTTTTATGTAATCTTATAAGTATACTAGATCATAGGTTATCTATATACTCATTATAATATTAACTTCAATATACTGTATATACCTAAACAAATATCTACTCCCTTTCTCTCTTCTTTTGAAATTTAAAATGTGGTATATTATTAATATAATATTATTAAATATTATATTGTTTTCATAAAATTATTCAATATGCAAATTGGCTTACTTCTCATTTTATTAGGTTTACTATTTCCAATATTTTTAGGCTTTAGATAAAATTTATAAATCAACTTAAATTTACTAGTAAAGGAGCACTCTATGTATAAAAACAAAGAAGATATTTTAAAAGATCTTCCTGAATTAGAATTGACAGACTTCGGAGACTTCAAAATAAAAGATGAACTGGTTAAAAACTATGAAATAATAGACTTTCACTGTCATCTTTTTGAAGGAGTAAAAAGCTTTATACCAAAAGTCTTTAGAAAAAGCAGTATGGATTTAGAATCATCATTCTTTGATCTATCTTGCTATCCAATCTCTTTAAAATACTTTGATTTTAACAAAGAACTTTTTACAACCTATCCAGAAAAACTTTTAAGCTTCGGTGGACTAAAATTAGCTTATGAACTATCCGGACTTGGTGGCTTTATTTATGCCTTAAAAAAATCAACACCTCAGAGAATGTTACGTGATATGAAGCTTAATAATATTTGTAAAGCGGTTGTTTTACAGCTTAACACGCCTGATTGTGACAGTAGTGAAGCTATGTCTAAAATAACTTCTCAACATGAAGAATTTATCTCCTTTGGATGTATCCATCCTGATGAGCGTGAAGTTAGAAAAAAAATTGATACCAATATAGCTTATGGCATAAAGGGTTGGAAAATTGCACCTCATGTAATAGGTATTACTATCGATGATGTAAAAACAATCAAGATCCTCAAACAACTTTCTGAAACCAAGTTACCTATTATCTCTTGCAGCGGGCTGGCCTTTCCACAAGAAAAGATAAAAAAAATACCAAAGCATCTAAGAAGCACCTTGGAAACCCAAGATTTAAAGAGATTTTATAATGTTTTAAAAGAAGTTCCTGATATGACCTTTATTTTTGCTCATGCCGCAATATATCAAACTCACGAACTTATTGAACTTATGAAATTGTATCCTAATACATATGCAGAAATAAGTACTCAGCCCCCACACAAGATTAAACAATTGATTAATGCCCTCGGTAGTGAACGTCTATTATATGGCACTGATTATCCAGCCTTTAATCATGCCCTATCTCTAACTGCTGTATTAAGAGCAACCCAAGATGAAGAAGAGCGAAAAAATATTTTCTCATGCAATGCTAAACGATTATTAAAAATAGAGTGTAAAAAAGGAGAAGTCAATGAAAGCTATCGTTCTATATAAATCCAAATCAGGTTTTGTAAAAAAATATGCAAAGTGGATTGCAGAAGCATTAAAGGCAGACCTCTTTGAGGCTTCAAAAGTTAATGTAAATAAGTTGATGGACTATGATGTTATTGTTTATGGCGGTGGATTACACGCGGCCGGTATTAACGGTCTAAAAAAAATAACAAATAACTATGATAAACTGAAAGATAAAAAAATTGTTGTTTTTGGCTCTGGTGCCTCACCATCTACAAGCAAAGCAATAAGTGAAGTGAAAAATAAAAATTTCTCTGCTGAGCAACAACAGCATATACAATTTTATTATCTGCGCGGTGGTGTTGATTTTAATAAGCTACCCTTTATTGATAAAATGCTCTTAAGACTGCTTAATATTAAGATACAAGCAAAGGCTAAACGAAAAATAAAGTTGTCCTCTGATGAAATAGGTATGCTCTCAGCTATCAAAAAACCTGTAGATTTTACAAAGAAAGAAAATATAAATGAGCTCATTGCATACATTACAACCTCTAGTATATAAAACTTATACAGTCTTTTAAAAAACACCTATACTCTGCAAAGGATCTCACGCTATGAAAATACGTTCACTTATTCAATTTTCTCTATTTGGCCTTAGTACCATTATTTTTAAAAGAAGAAAGCCTATTTTGGCAACTATTATTTTAACAGACAAATGTAATCTTACCTGTAAACATTGCAGTGTTAATAATATTACTGGTAAAATGTATGCCTATCAAAGTATACATCAAGAAATGTCTGACCTCTACAACCAAGGCATAAGAATATTATTCTTCTGTGGAGGAGAAACCTTTTTATGGGAGGACAATGGAAAAACAATTAAAAATTTAGTCCAAGAGGCTAAATCTATTGGATTTTTGATAGTTAATGTTGTAACTAATGGTACCTTTCCTCTTGATATGCCTGAAGCAGACTTGATTCTACTGAGTCTAGATGGTACTCCGGAAAATCATAATTTAATCAGAGGTAATACATACGATACAATCTTAAATAACATTGATCATGCAACCTCTGATAATATCTGTCTCTACATGGCTATTAATCAGCTAAATAAGCATGATATACAATCAGTAAGTGATGTGGCTAAAAATACCAAAAACATACGTGCGGTATCCTTTAACTTCCATACACCCTATCCTAATACAGAAAACTTAATGCTCTCCCCCACTGAAAAGGAATCTTGCTGTACTACTATAGGCAATTTAATGAAACAAGGCTATCCCATTTTCAACTTAAAAACTGCTTTTAAATATATTATCAACAATTCCTTTAAAACACCTTGCTATCAATGCATTGTTGTAGAAGATGGCAAACAGTATACCTGTGGTAGATGTATTGAAATAGAAGGACTCTGTGAAAAATGCGGCTACTTCTTTGCTGCCGAGTATGCTTTAGTGTTTGATGGAAACATTGCTGTTATTATAGATATGTTAAAGACCTACTTAAGATATATTTAAACCCTATAAAATATATAATGACTATACTTTTTCTGGTATAAATACATAAAGTAACTATTTAGGAGATAAGCGATGCTACTTACGTCACTTTTAAGAATATTGCTCACAAGATCTTTAAAACCTTTTGTTTTTGATGGCACCTATTCTAACACCTTAGATTTTAAAACGTTAGACCATTTAGGTTTATACGTTCATATTCCATTTTGCAAGTCTTTATGTGATTTTTGTCCCTATTGCAAAGTAAAATATGACCCTTCTGTTGTTAAAGACTATAAAAAGGCTTTACTCCAAGAGATTGATTTAGTAGGTCAAATGACTTCTACCAAAAAAGAAGCAACAAGCCTTTATTTTGGGGGTGGTTCTCCTGCTCTTATGATAGATGATTTGTCTGATATCATAAATAAACTACGCCATTATTTTATAATTACGGGCGGTATAGGTGTTGAACTTCATCCTTCAAATATTACCTATAGTACTCTCACAAAATTAAAAACTGCAGGAGTTACCATGATCAGTGTTGGCATACAATCTTTTAATGAAAATTGCCTTCATATAATAGATAGAGAAAATGACGACTTTAAAGGAAAGCTTAAGCTCATCCAAGACTTTAATTTTGAAGTTGTAGATGTTGACTTAATCTTTGGTATGAGTGGTCAGAATAAAGACGTTTTAAAAAATGATATTGTAACTGCTTTTAAATATGGGGCAACTCAGGTTTCTACCTATCCTTTTATTGATTTTACTTTTGCAAATAATAAACACAAACCCCTCTCCCATAAAAAGAAAAAAGAGATGCTTAAATGCTTAAATGCTATCTCTCATGAATTAGATATAGAGAGGACTTCTGTATGGACCTTTGCAAAAAAAGGGACTTCTAAATACTCCTCTGTGACACGTGATACATTCTTAGGCTTTGGGGTATCAGCGACCACTCTTTTAAAGGATATTTTTAAAATCAATACTTTTTCAATTGAAGCTTATATAAATAGAATAAAGGCTAAAGAACTACCTACTTCTTTAATGCTTTCTTTTACTAAGAGGCAACGTGCTGTTTATTATTTATTTTGGAGTGCTTATTCTCTTATCATTCATAAAAATAGCTTTGAAAATTTAGTAGGAGATCCGCTTCACAAATTATATAGTTTTGAACTTTATCTTGCCGAAAAATTAGGTTTTATTACCTCAGATGATGATCATTATTATTTAACTGATAAAGCTTCTTATATTTATCACGATATTGAGCAACAATATACTAGGTCTTACATTGATAAAATGTGGCATATATCTAGAACTATTTCATTTCCAGATAAAATTATTTTAAAATAAATGGAGGTATTATATTCATGAACACCGATCAACTCACTAAACAATATGTATTATCACCTGCTGCAGGTAAAAGACTCATTGCCAAATCATTACTATCTGATCCATCCATTTCTGATGCCTTAGAAAATAAGACTATCGTCATTATCGCTGGAACAACAAATGGTTATGTAGCTGAAGAATTTCTAAATAAGATTGGGCAAGGCTCAGAATTTTCCAAGAAAAACTTCTTTAGAGGTATCACCTTGCCACCAGGCTATATGGCTACTGATTCTACTGCGACAAATGATCAAAATAAATTTTTAGGTGATGTCGTTATTGTAAAAGGCAAATGGGATAAGGGTAAAACTATATTTGACGTCGCTGATAGTTTACAAAAAGGTGATATTATTATTAAAGGTGCCAATGCTGTTAATTTAGAGGCTCATCAAGCAGCCATATATATTGGTCACCCTACAGGAGGCACGATTACTGCTGCACTTCAAGCTATACTCGGTAAAAGAGTTGAACTCTATTTACCTATAGGTCTCGAAAAGCGTATTTCAGGAGATATGAATAAAATAGCCCAAAAACTCAATTCTCCTCATGCGTCTGGTTCAAAATACATGCCTGTCACAGGGAATATTGTAACCGAACTAGAAGCTATACAATTATTAACTGGCGCAGCTTCTGAACTTGTAGCGAGCGGTGGGGTATGTGGTGCTGAAGGCAGTTATTGGCTTGCGGCTACTGGAACCACTGAACAATTAAATCATTTGGATGATTTAATGTCTTCACTAAAAAAAGAACCCAATTTCATTCTCTAATCATTTGATTTGATAGGCTAGACCAACTAAGCGTAATCTAGCCTATCAAATCACTTATTATAAAATTTATCATTAAAGTTTTTATTAACAAATTCTCAGCGTATATAGCTTTTTATGATATCTTTACACTCTTAGAAAAGAGGGATTGAAATGTCTACTCAAATAAACCTTACTAAAGAACAAATAGAAAATCTAAATAATATTTCTAAGTTTTTAGCACGCAGAGACTTAACTCAACTAAACAAGGATATGCTTTTAAAAAAATATAACTTGAAGTCTGTTGATGTATTAATTCTTTTAGGAAGCAGTCTTATTTATACGGCTGATCTTGCTGCAAAAATATTTAAAGAAGGTCTTATAAAAAAAATAATGCTAGTTGGTGGTATCGGCCACTCTACTCATTACCTGTATGATAATATGCGTAAGCATCCAAAATATAATAAAATAGAGCTAACTAATAGGGCTGAAGCTGATATATACAATGATATTCTCGTTAAATGCCATGGTATTAATCCAGATGATATTTTAGTAGAAAATCAATCGACAAATTGTGGTTCTAATGCAAAAAATGCCTATTTGCTTTTTAAAGAAAGTAATATTAAAGCTAATACATTTATGCTTATTCAGGACCCAACGATGCAGTTAAGAACTTATGCATCATTTTTAAGAGAATGGCAATCTAAAGACATCTTATTTATTAATTACGCTCCCTATATTCCTACTTTATCACTACAAGATAATAACATACTGATTAATGGTGCTAAGGAAAATGCTTGGTCCCCCCATAGATTTATTTCATTACTAATGGGTGAAATACCAAGATTACAAGATGATGAACTTGGCTATGGTCCTAAAGGAAAAGATTATATAGTACATGTAGATATACCAAATGATATTATATATGCCTATCAACATTTATTACATAGCTTGCAAGATTTTTTTAAAAACAGAGAATATACTTAATATAAGGAGGGCCCATATGTATCTAGTAAGTGCTTGTCTAGTTGGTGTAAAGTGCAGATATGATGGTACCAACGTACCAGATGAAACATTACAAGAACTTTTTGAAAGTGGGCAAGCTTTCCCTGTATGTCCAGAATTACTAGGGGGCTTACCATGTCCTAGAGAATGCTGCGAAATTATACAAACTGATAATAAAAACCGCAGAGTTATTAGTAAAAGTAATAAAGATTTTACATCTGAATTTGAACAGGGTGCTACTCAGACTCTTGAACTATGTAAAACCCTTGGTATCACCGCTGCCATACTTAAATCCAAAAGCCCCTCATGTGGTTATGGTCAAATATACGATGGTTCTTTTAGTGGAAACCTTATAGAAGGTAATGGTCTAGCTGCAGAACTTTTAGCTAAGAATAATATTACAGTATTTGATGAACTTAATTGGCAATCAGAATAATTTAAAATCTATCTGTTAAATTAAAAATACCCATCAAGTAATCCTTTTGTTTTATAGGACTACTTGATGGGTATTTTTTTATTTAATCTTTAGAGCGTAAGACCCTTATTTTTTGCTACATGTGTCATATAAGCTTTTGTTTCAGCAACAACTACTCCTGATAAAGCAAGTAGTGCAATAAGATTTGGAAGTGCCATAAGTCCATTAAAGATATCTGCTAAAATCCATATAGCTTCTAGCTTAATATACGCGCCAAGTGCAACCATTGCTACAAAGACAATTCTATATATTTTAATCCCTTTTACTCCTGCTACATATTCAAGACAACGCTCACCATAGTAGCACCATCCTAAAATAGTTGTAAAAGCAAAAAGTGTAAGACATATTGTAAGAAGAAGAGGTCCCATAGTTGGTAAAACTGTTGCAAATGCTTGTTGTGTGATAACAGCTCCCTTTGCTCCGCCATGCCAAGCTCCTGTTACTATAATGCTAAGGCCTGTTAATGTACAAATAATAATCGTATCAATAAAAGT
This sequence comes from uncultured Clostridia bacterium, assembly GCA_937921505.1. GTDB lineage: Bacteria > Bacillota > Clostridia > Lachnospirales > Cellulosilyticaceae > FMMP01. The sequence goes on along the minus strand of CAKZUB010000015.1, from coordinate 1,508 downwards.
TCCTGTCATTGAAATAAGTCCTTGTTCTGCAGGCCAATTAGTCTTTGCTGCTGCCGCTGCGATAGGGGCACTTCCAAGTCCAGATTCATTTGAGAAGACACCTCTTGCAATTCCCATCTGAATAGCTTTTGCTACCATAGCTCCCCCAAAACCGCCAATTGCAGCACTTGGTGTAAAAGCTCCTTTGAAAATTAACCCTAATGCTGGAATGATCTGATCCGCTGAGAAGGCTAGTATTACTATAGAAAAAATAATATAAATAATTGCCATAAAAGGTACTACCTTTTCCGAAACCTTTGAAATACTTTTAATTCCCCCAAAGATAACAAGTGCAACACCAACTGCAATAATCATACCTGTCACACGTACATCTATGCCCACTGTAGATTTTATACTCTGACTAATGGCATTAACTTGTGGAAAAGTACCAATCCCTAAAAGTGCAACTAAAACACCACTAACAGCAAAGAAAATAGCAAGTGGCTTAAACTTTTTACCCATACCTCTTTCGATATAGTACATCGGACCACCAGATACTTCTCCGTTTTGATCTGTTGTACGATATTTAATAGCAAGTACACCTTCTGCGTATTTCGTTGCCATACCAAAAAAAGCTGCAACCCACATCCAAAATAATGCGCCTGGTCCACCTCCAGCAATAGCTGTTGAAACACCTACTATATTTCCTGTGCCTACTGTTGCAGCAAGTGCTGTACAAAGCGCTCCAAAACTATTAATATCTCCTGTGCCTTCATTTTTTGCTGTAAATATAAGCCTTAGTGCTTGGGGTAATTTAATAACTTGTAATAGTCCTAATCTAACAGTCAGAAAAACTCCTGTACAGACTAATAAAGCAAGCAGCGGAGGCCCCCACACAAAATCATTAATGTTGTTCAAAATAGTAATAAAGTCCATAAAAAAAACTCCCTTTTAATTAAATTTTAAAATAAGAGGAGTTCCTAATGTTCTATAGGTCTATGCGTATACATTTCAAGTCATTATCCTAGTATAAATTTCCATCACAAAAAATATAAATCGTCAAAAAATCAACTCATTTATAGATATGTTATGTAAACCCACTATGCGCGTAATTATTAGAAAGTGTATAAAGCTCTGTCCTTTTGCCTGAGAGATTAAATAGTTTCCTACTTTTGCCCCTTCGGCGCCTATAACATAAGGTCTCTCCAGAGTTCTGTCAGCTATACAGTCCCACTTATATAAGTACCTGAGAGTGTTACTCCTTCGGCGGATCAAATACTTTGTAAATGATCTCTCTTCTGCGTAGCTTCATCCAGTTATGTAATTCTATTCTACATAATATATTATTATGTAACTAAAGTCAATTGAGAATATTAGTAAATCGTGTTATTTATGATTCATTTATGATAATGTCTTACTGTACCACAAATGATTATGTCCCAAATAGTAGTTTATATATTATAATAAAACCTCATAACAAGAAATGAGGTGGACATAATCAGAAAGGTATTACTCACAATGGACGAAAA
>CAKZUB010000014.1 GCA_937921505.1 uncultured Clostridia bacterium | reverse complement strand
GTGCGTAGCATCCTTGATAAGATTTGTGTTTTCAAGTACTCTTTTAAAAGAGGTAAAGATAAAAGACTACAGTAAAAGCACCAGAAAAACTGGTGCTAATGTTTAAACTATTTGAGGACATTTTCAAAAATGGTTGACAGTGGAAAATGAATGTTATAGAAAAGGCGCTGACTAAATGGTTAGTGCCTTTCTTATTGGAGAAAATCAGTTACTTTATTGATAAGATAGACTAGTATAAACATCATACAGAAAAGGTAGATTTTATTACATAAGTAGACGATATAGAATATTAGGTGTATAATATTCTGAAAAGTATAACTTGAATAATTTTATAAAGGAGAAATTTCTATGAATGAAAAGGAAGAAAGGTACTTAAGAAATATTATTAATCAACAAAATTATAAATATGATATACATATACAAGATTTTATTTACTTAGCACCACATGGAAGTCAAAGTTATTTATCTGAAATACATACCATTGATTCATGGATCATAAAAATTAATTCTTTAACGAACAAAATTATTTATAGTTTTAATAATGGTATCGATTATTGTATGAGTATCGATAAAGTGTATTGGAGCCCTCTAAGTCGGGAAAATACTAAAGAGCAAGAAAGCTGTTATTATTATATAGAGAATGGAATTTTTAGGCTAATTAGTCTATGGGATTCACTAGCACAAATCTCAAATATTTATTTTAAAAATTCAGTTTCCCCATCAGAGATAATGTATAAAAAATACTTTGTTAGTAATTTGACAACAAGAGATAATAAAATAGTAGCAAAAGATGATCAGCAACATTACTTTGAAAAGTTTTGTGGAGATGTAAAGAACTATATATTAGAACATGATGATATAAAAATAGATGGAGTATGGAAGGGGAATCATACATATGTTTCCAATAGTATTAGAAATCCTTTGACTCATAGGCATGATCCTCATCAATTCTCTGTGTCAAATGATAGAATCAATTTTAAACAACACCCTTTGTTTGAATTGAAAAGAGCTATAGAAGATTTTGTACAAGTTCATAATTTTATAAGAAAAATATTACAAGAGATTAATAAAGAGCTAGATGAAAGAGAAAGCGAATTTTGTGTATAAAAATTAGGGAGAAATAAAATATGAAATATGATACTAATTCAAAAGAATTACTAGATTCAGTTGTTTGCTTTATAGATATTCTGGGGTTTTCTAGTATGATTAAAGATTATTTTTCAAAAAATAGTGGTCAAGAATTATTGAATAGAATGCATAATAGCCTTACTGAAGCGTATAAGTTTATGAAGGAAATAAATGAAAATAGTGGTGCAGTAAAAATATTTACAGATAATATTGTAATAGGGAAGGCTATAAGAGATGACGGGGAGTCAGAATTAGGGCATCTACTGGATCACATTGCAAGCTATCAATTTCAACTTGCACTGGAAGGTCTATTTGTGAGAGGTGGTGTCGCGGTTGGGTTACATTATATGGATAACGACATTGTATTTGGACCAGCACTAATAGACGCATACAAATTAGAATCAGAGAGAGCAAATGCACCGAGAGTTATTTTGAGTAAGGAAGTAAAAGAGCTGGTAAAAGAACATATTCAATACTATTCGACTAACTATCCAGCACCACAATTAAATCTTATATGTATCGATGCTGATGGGGAATGGTTCATCAACTATTTACAAGCTGCAATTATAGATGAAGACGCTTTGGATATGAGTACCGTTTGGCTTCAACAGCATAAAACAATAGTTGAGGAAAAATTGAAGGAGTATAAAAGTAACTCTAAAGTATTTAACAAATATAGATGGGTTGCTCAATATCATAATTATTTTTGTAAACTGAACGTTGAAGGTGAAAATGATTTAATTATTGATGATATTTATATCATTGATGAACCTAGAACGATTAATAGAGACACTGATATTAATTCTTAGATATGATATTTATATTTTATTAATAATAAAAGAATAATTTATATATTAAGTTACTCTTTAGAAATAATGTTTATTGCTCAGAATAAGGTGATATGACTATTAAATACGGAGGAAAACAGTGATGGAGAATAATAGTGCAAAGAAAAAAACGTGTTTTATAATTACTCCTATAGGAGAGGAGCATCAAGAGGTAAGACGGCACGCAGATGGTGTTATCGAAGAGGTGATTTACCATGTGTTACAAGATGAATTTGATAATAATATTAAAGCCTCACACTCTATATATAAATCTGGTTCAATATTTAATACAATTATTGACGAATTGTATGAAGCTGATTTAGTGATTGCAAACTTAACTTATCTCAATCCTAATGTAATGTATGAAGTAGCAATTAGGCATGCTATTGGAAAGCCTATAATTCATATAGTATGTTCCGATATCACTAGCAAATTACCTTTTGACATTCAAGATTATAGGACTTTTTTTTATAGAAATGATATTATGGGAACAAAAGAATTGAAATCTCAATTGAGTAAAGCAATAAAAGAAATAGATTATAAATTGTTTCCGCAAGACAATCCTTTATATAATGCATTGAAAGGGAAACAAATAGAAAAAATAATAAATGTAGAGGTGAAAGAAAGTAATAATCCTACTATATTAATGTTAAATACTATGTTAGAAAAAATGGATAAAGTGGAAAAGAGAATAAGGTTAGGAGAGGCTTCTCTTAATCATAGTATAAAAATACCTAATATTTCTCCAGTCGTGTCTTTTACCTTTCAAATCGAATTAAGTCATATGGAGAGACTAGATAGTATAACGATGGAGAATATTATGCAGGAAGGAATCGCCTCATATAAACGCATAGGGTATATATTAACAGGGATAGGGGAAGCAGATAAAGTTTTTGATATCTTTATTAATTCTACCCATAATAGTGATGAAGAGGCTGATAACTTTGCTCTGTATTTTGCATCATATCTTAAAGGTAGATTTAATATTTATAATGTACATATAGAACAAAAGAGGTTTTGTTAAAAGGGTTATGGTAATAAAAATATCGTTTTATAGCTTTAACTTAGGTGTGAAATGTGTGTAATAAGTGTGTAGTAGATGTGTAGCAATAAGAGTTTCGAGAGATATACTATGAGAGCTAAGCGTATTAAAAATCTTATAAGCACTGATAAATAAAGGGATTCAATAGTTTGTTATATGCTTTTAAATATGTCAATCTGCAAATCAGAGGGTCGTGGGTTCGAATCCTACTGCGCGCGTTTTTTAAAGGTCATAGGTCTTGTGTATCAATAGGTATAAGATTTATGGCTTTTTTGTTTTTGCCTTAAAGTAAGCTAAGGGTGCAGAAAAAGGTGCAGAACAAAAATAAAATAAAAATGAGTAGAATGATACGTATAGTACGTTGATTTAAATTTTTATAAAAAGTATAATGGAAATAATTAAGAACCTTAAGAAGGTGATGAAATGGAATATAAGGTAAATATAAATTATTTAAATGAAAGTAACGAAATAGTATGTGATACACAAGATATGCAATTAATATTTAAGTTATCAGATTACTATAAGGGAGCCCAGATTAATCAATTGGAGCTATTATCAGATGGCATAATAAGATTTTATGTAAAAAAGTCAGATAACTTCTTAGAGGATTTTATAAGTATTAAAGATTCAATTTACGGAGAAGATGATAATAAAACATTCGATTTGGAATATCAAGGAGACCATATATTTGGTATTAAAGGCAACCGGTGTATCATTCAAATATGTAACCAAAAGTTCCTGGATATAGGAAGTTTAGAAGAATATATAAAAGGCTTATTAGGAAAGAGTCTATCCCTAAAGAATTAAGGAATATAAGAGGATATGTAGAAAATAATATTTCATTAATAAAAGAAGCATGGTTTGCTTTTCACAAGTATATGAAGTACATAGATTAAAAGTAATAATTTTTAATAAGTGTTTAAATGCAGTATATATACGACATCCTCTTTCTATTGGTAAGTACAACTACCATAGACAGAGGATTGTTATATTGTATAAATTCATAATGAATCTAAGCAAATATATGGAGTCCCTAAAATAACAGAAATCTTAAAGGTCAAAGGTCATCTAATGGGTGCTCAAATTTAAGTGTAAAAGATAATAGATTAATTTTAAATGTAAAGAAGGAAAAAGTGGCTCAACCTTACTTGACAATCTACAGTTGTTTGTATTTATATAGCTTATATGACTTGGACGTCTACATTGGGCTGTTCAACAATATAGCAGGGGGATGGGAGGAAGATTTTCGGCTTGACTTGGAGCGGCAGCGACGGAAAGCAGAAAATTTTCCTCCCATCCTCATGCGGAACTAAGAAAAAATACTATAAGTATCCAAAGTTAAACCCTATGCTTTAAGATCATACTTTCCTTCTTTAAGGACTTGTAATAATGTATGCCAATCTCTTACTGGGGTAGAAAGTACAATGCCGCCCCGTCCTAAGTCTTCTTCTTGATGATAGTCAGATGCAGATAGAGCAAGCAAATGATGCTCTCTTGCAAAATCAACGGCCAAATGATCATGAGAATTATGCCGCTGGTTACCATTATATACTTCTACACCATCTAATAAAGAAGGTTCAGCAGGTACTAGGCTAGCTCGAAAAGGATGAGCTTGAAAGATCATAATACCTTTATCTTTTGTGAGCTGACGAAATTTTTCGAGCCCTAATGAATATAAATTAGGATTTTCTATTAAAAAGGTTTCATCCATACCATATATTAAGTAATCGTTAAGATTTTCTTCAAACTGTATTTCCATTCCGAGGAAGATGTGCATTCCCACTTCTTCACCCACTTTTACAGCAGCGTGATATCCTTTTAAGAATCTCTGAATTTTTTCTTCCCAAGTACAACCAACTATTTTTTCGAAAAAAGGACGGTAATAATGATCTGTTATGATAAGTCCTTGATAGCCTATATTATGATAATACATAACAAGTTCTTGAGCTGGCACCATACCACAACGACTGGTTTCGGCTGTATGTACATGCGTATCTATTAAATACATTATAAGACTCCTCTCTGTCATTTTTGAAAATTTTTGCTACGCGTATCCTCTTTAGCTTCTCATATACTATAACATAAAAAAGTTACTTTTCATTATAGAGAATAAGTTAATGTTATAGGGTAATAATAAAAGCATGTCATGGTAAAGAGTAGGATATATACAATTTTTTACAATAAAATACCAATTAATAGTATACAAAGGGTATTTAAAATAACAATAAAACATAGTATAATCTAAAAAGAGACTTTATCATACAAAGTAAAAGGAAGGATAGTACATAAAATGGCGTATTATATCAACTCGGGTAAAAGACGTAAGAAAAATGTTTTTTTAATTGTGTTAATAACCCTAACACTTATTGGATTAGCAACCACAATCGCACTAACAAGTGGTTTTTTTTATATTGGAAAAATAGTAGAAGAAAATCTGACTAATATAGAAGAAGTAAAACAAAGCGTTATTAATCTTCAACAACAAATTGATACATCTAAAGAGCAGTTAGAGCATTATGAAGAAAAATTAGATAGACTTAACAAGCAGTTAGTTAGGTTTGAACCTATTATTATCCCAGACTCTATGTTAAGAGAGTGATAAGACAAAATGTGCAGACTAAGATGTGACATCCGACATAGTGTATTAAGAAGAGGTGAAAATTATGAAACTACGTCAAAATAAAGAATCAAAGACTAAGTCTATAATTATATTTTTAATTTTATCAATTGTTTTAATAGCTGCAACAGGCTTTTTAGCGCATCAAATGATTAACAAAATGCAAGAGCTTGATCAAATTAAAAATGAATTAAATTTGGTACAATTAGATAAAATGAATTTAGAGAGAGAATCAGACAATCTTACAATAAAAGAAGAAGATCTTAAAAATAAGACAGAAGAATTAGAAAGAAAGTTAGAAGAGTTCGAAAATGATAATCCAGAAATGATTATTAGCCCAGAAATGATTATTAATCCAGAAGAAAATAATAAAAAGTATGCCTATCTCACATTTGATGATGGTCCTAGTAAGAATACGATTAAGATATTAGATTTTCTTAAAGCGAATGGTATAAAAGCCACTTTTTTTGTAGTAGGAGATCCAAATCAAGAAGCTACTTATAGAAGGATTTTTGATGAAGGGCATACACTTGCTGTTCATTCTTATACACATAAATTTCATGAAATTTATAAGAGTGTAGATAATTTTATGGCAGATATTCATAAGTTATCTGACTTGATTCAAGAAATCACAGGAGTAAAGCCAAATATCTTAAGATTTGCTGGAGGATCTAATAATAGTATCAGTAAAAGATATAATCGTACAGATATCATGCCAGAGATTATTTCTAAAATAGAAGAAGAAGGTTTTATCTATTATGATTGGAATGTAGATTCAGCAGATGCTCAAACAGGTACTCAGGATGTACAAGTCATTATAGATTCTGTTCTAGAAGGAGCTAAAGATAAAAATCATGCAATCATATTAATGCATGATACATCAGTTAAAGGAACAACTGTTGAGGCACTCCCTCAAATAGTAGAAGGATTAAAAAAACAAGGATTCTTCTTTAAAGAAATTACTCCGGAAGTGCAGCCAATACAATTTAGATCAAAGAATTAGCAAGTAACCAAACATAAAATTAAAACAAAAAATAATTATGAAATACTATTAATATAGTATATAATTATAATATGAATAAATACCATCCTTAAAAAATAGTAAATATCAAAATAACCATGAACTTACACAGGAGGTAAAAAATGTACAGAGTACTCAATATTGCCCATAGAGGATTTAGTGGCAAATACCCCGAAAATACCAATATAGCTTTTGTTAAGGCGTTAACTGAAGGTTACTGTGATGGCATAGAAGTCGATATTCATATGACTAAAGATGGCAAGCTAGTTATTATTCACGATAATAAACTTGATCGTACGACAACAGGGACAGGCTTTATTAAAGATTACACACTGCAAGAAGTTTTGCAGTTTGATGCAGGGGTTAAATATAATCCTAAATATAAGGGCGAAAAAATATCATCTATTGAATTAGCATTAGATTTGGTGAAAAAATATAATGTTAGGCTTTATATTGAAATCAAAAATAGTGAAGATGAGTACAAAGGTATAGAGGAAAAGGTTGTAGAGATAGTAAAAGAATTAGGGGTTCAAAATAAAGTAGTCGTACATTCTTATAACGGTGAATCTGTAAAAAGAGTGAAGCTCTTAGACAGCCAGATTAAGACAGGTCTTCTTTGTAAGGAAGTGCCATGGGATATAAGAAACTATAGATATGCAGATGCTATTTGTTTTAGCTATGAGTCAGCGACTTTAGAAGCAATTGAGACCATTCATAGTATTGGGAAAAAAGTAACAGTTTGGACAGTAGATGAGATAAGTGATATGAAAAAGATGATGGATATAGGCGTGGACGCAATCATTACAAACTATCCAGATACATTAAATGATATTATAAATGGGTTATGTTAAAACTAGAAACAAAAAGCTATGAGCAAAGCTATGAGCAATATCATAGCTTTTGTTTTTTCTCAAATTTTTTAATCATATTATAATCTATAAAAAGATATATTAGTAAAGAGCCAAGATAAATAGCTTGAAACTTATAAATAAGCTCATGTATAATAGAAACGATAGTTATTTATAAGGTGATAGTTTAAAGCATAGTAGGTTATTATGCTAATCGATAGAATGAGAGGGGGATCAATATGGAATCTCCAATTACAGCGGTAGGTTTTTCAAAAATAGATAGTGACTATAAGATAGAAGATATAGTAGGCGAAATCTTAGATACTCCGACAAGGCAAGTAGCTAGTCGTATGGCTAATAATGATATATTAGCAGAGTATTCAAAGAAATTTGCAGATGATACTTATATTATGGTAAGGATAGTCGTGAAGGCGGGGCAGAAGGATACCAAAATACAAGTAGAACAATGCGAGCCTTATGTTGAATCACATCATACAGTAGAAGTGGAAGACTTGATGGTTGAATGTATAGATGATGAATATACCTATTATGTAGTGTGTGAAGAAAAAGAAACAGGTATGCAGTTTATATTTTGGCTTCAAAATGTTATAGAATATATGGAGACACTTGATACCCCAAAAATCTTTAATCAAATTAAAATGGTAGGCCTAGCTATGGAGGGGACTATTATCCTTCCTATTGAAAAAAACGAAGAAGAGGAAGTTGTTGAAAAAGAAGAACGTGAGAAGCTCAAAGTGATTATCCAAAGAGCCAGAGAAGGTGATGAGGAAGCAAAAGAGCAACTCGAACAAGAAGAAAAAGAATTAGATGCACAGCTTAAAGAACGTATGATGGAAGAAGATTTCCTTTCTATTATGAGTGGTTACTTTGTGCCTACTACCTTAGTAGATGCGACTTATGCAGTACTTGGGGAAATAACACAAATTAGCAGCAGAAAAAACACTAAAACAGAAGAAGATATGTACTTACTGGTGTTAAGTGTAAATGATATGCCACTAGAAGTTATGATTAACAAAAATATTCTTGTAGGAGAGCCTAGTATTGGCATGAGATTTATGGGAACCTGCTGGCTTCAAGGAAGCATTGTTATTAAATAAATACTTGACGAAAAGCCTATAAAAATGTACTATAATAATTGCGATAAGATACATCTGTACTTAAAATTATGACCAAATGTTGACCTATCTAGGCAACATCTGGTCAATATGCTGTATAGAGTTAAGTATATTATGTTTCCGTAGCTCAGTAGGATAGAGCGTTCGCCTCCTAAGCGAAAGGCCGTGGGTTCGATTCCCGCCGGGAACGCCATTTAAGTGATGATAAAGTCTTGCAGACATAATTTGCAAGGCTTTATTTCATTAATGTGATGCTACTAATTATGAAAATATAGAGGCCTTGTTTGGAACTGCAGAAGAGAAGATGAGTAAAAGTCGCTTAGGACTTTAATCATCTTCTCTTATTTATTGGTAAGATATGCTCATTTAAATAGTTAGAAATTATGATATGATTAAATGAGGCACATTTTAAGTTATTAAAAGTTTAGGAGGCATGCTGCTGTGGAACAATCAGTTAAAATAATGAGTAATATCATTGAAAATATAGAAAAGGTTATTATAGGTAAACGTAGTGTAATAGAACTTATCGTTATTACACTTATTTGCAAAGGACATATCCTAATAGAAGACGTTCCTGGAGTTGGGAAAACAAGTTTAGCTTTAGCTGTCTCAAAATCAATTGATAGTACGTTTAAACGTATACAATTTACACCAGATGTTTTACCAACAGATATTACTGGGTTTTCAGTTTATAATCAAAAAACAGGAAACTTTGATTATAAAAAAGGAGCTATTCTCAATCAGATTATATTAGCAGATGAGATTAATCGTACATCACCAAAAACACAATCTAGTTTATTAGAAGTTATGGAAGAAGGACAGATCACAGTAGATGGTACTACGTACAAGATGCCACAGCCTTTTATGATCATTGCAACACAAAATTCTGTAGAATATTTAGGAACATTTCCACTTCTAGAAGCTCAGCTTGATCGTTTTTTTATGAAAGTAAATGTAGGCTATCCAACAGTCCAAGATGAGATTGCTATGCTTAGTCACTTTAAGACCCATAATCCTCTAGCGGACTTAAGACCTGTAGCAACAGGAGAAGAAATACTGCGTATTCAAAGCCATATTAAAGAAGTTTATGCAGATGAAAGTATTTATCATTTTATAGTTAATATTGTAGAAGGAACAAGAAAGCATCCGCAGGTTGTATTAGGCGCAAGTCCTAGAGGTTCACTTAATCTTTTAAGAGCTGCACAAGGATGGGCTTTTTATAATAAAAGGAACTATGTACTACCAGATGATGTTTTGAAGATGGCGATGCCCATACTCGCTCATAGAATTATAGTTAAACAAGAAGCTAAACTCAAAAGGATAACTGGGGCAAACATCGTCCAAGATAGTATCAATAAAGTAATGGTGCCAGTGGTGGGTCTGTATGGGAAAAAATAGAATAGTATATAGCGTCTTTTTAGGACTTGCTATAGCCTTTGCTTACTTTTATCCAGGGAGTATTGCTTCTGTATTTTTTTATATTATCATACTTATTCCAGTTATTTCGTTTATTTATGTTGTTTATATTTATCTAAAGTTTAAATTTAAGGAAAGTGTGGATAATCAATTTGTAACAAAAGGTGATAAGGTCTATTTTAATGTAGAGATAGTAAATACAACAAGAATAATATATCCATACGTTGAAATTCTTTTTTATGGGATAGATACTGTCTCTATTAAACATTTTAAGATGAAAAAGACAGCTATTTTACCTCGGGGTAGTGAAAGCTATGCGTTTGAGTTAAAATGTGAGTATAGAGGGTATTACGAAGTAGGTTTAAAATATATTAAAATAAGGGACTTTCTAGGTTTTTTTAGTTTTAAGTATAAGGTTTCTAAACCAAAATACATTACAGTATACCCAAGAATTATAACCCTAGAGGCATTTCCTATCACTATCAATAAAATTTCGGATATGGAGGGAGTTCTGATTGGGAAAGAAGAAGACCAAAGGACAGTCTCCGATGTTAGGAAATATGCCTATGGGGATAGTCTTAAAAACATCCACTGGAAGCTAAGTGCTAAAAAAAATGAAGTTATGGTTAAAAGCTTCGAGAGCACTGCTACGATAGAAGCAACTGTGATTTTGGATTTAACAAAGAATCCTTATGATAGTGTAGAAAATATGATATTAGAAGATAAGGTGATAGAAGTAAGTGTTGCACTTATTCATTACTGTTTGCTACGTGATATTGAAACGCACTTAATGTATCATGAAGAGAAAATCATCAAAAAGACAGCCATGCAGTACTCTGATTTTGAAAGTCTTTATCATACACTGTTTGAAGCCAAATTTGAAAGTAAGTTAGGCTTTGATGAGACAATCAGATTGGCTTTAACAGAATGTGTGGCAAAAAGTAGTGTAATCTTTGTTACTTCGGGTCTTAATGATAAGGTATATGGTCAGATTACTACTTGGCATAAATTAAACTATGAGGTTATTTTAATTTACGTTTCACCTAGGGAAGTACAGACAACAGAAATACTTTTGGCACTACAAAAAATAAATGTAAAGGTATACGAGATTCATATTGAGGACGATATTAAAAGCATTTTGGAGTGTTGGTGACTATGAAGATAAAACAATCAAATAACTTAAAAAAATTAATAAATGCTTTAATAGGATTTATATTAATGGGAGTTATGGCCTTTAGCATCACTTATATTATCATTTATGCAATGGAGCTTACCTATTCCCCTATAAAACTTATAACTATTATTTTTATCACTCAAGGGATTCTTGCTATTACGCTTATGAATAAGCTCACCACAAGGGTAACACTTATTGGTTTAGTCTTTATAGGTATAGTTGGCAGTATTTATTTATACCGAAAAAAGATGTTAATAGATGTCTGGGATATAACAAGAGATGAGCTGATTTGGTTTGGAGAATGGTGCACAAAGTTTGTAGCGGGAATGCCTACAGAGAGCGGTTATTATGTTAACTATTTTATTATTTTATTAGGTATTGTTATGGCGAGTTTAACCTATTTTTTTACAGTTAAAAAATTTAGTTTTCCTCTATTTTTTATAGGGGGCACCTCTCTCTTAGTATTTGAAGTGATTCAAAATCAACCCATTCATACTCATGCGTTTTATTTATTAGTATTTACAAATTTAATCTACTTTTTTAAAGGTAAGTATTTAAGACTTCAAAAGCAACTTGATAAAAGCAGTTATAATATCTATGACGCTTTTATGAAAACAAGTATTTGTATAGTGATTAGTATTTTTGTAGGTGCAGTACTGCTAGCTCGTACATACCCGTATAAAGCGACGTGGGTACATAGCCTTGTAGAACAGCTTAGTCAAGAAAAATCGTCAGGTCTTCAAACAGAGGATACATCTCTTGGGGGAGATATCAAACTAAGTGATGTGGTGGTTCTTGAAGTAGAAAGCTCAGCACCAACTTATTTAAAGGCTACATCACGAGATGTATATACAGGAAGTGGATGGACGCGTGAAGATAAAGCAGCTCCACTTATTTATTTAGAGACTGGGATGCTTGAAGATACAACTGAAACGCTAGAGGCTATAGACTGGATAAGAAGAGAAAACAAATCTCTGGATTTAGATAGTTTGTTTTATAAGCAGACAGCGCATATAAGATTTATGAATATAAATACAAATTCTATTTTTATTCCTTCTAAAATGGAATCTTTTCATATTACAAGCTCACAAAGAGATGTCTTTTTGAGCGGTTCTGATTCCTTAAGTTTAGAAAAACCAGCAACTAAAGATTTTGCTTACACGACTGAATTTTATGAGCCTAAATGGACAAGTGATTCACTAAGAGATGTTCTTAGAAAGAGTGAAGTAGGTTTTTATAAGACAAAGGGTATTAATAAATGGGTTGAGCATGCAGACGCTATCACAAAGAAATATACACAAATCCCAGAACAACTTCCAGAGAGGATAATAGATCTTGCACAGATAATCACAAGAGATCAAGATAATAACTATGATAAAGTTAAAGCTATAGAGGCGTATCTTGCATCAAACTATGATTATACGCTTACACCAGGAGATCCTATAGAAGGCAATGATTTTGTGGATACCTTTTTATTTGAAAATAAACAGGGGTATTGCACTTATTTTGCAACGGCGCTTGCAGTACTCACAAGAAGCATAGGGATACCTAGCAGATATGTAGAAGGCTATGTTATGCCACCAAGTCCAAAAAGTCAGCAAAACACATATATCATAACAGATAAAAGTGCACATGCATGGGTGGAAGTCTATTTTGAAGGAATAGGATGGATAAGATTTGAAGCAACCCCGCCGTATAGACAATTAGAAACAATAAGTCAGGCAGCTCCAATGATAGAAGAAGCAATGAGTATCACAGAGACAGAGATAGAGGTGAAGCCTTTTAATAGGGTAGAAATAAGTCCTAGTAGTATGGAAAAAGTCAAAGTTTCTTCAATTTATAAGATGCTTATCATTTTAAGTGTAGGGATTATAGTAGTGCTCATTTTTCTATATCAACTAAGAAGACATCACATAATGAAGAGGTCAACGCGAAGTATCATCCTTTCTCTTTATAAGGCTTACTTAAGAGTGCTTTCTCTTCAAGGGGTTGTTATTAAAGCTGGAGAAACAGAACGCGTTTTTGCAAGTCGCGTAGATGAAATCATTAGTTTTCGGGAGCTAAATTTTAAAGAAATAACAGAGGTTTATTTAGTTGCTAGATATAGTCAATTAGAAATAGAACCGCAGCAAAAGCAAAAGATGTTAGACTTTAGAAATGTTCTTTTAAAGGTATCGCGAAAAAAGATGAATATCTTATCATATATTATGTGTATAGATTGCATAGCTTTAAATTTAAGGGTTGACTTAAATGATAAAATAATATTTTAGGATAATATCTTATAGAGCATATAAGATATTATCCTAAAGTATATCAATTAAAAATGAAGGATAGGAGATTAACATGACAGATAATATGATAAAAGATAATGAAGAAATTAAAGAACAAAATAATCCAGAGATTAATGCTGAAACAAATATCAAAGAAGAAGGACAGATACCAGATAGCAGTGTACAAGAGAAATTGGTAAAAAAGAAATTAAGTCCTAAAGTAATAGGTATAATTTCAGCTGCAGCACTTAGTATCTGTATTGCAGGAGCAGTAGTTGCAAAGGTAGTTGTCCCAATGGTTTTGCCTCATGTGTTTGTGGCAGATGCCTTAAAAACTACACAAAAGGTACTGCTAAAAGAAGCTAAAGCAATAGATGATATGACAGGCAGAACCTTGAGTGCAGAAATTATGCAAAGTGAAGCGATGCAGACAGATTTTCAGCTAAAGTTCGAAAATATGGAGGGCGAAGGCACTGAATATATTAATGGTATTATACGAGGGATTGGTGTATCAGGGCAAATGAAAAAACAGAAAGATATTCAAAATTTCCTAGGGAATTTTGCTATTAATCAAGGAAGTTTAGAATTGGTAAGAGCTGATTTTTATAAAAATCAAGCAGAGGTAGGGCTTGCTATTCCAAAACTATTTGAAAAGTATATTACTGTTAACTTGGATACCCTTATACAAGACTATAATAGTTCAGCCTTATTTAACCTCATAGGGGAGCCTATAAATGAAGAGGAATATAATACTATCAAGAATTATTTCGAGACATATCAAGATCAAAAAGTAAACCCAGAGCTCATTAAGAATATCTCTAAAAGAAGTGAAGAGGCCTTTAAAAAGGTAGATATAAAATATATTGGAAAAACAAGCGCGATGACTCAAGATCAAAGTAATACGTATAGAACTTACGAATTAATTTTAGATGAAAGTGAAGTTAAAAGTTACCTCAAAGATGTATTTAATATATGTATGGAAGATCAGGCATTAAAAGATTATATTGAGACATTAGACGCTATGCAAACACCAGGTTATGGTGAGAAACTTAGTGATACACTAAAAAGAAGCAGAGAAGAATTTAATAAAGTAGTAGACGATATGAAGGAACTTGGACTCAAAACAACACTCAAGATAGATGATAATAAGCGTATTATAGAAGCTAAGAGTGAAGCTGTAATTACTGCTGGTGAAGAAAAGATAGAAGTAGTACTTGATACAGCTTTTGCAGGGAAAAAATTTATGACAGATATTATAAAAGTATCTTTAATGATGAAAAATGATGATCAACAAGCAGAAATTGAGTTTGCCTCAACAAGTAATTATGGCGCAGGAGAAAATAAATTAGTACATAATATGACTTTTGAAGTCAATGAAGATCAGATAGTGCTTGCCAATATGAAATTAGATATGGCTTATGATACTAAAGTGAAAGAAAATAATTTAACATTACAAGCAGAAATAAAAACTGCAGATGCATCATCATTTTCAGCAAGGCTAGAAGGCTCTATGGATATTAATAAAGCCAGTAAACAAATGAATGTGAATATGAACAAGCTTGCATTAGGGGTTACAGACGACTATATGGATCATGCTATTAATTTTTCAGGCCAATATGGTATACAAGCTATTAAAACATCAGATATAGTATTCACTCAAGATAATTTACAGTATTTATTTGATATGACGCAAGAAGAGATCACAGCTTTAGCAGAAAAGATATACATAGGAGTGGTACAAATCGCAGGAACATTACTACCTTAGGGGCTATTTATAAATAGCACATATATGCTATAATGTAAAAAGATTCAATAGGGTTATAGCTGCAGGAGGAATGAACATGAGCATAGAAAAAAGAATGCAGGATTTTGAAAAAGTCTCCGAAAAGAACGGTGCCTCAGAAAATGTGTCTAAACGTATGGCTGAATTTAATAAAGTCATTGGGGAGACTAAACATCATTCAAGTGATAAAACAGGTTTACTGCCCTTTGGACTCAAACGCAATAGACCGTGTCCACATTGCGGGGAGTTTATGGAAATACAAGAAGTCACAGCAGACGACGCAACTTATTTATGTGGTTCGTGTCATAAAGTTTCAAAGGTTAAATTAGATTAAATAGCATGTGATTATAATTATAGAAGGAGGCGTTAATATGTATTGTAGATTTTGTGGCGTTCAAATAGATGATGAGGTTGTTGTATGCCCTAAATGCGGGAAACAGGTAAAAGCTTTGAAATATGAACAAGCATATCACAAATCAAGCCAAAATATTAATACTGGTTCTATAAGTTTTGATGGATTTGGAGATAGCAGCCAAAAAAAGAATAAACTCACAGCAATTATACTATGCTGCATAGGATTTGCAGGTGCAGGAGGATTGCATAAGTTTTATGAGGGGAATATAGGGATGGGTATACTTTATATATTAACGGGAGGCTTATTCTTTATAGGGACTATTATAGACTTAGTTAATCTTTGTTCTATGCCAGATGAATATAGGGTATAAATAAAAACGCTATATGCATTGAGAAATCAATATTTCCAATGTATATAGCGTTTTTTTATTCTTATTGGAATGAAGGGACTCGAACCCTCGGCCTCTTGCCCCCCAGACAAGCGCTCTACCACCTGAGCCACATCCCAGCATGACTGACATGGATTTTGTCAGCTTGAGATTATATTATACAATAAAACAATGTTATGTTCAATGCTTAATTCGTTATTGACAAAATAATCGTGTATGATACAATAGATGCATAATACATCTACTGTATAAAACAGTTAAAAAGGCAGAAACTACATACTTTAGAGCATATCATCATAAAGATGGGAAGGAGAAACTAATGAACTTGCAAAAAGTGAAGTTATTAAGAGAAAAAGTTGAGCAATTGGAAGGAGATATGAACTGGAGAATGAAAGAAGAAGTGAGTTGCTGTGGCATTACTTTAGCACAGTGTCAAATACTCACAGAACTTGGAAATGCAAAAGAAGTTTGTATTGTGGATCTTGCACAGGTGCTTGGGACAGATTCAAGTACAATTAGCAGAACGGCAAATAGAATGGTTGAATCGGGAATAATAGATAGGATTACTAATTGTACAGATAGAAGGTATGTGAGTTTGACGCTTACGGATAAAGGAAAAAAGCTTTATGAACACATTGAAGATAAAGGAAATAATTATTATGCGGAAGTACTTGAACGCATTCCTCCAGATAAAAGGGAACAGGTCCTTGAAAGTTTTACATTGTTTTTAGAGGCAGTGAAGGCTTGTAAGGAGTCGGAAGAATGAAAAAGATTGATCTGACAGAGGGGAATATTGTAAAGGTTATTATTGCACTTGCTCTTCCTATTATGGGAAGTTCATTTTTACAACTTACTTATAATCTCGTAGATATGATATGGGTAGGGCGCTTAGGCAGTAATGCGGTAGCGAGTATTGGTTCGTCTGGGTTTTTTATAGCACTGGGTTATGCAGTTAATGCACTGGCTGTCACAGGAACGGGTATAAAGGTTTCTCATGCAGTTGGCAAAAAAGATGACACAGCAGTAGTCGAGTATATGAATGCAGGAATTATTTTAAATGTTATCATTAGTGTAGGATATGGTACTATTCTTTTGATATTTGGGAAGATTTTTATAGATTTTCTAAAGTTAGGCGATAGTGGCATAGAAAGAGATGCCTATTTGTATTTGCTTATGAATGTACCTATTTTATTTTTTTCTTTTTTTAATTTGCTTTATGTAAGAGTTCTTGGAAGTTTTGGAAACACTAAAGCCGCACTTCATATTAGTGCAATAGGACTTATACTTAATATTATCTTAGATCCTGTCTTTATTTATGGTTTAAAGCTTGGGGTACTAGGAGCCGCAGTAGCGACACTCATTTCAAATAGTGTTATGTTTATAATTTTTAATGTAAGAGGGAAGAACTTCTTTAAATATAGAAAAAAAGTAGGACTTGTGTATAATAGAATGAGAGAGATTATGCGACTTGGTATACCTATGGCGACTCAGAGAATATTGTTTACACTAGTGGGTATTGTACTTGCCAGGATCATAGCAGGATTTGGACCAGGTGCTATAGCAGCACAAAGAATTGGCTTTCAAATAGAATCTATTAGTCTTATGGTAACAGGAGGCCTAAGTGGTGCTATAGCCAGTTTTGTAGGGCAGAACTATGGAGCTTACAAGTATAAACGTATTAATAAAGGCTATGATGCAGCACTCACAATAGGAGTCCTTTATTCAAGTGTTATGGCAGTGATATTTTTTAGTATACCAGAAACGCTTGTTGGTATTTTCGTTAAAGAACAAAATACAATTGCTATAGCAAGTGAGTATCTTAAAATAGTAGGCATGGCACAAATATTTGGTACAATTGAAATGGTGGCTAATGGTACTTTTACAGGGGTTGGGCTTCCTAAAATACCAGCTGCTATCAGTATTGTTTTTACAGCTTTACGTATACCTTTAGCTCTAGTATTTATACAGTTTTGGGGATTAACGGGGGTATGGATCACTATTGCAGTTTCAAGTCTATTAAAGGGTAGTAGTGCCCATTTGATTTATAAATTTAAAGTTTGGAAGGAGTATAAGGATGCTCTATCTGTTTAAAGAATTATTTGATAAGGAAGAACTCCGAGGGGGGAGATTTGGCATTGAAAGAGAGGCACTTAGAGTAAAAGAGGATGGCAAGCTTGCAACAACTGATCATCCATATGTGTTTGGTAATAAATTATTACACCCTTATATCACAACAGATTTTTCAGAAAGTCAACCAGAACTTATTACGCCGGCGTTTCAAACGACGCGAGAAGCTTATTCATTTTTAAACGCGCTCTATGATATTGTAGCGTTAGAAATAGGAGATGAATATCTATGGCCGCAATCTATGCCTTGTGATATACCAGATGAGCAGTACATTCCAATTGCTAAGTACAGTGATTCCAAAGAATGTAAAATTGCCAGGGAGTATAGAGAAAAATTATTTAAAAAGTATGGTGGTAAAAAGCAACTTATTTCAGGCATACATTATAATTTTTCTTTTGATGAAGCTTTATTTGAAAAGTTATATAGGCATCAGAAGCCAAGTATAAGCTATAAGTTATTTAAAGATGATCTTTATTTAAAGGTTGCAAGAAATTATTTAAGATACAGATGGCTGCTTATTTATCTTACAGGAGCAGCGCCTATTATTCATACTAGTTATACGAGAGAATGTACTAAAAAACTAGTGCCTATTCAAGAAGATAGTTTCTCAAATAAGGGGGCAGTATCTTATAGAAATGGAGAATGTGGCTATAAAAATCATACAGACCTATTTCCAGATTATACAAGTGTAGAAAGTTACATTGCAAGCATAGAAGACTTTGTCAAAGAAAATATGATACAAAGTCATAAAGAGCTTTATACTCAAATCAGACCTAAAGCCAAGGACAATAAAAATCTTTTAAGTTCATTGAAAAATGAGGGGATTCAATATATAGAGATTAGAAGCATAGATATTAACCCATTTGAAAAAAGTGGTATGAGTATGGAAGATTTAGAGTTTACACATGTTTTTATGCTCTACTTATTGCTTAAGGAAGAAACAGACTACTTAGATTGGCAGCGAGAGGCTTTATTTAATCAAAAACTCATTTCGAAAAATGGTTTAGAGAGTATAATGCTTAAAAAGGATGGTAAATCAAAAGATAGGTCAGAGTGGATGCTAGATATACTTGCACAGATGAACAATATGAGCCAAGTTTTAGGACTTGAGTGGGAAGCGCTTATTGATACATTTGTAGAAAAAGCATTGGATGTAACTAAAACGTGTGCTTATAAGATTACTAAAAAAGTAGAAAAAGAAGGTTACTTAGTTGCACATATTCAGTTAGCCAAAGCCTATAAACAAGAAGCTTATGCAAATCGTTATAAGCTTGAAGGTTACGAAGATTTTGAGCTTTCCACCCAGATTCTTATGAAAGAAGCTATAAAAATAGGGATTAGTATTGAGGTGTTAGATAGATCAGATAACTTTATAGCACTTAGTAAAGGTGATAAAACAGAATACGTTAAACAAGCTACTAAAACTTCTAAAGATAGCTATATCACTATGTTGATGATGGAAAATAAAACAGTTACTAAAAAAATACTAGACAAAAACAATGTTTGTGTGCCAAAAGGCATAGAGGTTAATGCTACCCAAAATCTTGGCTTTGTGGCATGTAAATATGCAAATAAGCCGCTTGTTGTAAAACCTAAGTCTACTAATTTTGGAATAGGTATTAGTATTTTCCCAGAAGGTGCATCAGAAGAAGATATTATATATGCTCTTGAAATAGCATTTAAACATGATGACACGATACTTATTGAAGAATTTGCAGAAGGAAAAGAATATAGGTTTTTAGTCATTGGAGATGAAGTAGCAGGCATCTTGCACCGCGTTCCAGCTAATGTAAAAGGTGATGGGCATCATACGATAAGAGAACTGGTCGCTATTAAAAATCAAGACTTCTTAAGGGGAAAAGGTTACAAAACACCACTGGAAAAAATTGAATTAGATACAAGCAGTGAGTTGTTCTTAAAACAAAAAGGTATAGGCTTTGATGATATACCTAAAGTATCTGAGGTTGTATACCTTAGAGAAAACTCAAATATTAGTACAGGTGGAGACAGTATTGACTATACTGAGAGTATCCCAGATAAGTTTAAAAAAATTGCTGTGCAAGCTGCAAAAGCAGTTGAAGCTAAGTTTTGCGGAGTAGATATGATGCTTGAGGATTACCAAAGTGAAGCAAGCAACTATTCTATTATAGAGATTAATTTTAATCCAGCCATCCATATTCATTCTTTTCCTTATCAAGGGAAGGAAAGGAATATAGCAAGGAGTGTTCTTCAGGTATTAGAGCTTATTTAATTTACAGATCGTTCATTATCGAAATACGTGGATATAAGAGGGGTATAGCTAGGATGAATTTATTTAAAAAATTAAAACTAGGGATGAAGATATCTATTGGATTTAGTATGCTTCTTATCTTATTAATTATGGCAGTGATGTTCTCAGTATTTAGTGTGAATAATCTGAATGATCATTTTACGCGGTATACAGAAATCTCAACGGGCGAAATGCTAGTTGGCAGAATACAAGCTAATTTACTAGAAACACGTCTAGCGGCAGAAAGCTTTATAGAGCTAGGAGAAGATTCTCAAAAAGAGCTTTTTGAAAGTCGTTTTAACAAAATGGAGGGATTTATTTTTGAACTTAAAAGTAGCATGAATAATCCTGAAGTACAAAAGATTATGGAGCAGATTTTAGAACGTTCAAGGGAATATAAGAACGATTTTAATAAAATTGTTGCCTATGATAATAAAAGAACTGAATTATATAGCACACTTAGTATTAAGGGGCCTGAAATTGAAGAAGGCTTGTTGCAGCTGCTAGAGTTAGTACACCTAAAAAAAGATGAAACACTTGTTTATGGAACAGGAAATGCACTAAGACACCTATTAAATTCAAGGCTGCAAATTGCTAGATTTCTAGCACTTAATGAACTTGATAGAGTAGACATAGTCATAAAAGATTTTTCAGAAATGGAGAAATGGATAGTCATTTTACAAAATACTAGTAATAGCGATGAAGAAAAGATACTTTTAGATTTAATACAAAAGAATAAACAAATATATGTTGAAAATTTTATTGAGATAGCATCCGTAACTGAAGACCGCAATGAAGCGATCAAGCATTTAGATCAAATAGGTCCGGAGGTATCAGCTATTGCAGAGAATATCAAGCTTTTTATCATAGAAGAACAAGCAACTTATAAGCCTAAGATAGCAAAAGAATATCAATTTATGATCACTCGAATGATACTACTATCGCTATTAGCCTTATTTTTGTCAGTTATCATCTCTCTAGGAATTATTAGAAGTGTACTGTTACCTGTTAAAACAGTTACAAATACTTTTAAAGAAATTTCACAAGGTGAAGCAGATTTAGAGGTAAGGCTAAAAGTAAATTCTGAAGATGAATTAGGAGACATGGCGAGGTTCTTTAATACATTCATGGAGAAACTGCAGATTATTATCAATGAAAATAAAAATCAAAGTTGGCTTAAAACAGGTCAAGCTGAACTAAGCGCAAAAATGAGTGGAGAACAGAGTATAAAGAAATTGAGCACTAATGTCATATCCTATATAGCCAGTTATCTGAATGTACACATTGGAAGATTATATATTAAGAATGAAAAGGATATCTATGAGTTGCAAGGTGCCTATGCGTATAAAAAATCTATGAATCTTTTAGATGAAATTAATTTAGGAGAGGGACTTGTGGGACAAGCAGCCTTGGAGAAACAAAAGATTTTAGTATCAAATGTTCCAAATGACTATTTAAAGATAAGCTCGGGAGTAGGTGAAGCTGCACCGAAGCATATTAGTGTTATACCTTGTTTAATAAATAATCAGGTAATAGGGGTTATGGAACTTGGCTCATTTTTAGCATTTACCCCTATACAGCTTAAGTTTTTAGATGAAATTAGTGAAAATATTGCTATAAGCATTAGTGCATTACAGTCTCATACAAAAACAGAGGAACTTCTCGAAAAAACGCTTATACAATCTGAAGAATTACAAGTTCAGCAAGAAGAATTAAGGCAAAGTAATGAAGAATTTGAAGAGCAAACAAGAGCATTGAGGGAGTCAGAAGAGAGACTACAACAGCAACAAGAAGAATTAAGAGTTATTAATGAAGAACTTGTAGAGCATGCTAGAAACTTAGAATTTCAAAAAAGTGATATTCATAAGAAAAATGAGCATTTGCTTCTAGCCCAAAAAGAAATTCAAGAAAAAGCAGAGGCGGTAGAAGTAGCTAATAAGTATAAATCAGAATTTTTAGCAAATATGTCTCATGAATTACGAACCCCATTAAATAGTATACTAGTGCTATCCGAGCTTTTAGCTCATAAGAAAGATATGGCTCCGCTTACTGCAAGACAACTTGAGTTTGCCAGTACAATACACACCTCAGGAGCAGAACTTCTTAGACTTATTAACGATATTCTAGATCTCTCAAAGATCGAAGTCGGGAAGATGGATATTCATTTAGAACCTATGAGCTTTCAGGAATTAGCTTATACTATGGATAAAGCGTTCAGACAGATAGCAGAAAATAAAGGCTTAGATTTTAATGTAGTTATTAACAAGGACCTACCAGAATCTATCATGACAGATGGTCATAAGGTGAGACAAATTATAAATAATTTATTATCTAATGCGTTCAAATTCACCGAAAAAGGTAATGTAACACTGGAAATGACTTATCCTAGTAAAGAGATGTTATTAGACTTACCAGTTGCTATTCAAAAGGGTATATCTATTTCCGTATCTGATACAGGAATAGGTGTTGGGGTAGATAAGCAGTCAGCCATTTTTGAGGCTTTTAAACAGGCAGATGGTACTATTAGTAGAAAATACGGAGGTACAGGGCTTGGGTTATCTATTACAAAAGAGCTTGCACAACTATTAGGAGGAAGTATTCATTTAATAAGTGAGAAAGATAAAGGAAGTACCTTTACACTTATTCTTCCATTAGAAATGCCAAAAGCAATAGATATTGAAGAAGAAAATGTCAGCGTATTAGAAGTTGAGTCAACTAACGACAAAATGCCTAGTACATCGGAGGAAAAATTACTTCTGATTATTGAAGATGATAATCATTTTTCACATATTTTGGAGGAGCTCGCAAAGGAGAAGGGATATAAGTGTATAATGGCAGAGAATGGAGAAGGTGGTATTAAACAGGCTAGGGAACATAGACCAGATGCCATCCTACTAGATATTGGGTTACCGGATATAAATGGTTGGGAAGTAATAGAAAAGTTAAGAAATAGCAGTGAAAGGGATATACCTATTCATATACTCTCAGGAAGTGAAGCTATAAATAAAAATCATCAAATAGATGCTATAATAGGCTATATGCAAAAACCTATAAGTGTAGAAAATATTAACAAGGTATTTAATAAAATTGAAGCGGCTACAACTAAAAAGTTTAAAAAGCTACTTGTACTAGGTATAGAAGATGATGTCAAACAAAGTATAGATGAGATAATAGATAAAAAGGATATTATGATTTTCTCAACACAGCTAGGCAAAGAAGCGATTCACCTATTAAAAACAGAGGGTTTTGATTGTGTTATACTAGATCTAAATCTTAAAGATATGTCGGGGTTTGATTTCCTAGAGCAGCTAGCAGATGAAACTACTATTCATATGCCTATCATTATTTACACTGAACAAGAGTTAGCTACACATGAGGTGGGAGCATTGCACAAGTATGCAAGCAGTATTATTGTTAAAGGAACAAGGTCAATAGATAGATTAACATCGGAAGTCAATTTGTTTCTTAATAAGCTAAATCATGAAAACAATATTCAAAAAGATACAATGATTCATACAAATGAGGAAAAAGAAGAAGCTCTAAAGGGCAGAAAGATATTAATTGTAGATGATGATATGAGGAATGTATTTGCACTTTCTAGTATATTAGAAGAAAAGGGAATCAAGATAGTTGTAGGACGTAATGGCAGAGAAGGGATAGATAAACTAAGTGAGCATACAGATATTGACTTGATTTTAATGGACATTATGATGCCGGAGATGGATGGCTATACAGCTATGAAAGAGATTAGAAAGAATCATACATTTTCCAAGATTCCGATTATTGCTCTCACAGCTAAAGCAATGAAGGAAGACCGTCAAAAGTGTATTGAATCAGGGGCAAATGACTATTTAACGAAACCTATTCAAGTCGATAGATTAATATCACTTTTAAGGGTGTGGTTGTATAAATGATACAGAATAATATTTTAGTAAACTTAAGTAATGAAGACATAGAGATAAAGCTTTTATTAGAAGGCATATTTTTAAAGTATGGGTATGACTTTAGAAGTTATTCACAGGCACATATTAAAAGGCGTATCTTGCGTAGGCTTACTATTTCTCAATTAGGAAGTATTTCCGAAATGACTTATAGCGTTTTACAAGATAGAAGTTTTTTTGAAGTACTGCTAATGGATTTTTCCATTAATGTTACTGAAATGTTTAGAGATCCACCTTTTTATAAGGCCTTAAGAAAAGATGTTATTCCAATTTTAAAAACCTATCCCTTTATAAAAGTTTGGCATGCGGGATGTTCAACAGGGGAGGAGGTCTACTCAATGGCCATACTTCTTAGGGAAGAAGGCTTGTACGACAGATGCCAAATCTATGCTACTGATTTTAATGAAAGGGTACTGCAAAAGGCAAAGAGTGGGATGTATTCACTTGATAATATAAAGGAATACACCTATAACTATCAACAAGCTGGTGGACTTACATCTTTCTCTGACTATTATACAGTTAAAACTGATTCTGCAATAATAGATGAAGGGTTAAAAGAAAAAATTATCTTTGCAGATCATAATTTGGTAACGGATGGTGTATTTGGTGAAATGCACGTTATTATATGCCGTAACGTATTAATATATTTTAATAAAGAACTTCAAAATAGAGTTATTGCTCTATTTTGTGATAGTTTAACTTATGGCGGTATCTTATGCTTAGGAACTAAGGAAAGTTTAAGATTTTCAAGCTATGAAGAAAAGTTTCAAGCTATTGACTTGAAGCAGAGAATATTTCAAAAGAAATTTGAGGCTTAGTGAAAAGTCTATGCTAATTTTCATAGAGGTTATGTGGAGGGATAGATATGAAGTATCAAGCCGTTGTTATTGGAACGTCACTCGGAGGTATGGAAGCATTAAAAACTATTCTTACACAATTACCTTCGGATTTTCAGGCACCTATACTGGTTGTACAACACTTAAATCCTCATTCAGATAGTTTTCTTGCAAAGTATCTTGATAACTTATGTAATATTTTGGTAAAGGAAGCTGATGAAAAAGAAAGAGTTGTTTCAGGGTGTGTCTATATTGCTCCACCCAATTATCATCTTATGGTAGAAAAAGATAGTTATTTAACATTATCAGTTGATGAAAAAGTTAACTATGCAAGGCCATCTATAGATGTTCTTTTTGAGTCAGCAGCAGATGTGTATAGTGATAAACTAATTGGAGTGATTCTTACAGGGGCAAATAGTGATGGTGCTTTGGGATTAAAGTACATTAAAAATAAAGGAGGGCTTGCTATAGTGCAGGATCCGGAAACTGCCGAGGCGTCTATAATGCCGAGTGCAGCAATCAAAATGTCACATGTAGATTATATAGTACCATTAGCCCATATTGGGCAATTATTAAATCGTTTAGTAGAATGAGGTGAATAAAGTGAGTAATGACAATGTTAATATACTTATTGTGGATGACCGACCTGAAAATCTTTTGGTTCTAGAAGGATTACTAGAAGATTTTAATTGTAATATTGTTAAGGCTACCTCAGGAAATGAAGCACTAGGACTAATGCTAGGGTATGAATTTGCTCTTGTATTACTTGATATTCAGATGCCGGAGATGGATGGTTTTGAAGTAGCAGAATTTATGCGAGGAAGTGAAAGAACACGTCATATTCCTATAATATTTGTGACAGCTATCTATAAAGAACAAAAATATATGTTTAAGGGATACGAACTTGGAGCGTTAGATTATTTATTTAAGCCTATCGAGCCTATTATATTAAAAAGTAAAGTAAGCGTTTTTTTAGAGCTTGCAACACAATCTAAGTTGCTCAGAGAAAAAGCAGATCAGCTTGAGCAAAAATTAAGAGAAGTTCTTGAACTACAAGAAGCAAATGGAGAACTTTTATCTCTCTCTACTATGGATGGACTTACTGGAGTTCCCAATAGAAGAAAATTTGATGAATATATAGGAGAAAATTGGAAGATTGCTATAAGAGAGAAGACTTTTTTATCAGTTGTACTAATTGATATTGATTATTTTAAAGCCTACAATGACACTTATGGACATATAAAGGGAGATGAGTGCCTTATTAGTGTTGCAAAAACAATTGCGGCTTCCATTAATCGCCCTGGAGATTTAGTAGCAAGATATGGAGGCGAAGAATTTGTAGTCGTACTTCCAAGGACTGATCAAGAAGGTGCTAATAAAATTGCTGAAACAATTAGAACAAATGTTGAAGCACTTCATATTGCTCATAAGAATTCTAAGATACATCCTCACTTGACAATTAGTCTTGGAGTAGCTACAATCATTCCCAGTATCTTAGATTCTGTTGAACTTTTTATAGGCTTGGCAGATCAAGCTCTTTATGAAGCAAAAGAAAATGGACGTAATCAAGTGAGCGTATATAGTTAGGTATAAATGAAATAACAAGCAAATTATATATTTTGCTTAATTAAACCCTGAAGAGATTCAGGGTTTTTATTTTTTTGCGCTGCATGTAAATTTATTAGTTATTATGGGTAACAATAGAGTAAGAGGTGTTAAAAATATGGATACAAAATATATGAAAAGAGCATTGCAGTTAGCCAGGAAAGGTATTGGCTATACAAATCCCAATCCGCTTGTAGGAGCAGTCATTGTTAAAGATGAAGAAGTTATAGGAGAAGGGTACCATGCGGTTTACGGAGGACCTCATGCTGAAATAAATGCATTTAAAAATGCTAACCAAGACGTAAACGGGGCAGTTATGTATGTCACACTTGAGCCTTGCTCACACTATGGCAAGACACCACCATGTGCTAAAGCTATAGTTGAAAAGGGCATCAAGAAAGTTATAATAGCGATGGAAGACCCCAATCCTGAGGTGGCAGGCAGAGGTATTCAAATTTTAAAAGACCATGGGATAGAAGTTGTTGTGGGCGTCTTAGAAGAAGAGAGCAAGACGCTAAATGAGATATTTTTAAAATATATAACGACTAAGCTGCCCTTTTGTATACTTAAAACGGCTATGACGCTAGATGGCAAAATAGCAACACGGACTGGAGACTCAAAATGGATTACCAATGAAGCCTCAAGACATTATGTACATGAACTCAGACATAGAGTTGCAGGGATAATGGTCGGAATAGGCACTGTGATTCAAGATGATCCTTTTTTAAATACAAGGCTAAAAAAAGAAACAGGAAGTGACCCAGCTAGGATTATTGTAGATACCAGTGCAAGAGTGCCCTTAGATGCCAACATATTTAATATGACTTCTACTGCCAAAACAATTATTGCAACGACAGAATTTGCAAAAGAAGAAAAGCTAAGAGCAATTGAGGCTAAAGGTGCACAAATCATTATTATGCCTATAAGGGACAATAGAGTTGATTTAAAGTACCTCATGAAAGAGCTTGGAGAAAAAAAGATCGACAGTGTTCTCTTAGAAGGAGGCAGTGAACTAAACTATTCGGCGCTAGAATCTGGCATAGTAGATAAAGTTAATGCCTTTATTGCACCTAAAATAATAGGTGGAAGTGAAGCAAGGTCTCCGGTCGGAGGCGTAGGGAGGCTTTTTATGAGGGAAGCTATTAGTCTAAGTAATGTTAAGTGGCAAAACTTTGAAGAGGATATGATGATTGAGGGTTATATAAGAATGGAGGGCTAAGACTTATGTTTACAGGCCTTGTAGAAGAAATCGGAACTGTTGAATCAGTTATTAAAGGGGCTGACTCAGCAAAAATTACAATCAAAGCAAATAAGGTATTAGAGGGCACAAAACTTGGAGACAGTATAAGTACTAATGGTGTTTGCTTAACTGTTACAACCTTTGCACAAGCGCACTTTTCTGTAGATGTAATGGCTGAGACCATGCGAAAAAGTAATCTCCATCTATTAACACCAGGAGACTTGGTTAATCTTGAAAGAGCCCTCAAAGTAGGAGATAGGCTAGGAGGCCATTTTGTAAGTGGACATATTGATGGTACTGGTATTATTAAAAGCTATGAACAAGAAGATAATGCAGTATGGCTGACAATAACAGCCGAAACCAATATATTAAGGTATATTGTTCAAAAAGGCTCTGTTGCAATAGATGGTGTAAGTTTAACAGTAGCCTTCTTAGATGAAAGCTTATTTAAAGTATCTGTTATTCCTCACACCAAGGAAGCGACTACTTTAATTAGAAAAAAAGTAGGTGAGTATGTTAATTTGGAGTGTGATATGATCGGGAAATATATTGAGAGATTACTAAGACCTATGGATAATCAACCTTTAAAAAAAGATATTGATATAAACTTTTTAAATGAACATGGGTTTTTATAAGTCTAAAAGGAGAGTGCAAAATGTATAAGTTTAATACAGTAGAAGAAGCTATAGATGATATTAAAGCAGGGAGAATGATAGTTGTTGTAGATGATGAAGATCGTGAGAATGAAGGGGATCTTTTGATGGCGGCAGAACTTGTAACGCCAGAAGCGATTAATTTTATGGCTAAATATGGACGGGGACTCATCTGTATGCCGGTTACAGGAGAAAGGCTTAGGGCGTTAAACATTGGTCCTATGGTTGAGAGAAATACTGATTCTCACCAAACAGCTTTTACATTATCAATTGATGCAGCAGATACTACAACGGGTATATCAGCCAAGGAAAGAGCCCTAACAGTTAAAAAGTTTTTAGATCCACAGGCAAAAGATAATGATTTTAAAAGGCCGGGTCATATGTTTCCGCTTGAAGCGAAAGCAGGCGGCGTTCTAAAACGTGCAGGACATACAGAGGCAGCAGTTGATTTAGCCGCACTTGCTGGTTTATATCCAGCTGGAGTAATATGTGAAATTATGAATGAAGACGGCACAATGGCTAGAGTACCTGAACTAATGACGTATGTTAAAGTGCATCAGCTAAAGATAATTACTATTGCAGATTTAATAAACTTTAGACGTAGTACAGAAGTTTACGCAAGTAGGGCGACACAAGCTAAACTGCCGACAAAATATGGGGACTTTAAAATAGTGGGTTATGAAAACACACTAAATGGAGAACATCATGTAGCATTGGTTAAAGGCGATGTTGCAGGTGATGAACCTGTACTCGTAAGAGTTCATTCAGAATGTCTTACAGGAGATGCATTTGGGTCTAGAAGATGTGATTGTGGTGAGCAATATGCTCAGGCGATGCGAGAGATAGAAGCAGAAGGTAGAGGGATTTTACTCTATATGCGTCAAGAAGGCAGAGGAATAGGTCTTATTAACAAAATAAAGGCTTATGAACTTCAAGATCAAGGGCTTGATACGGTGGAAGCCAACTTAGCTCTAGGTTTTAAAGAAGACCTTAGAGACTATGGGATAGGGGCTCAAATACTCGCTGATCTTGGCGTTAAGAAAGTAAAGCTTATGACCAATAATCCAAAAAAAATCAAGGGATTATCGGGCTATGGCATAGAAATTGTAGAGAGAGTGCCTATACAGATGAATCATAATGAAAGAAATGAATACTATTTAAGAACTAAAAAAGAAAAACTTGGACATATATTAAAATTTAAGGAGGAACAGTAGGATGAAGACATTTGAAGGAAACTTAATAGCACAGGGATTAAGATTTGGCATTGTTGTTGGAAGGTTCAATGAGTTTATAGGAGCAAAGCTTGTATCAGGAGCTGTTGATGCATTAAAAAGACACGGTGTATTGGAAGAAGATATAGAAATGGCCTGGGTACCAGGCGCATTTGAAATACCACTTATTGCAAAAAAAATGGTTAAGAGTAAAAAATATGATGCAGTCATTTGTCTTGGAGCTGTTATTAGAGGCTCTACGCCTCACTTTGATTATGTATCGAATGAGGTTACAAAAGGAGTAGCACATGTATCACTCGAAACAGAGGTGCCCGTTATATTTGGTGTTTTAACAACAGATACTATTGAGCAAGCGATAGAAAGAGCTGGTACCAAGGCTGGCAACAAAGGATATGATGCTGCTGTTACCGCAATAGAAATGGCAAACCTTATCAATCAGTTTTAACATAGAGGAGGGTGACCTTGATACCATTTGAAAATATAAAGACAATATATTTTGACTATGATGGCACACTGCATAATAGTTTAACACTCTATGCACCAGCCTTTAGAAAAGCTTATGAATTTCTTGTGAAAAAAGGAGATGCCAAATCTAAAATATGGTCGGATAAAGAAATAAGCTATTGGCTTGGTTTCAATCCAACGGATATGTGGCAAGCTTTTATGCCAGGCCTTAGTCACGAGATGCAAGACAAATGCAGTGAAATCATTGGAGAAGAAATAAAAAGACAAATTGAGCAAACAACCCCTTTTCTCTATGAAGGTGCATTAGAAACATTGAAATATCTCAAAGATAAGAGATATCACCTAGTTTTTATAAGTAACTGCAAGACTTATTATAAAGACACTCATACTAAGTTATTTGGTTTAGATAAATACTTTGAGAGCTTGGTATGTTCAGATGAATATGATTTTATTCCAAAACATAAGATTTTAAAAATTATAAAAGATAAATACCCAGAGGATATGGTTATTGTAGGTGACAGAAAGCAAGATATGGAAGCCGGTAAAAAGAACAATATTTATACTATTGGTTGTACGTATGGCTTTGCTCAAAAAGGAGAACTAGATGACGCAGATATTCTTATAGATGATATTGGAAAATTAAAAAAGTATTTATAAGTTATTTGCAAGGAAAGTAGCTTTAAACATGTGTTTTAAATGTACTGAATATCTTAAACTGTTAAAGATTTGAGATATTCTTTTTATTTGTGCTAAAATGAGTAAATGATAACTTTATACTAAAAGACTATATAAAAAGATACTTTATTGCAGAAAAAAGGACAGTTGGCCTTTTTTGGATTAAGTAAAATAAATATAATTTATACATACAATAAAAATGATTATAAAGTATTTTATATAAGGCTAAGTTATTCATCTGTGAAATCTA
This sequence comes from uncultured Clostridia bacterium, assembly GCA_937921505.1. Lineage (GTDB taxonomy): Bacteria > Bacillota > Clostridia > Lachnospirales > Cellulosilyticaceae > FMMP01. The sequence continues at coordinate 78,381 of CAKZUB010000014.1, read as the reverse complement.
TAGCTAGTATTGGTATAAAGAATGAAAATATCATAAGAGAAAGGAAAGGGAAGAAAAATGAAAACAAAAAGAGTATTTTTAATCGTGTTAGATAGTTATGGAATTGGAGAATTACCAGATGCACATTTATTTAATGATGAGGGAAGTAATACGCTAGCTTCCATTGTAAAATCAAAAGAATACGACACACCTCATATGAAAAAAATGGGACTTTTTAATATTGATGGCGTAAGTTGTTTGGCGGCTGAGGGGTATACAACTGGTTCTTATGGAAGAATGGCAGAAAAGTCTATGGGAAAGGATACAACAGTAGGTCATTGGGAAATAGCTGGACTCATATCAGAAACAGCACTGCCTACTTATCCAAATGGATTTCCAGAAGAAGTATTAAAAGAGTTCAGCAGTAAAACAGGAAGAAATGTTATTTGTAATAAACCTTATTCAGGGACAGCAGTTATTTCTGATTATGGACAGCAGCATGTAGAAACAGGAGATTTGATTGTATATACATCTGCTGATAGTGTATTTCAAATAGCTGCACATGAAGATATCGTGCCACTAGAAGACTTATATCATTACTGCGCCGTTGCAAGAGAAATGCTCCAAGGAGAACATGGTGTCGGAAGAGTTATTGCAAGACCGTTTATTGGGGAATATCCAGAGTTTAAAAGGACAGCACATCGTCATGATTTTTCTTTGGTTCCTCCAAAGACAACGATGCTAGACTACTTAGTGGAAAATGGATTTGACACAATCGGCATTGGGAAAATTTATGATATTTTTGCGGGAAAAGGAATACAACAAACACAATCGATTGTTAGTAATGTAGAGGGCATGGAAAAAACACTTGAAGTGATGGATAAGGATTTTAATGGGTTATGTTTTGTAAATCTTGTGGATTTTGATATGCTTTATGGACATAGAAATGATGTTGATGGGTATGCAAAAGCAGCTACAGTGTTTGATAAACAATTAGGTCTTTTTATGGAAAAGATGAAAGAGGATGACATTTTGATAATTACTGCAGACCATGGATGTGATCCTGGAGCACCAGGTTCTGATCACACAAGAGAATATACACCCATGTTAGCTTATGGCAAAAAAGTAAAAGAAAATGTATCCATAGGAACAAGAGAAACATTTGCTGATATTGGAGCTACTATTTTAGATATATTTGGAGTTCAATCAAGTATTAGTGGCAACAGCTTTTTAAGTGAAATCTTAGCATAAATGCTTAAGTAGTATAGAAGGGATGTATAATAGAGATGAGAATGTATGATTTGATTATGAAGAAAAGAAATGGTGAAGAACTAAGTGAACAAGAAATTAGACATATGACACAGGAATACGTTGCAGGTAATATTCCAGATTATCAAATGTCAGCATTTCTAATGTCAGTGTATTTTAAAGGAATGACAGATAAAGAAACTTCTGTTATGACAGATGCAGTTGCACGTTCGGGGGATATGGTAGATCTTTCAAGTATTGAGGGGATTAAAGTTGATAAACATTCAACAGGCGGAGTCGGCGATAAAACCACATTAATTATTGCGCCGATTGTAGCAGCATGTGGGGTAAAAGTAGCTAAAATGTCTGGAAGAGGTCTAGGACATACGGGTGGGACTGTAGATAAGATGGAGGCTATTCCCGGGATGAGGACATCCCTCACACAAGAAGAATTTTTTGAAGTAGTCAATAAAACAGGATTGAGTGTTATTGGGCAATCAGGGAATATAACACCAGCAGATAAAAAATTATATGCCCTTCGCGATGTAACAGCAACAATAGACAGCATACCGCTTATTGCTATATCGATTATGAGCAAGAAACTAGCAGCAGGAAGTGATTGTATTTTACTTGACGTTAAAACAGGAAGTGGAGCCTTTATGAAAACTATTGAAGACTCCATTGCACTTGCTGAGTGTATGGTGGCAATTGGCGAAAATTCAGGTAGAAGAACAGCAGCACTTATTACCGATATGGATATACCACTCGGAAATAATATAGGGAATTCTCTAGAAGTTATAGAAGCTGTCGCTACACTAAAAGGAAATGGCCCCAAAGACTTAACAGAAGTTAGTTTGAGTTTAGCAGGGAATATGTTATATCTGGCTGGAAAAGGTGAACTGCCAGCATGTATAGAAATGGCAAAAGAAGCTATTGTAAGTGGAAAAGCACTAGAAAATTTGATTGCTATGGTAGAGGCGCAAGGTGGAGATTCTTCTGTTATAAAAGATAGTGATAAGTTTGAAAAAGCTGCATTTGCCTATGAAGTAAAAGCGCCAAGATCAGGCTATATAACACATATGAATACAGAAGCTTGCGGCATTGCATCTATGATGTTAGGTGCTGGAAGAGAAACCAAAGACAGTATTCTTGATTATGCAGCAGGTATTATACTAAAACATAAAGTAGGAGAATATATACAAGAAGGTGACGTAATCGCAACTTTATACGCAAGTGAGGAAGACTTATTTAAAGCTGCAGAATTAAAGTTTATAGAGGCAGTTACGATTGCAAAGCAAAATGTTGAGAAAGAACCTCTTATTTTTGCAAGAATTGAAAAAGATAAAGTAGAGAAATATATATAGAGTGTAAAAGCCATCTTAAAGTAAACTGGCCTTAAGGTGGCTTTTAGTTAGTTTGAAAAACCGAGGGGTATAAAAGATGGTAGATAATAAGTGGATTCAAAAGTTACCTAAAATTGATTTACATTGTCATTTAGATGGTTCTATAGGAATAGATATGATGCGGCAATTGTTGATTAGCAATGAACTTATGATTAAAGAAGAGCATTTGAAAGAGGCCCTTCAAGTATCAGAGAAGTGCACAAGTTTAACCGAATATCTGAGAAAATTTGAGCTGCCACTGAGATGTTTGCAGACAGAACAAGGACTAAAATCAGCAATGGTTAGCTTACTCAAAGATGCAGCAGCGGAAAATATAAAATATATAGAAATAAGATTTGCCCCAATGCTTTCTGTAAACGATCAATTAAGCTGTAAAAAGGTAATAGAAAGTGTTATTATGGGATTAAAAGAAGGAGAAAGACAATATAATATACATGCTTCCATCATTGTGTGTGCTATGAGGCATCATTTGGTAGAAAAGAATATGGAAATGTTAAAAATAGCAAGAGAGTTACTAGATTCAGGCATATGTGCACTGGATTTGGCAGGAGACGAAACAGCTTATCCTACAAAAAAGCAGAGAGAACTTTTTTATATGGCAAAGAAATATGATATGCCATTTACTATTCACTCGGGTGAATGCGGAAATATTGGAAATGTTAAAGAAGCTATTGAACTTGGGGCACGTAGGTTGGGACATGGGATTGCACTTAGAAAGAGTGAAGATCTAATCAGCATATGCAAGCAAAAAGGCATTGGAATTGAGATGTGCCCATCTAGCAACTTGCAGACAAAGGCAGTAGATAACTGGAGTACATATCCATTAGAATTATTTTTGAAAAAAGAACTAATGGCAACTATTAATACAGATAATAGAACAGTAAGTAATACTTCTATAACTCACGAATTAACACTTATTTATGAAAAAATGTATCAGAATAAAGAAACAATTATAAAACTTTTAAAGAATGCAGTAGAGGTATCATTTGCAAAAGATAATATAAAAGAAGAAATACTAAGGAGTCTGCAAAGAGCTATATAAACTTAGCTTAAATGAAATGAGGGAAGGCTATGGAAAGAGTAGGTAGCAATATCGATAAGGTAGTAGCTTTGAAGAATAACTTAAAAAATAAGGAAAAAGAATATTTAAGTAGATATCTGGCGAATGCACCGATGTGGATATTGGATTCTTTTCAAATAGTCAATATGAAGAAAAATACTGTATTTATCAAAGAAAATACAGCAGTTGATACCATTTACATATTAGTTGAAGGTATTGTAAAAGGAATGGATTATAGGATTTTTGGTATTGCTTACGATTTTATGTGGTTTTATCCTGTTAAAGTTTTTGGCTCAATGGAAATATTATTAGAACTTGAAAAATATATGACTACACTTATAACTGTAACCCCATGCAAGATGATGGTCATTTCTAAAAGTAAGTTTGAAGAATGGATGAGAAAAGATATTCACACCTTATTACTTGAAACAAAATCAATGGGAACTTATCTTTTAGAACAAGCAAGAAAAGAACGTGTTTTCTTATTTGTACAAGGAATTGATCGCGTTATTCTTTTGTTTATACAACTATATGAACAGATAGCTGAAAACAAAAAGTGTATTTTGAACTTAACAAGACAGAATATTGCAGACAGCTCAGGGCTAAGTATAAAGACAATAAACCGCGCAGTTAAAAAAATGGAACAAGATGCTTATATCAGCAGAGCTGGCAATAAGATTATTATCGAAGAAAATCAGTATCTAAGGATGAAGGCCTATATATCTCCTATAGTTGAACAATAAGTTGGGAAAAAAGGACGTGCAACCTTTTTGGAGCTAGATAAAATAAATGTAATATATATATAAGTATTTATAGAGTTTCCATAACAACTTAAATTAATTAATAAGTATATAAGCTATGATGCAAAAGAAAAAGAGAATGTGAGTGACCATAGTGAGGCGCTGACATTCTCTTTTTCTTTTTAAAGTTTATATATTCTCTATTAATTCTCTAATTTTTTGTTCGAGCTTTAAAGGAGAGGTGGTTGGAGCAAAACGACCTATTACAGTACCTTTGGAGTCTACTAAAAACTTAGTAAAGTTCCATTTAATATCTCCACCAAGGAGTCCCTTCTTTTGTGCACATAAGTATTTAAATAAGGGGTGTATATCAGGACCTTTCACATCAATTTTTTCAAATAGTGGAAAAGTTACACCATAGTTAAGCTGACAAAAGCTTTGGATTTCTGAAGAAGTACCAGGTTCCTGATTTGCAAACTGATTACAAGGAAAACCTAAGATCTCGAAATGCTCATTGCCAAGCTTTTGGTAGAGTTCTTCGAGTTCTTTGTATTGAGGTGTAAAGCCACATTTGCTTGCTGTATTTACAATTAATAAGATTTTACCTGCGTATTCTGTAAGACTTATTGTTTTATTACTAATAGTTGTTACATTAATGTTATGTATGGACATATGAACGCCTCCTTTTGACAATTAATATTTATAAATATATTATACCACTATGTTAATTTTAGGCAATAGTATTTTGTCAAATATAATTGCAAAAATCTATTAACAAAACACTTGTTATAGTTTATAATATGAATAATAGAACTCAATCTATCAATTAGGAGTGAATGCACAATGACAGATGATACTATTTTAAAACTTGAAAATCAATTGTGTTTCTCAATATATGCAGCTTCTAGGGCTATAACAAAAATATATAGACCCTTTCTTGAGGAGATAGGATTAACCTATCCACAATATCTTGTGATGCTTGTTATGTGGGAACACGATACAATTACATTAAAAGAACTTGGGAATAAGCTATATCTTGATTCGGGAACCTTAACCCCCCTTCTTAAAAGACTAGAACGTATAGAGCTTATCAAAAGAGAACGCTCAACTGAGGATGAGAGACTCCTATGTGTGTCTGTTACTAAAAAAGGCTTAACTATGAAAGAAAACGCTATGAAAATTCCTGCATGTATTTTAGGATGTATCCCGAGTGACTTAGCGAGGCTTACCAATATCAAAGAAGAAGTAGATAGGTTGCTGCAAGATCTTAAAAAACAAGAGCAATAAAAGGGCTTAAGAAACATGAAATTATGTTATTTTTTTGCTTATCAATACTATCTATATTATGCATTTTAACGTATAATATAAGTGTAATGATATTATAATAATTACATTAGGTGTTTAACAGAAGCTATAGCTGCCAAATTTTAAAATTCTTCAAAAAGCTTTAGAAATGGGGGGATTTTCATGGGAAAAGACAAAAAGTTATATATTTTATGGGTGACAGATAATCTCATTAGTTCAGAAAAAATGGTTTTATTATATGCAATTAACAGTAAGATTAATAACTTATGGGATGAAGTACATGTCATTATATGGGGCGCCTCAGCAAAACTTGCAGCAGAAAATAAAGTAATTCAAGATGAGATTGAGATTGCACTTCATCATGGAGTTAAAGTAACAGCTTGTAAGGGATGTGTAGAACAGCTAGGCGTAAAAGATAAGCTTCAATGGCTAGGAGTTGAGGTGAAATCGGTAGGAGAAGAGTTAACAAAAGTATTACAAGAAGGATATACTGTGTTAACTATATAACGCTAAAGTTTGCAGATAAATTAACAAGGAAGCCTAGAGCTTCCTTTGTTTATGTTACATTTAAAGACATATATATTTATATTGTACTAAAAAAAATACAATTTTTTATTCTATAATATTGTATACAAGAGTTTACATGACGACATATTCAGTGTAAAATTATAGATGTAGTAAAGTTTAAGGTTATATTAATCATCGTATAGAGGCATAATTATAGAGTTAATATAATGTACAATCTATCGATGTATAATATTATATTTAAATATTATAGTAAATATAAAAGGAGAGAAAAAACATGGCAAAGAAAATGATGACCGTAGATGGTAACACCGCAGCCGCATATATTGCATATGCCTACACAGATGTTGCAGCAATCTACCCAATTACACCATCTTCAAACATGGCAGAAGCTGTTGATGAATGGGCAGCAAAAGGTACAAAAAATATTTTTGGACAAGCGGTAAATGTAGTAGAAATGCAATCAGAAGCAGGAGCAGCAGGAACATTCCACGGCTCACTTCAAGCAGGCGCTTTAACAACAACTTTTACAGCTTCACAAGGACTTCTTCTTATGATTCCTAATATGTACAAAGTTGCTGGAGAATTATTACCAGGGGTATTCCATGTAAGTGCCCGTGCTATCGCGGCACAAGCTCTTAACATTTTTGGAGATCATCAAGATGTTATGGCTACAAGACAAACAGGATGTGCGATGCTTGCAACAGGTTCTGTACAAGAAGTTATGGACCTTGCACCAGTAGCTCACCTTGCAGCTATTAAAGGAAGAGTACCTTTTGTACATTTCTTTGATGGATTTAGAACTTCACATGAAGTACAAAAAGTTGAAGCTTACGATTATGAAGACTTAGCAGCACTTGTAGATCAAAATGCAATACAAGAATTCAGAAATAGAGCATTATCTCCAAATCATCCAGTAACACGTGGTACAGCACAAAATCCAGATATCTACTTCCAAACAAGAGAAGCTTCTAATAAATTCTATACAAATTTAGTTCCTATTGTAGAAGAATATATTAATAAAATGAATGATCTTACAGGAAGAAACTATGGATTATTCAACTATTATGGTGCACCAGATGCAGAATACGTTATTGTAGCTATGGGTTCTGTAACTGAAACTATCGAAGAAACAATTGATGAACTTAATGCAAAAGGTGCAAAATATGGTCTTGTTAAAATTCACTTATACAGACCATTTTCAATTGAGCATTTCTTAAAAGTTATGCCAACAACGGCTAAGAGAGTTTGTGTATTAGATAGAACAAAAGAGCCAGGTGCAATCGGTGAGCCACTTTATTTAGATGTTCGTTCAGTATTTTATAATAAAGAAAATGCACCTATGATTATTGGTGGACGTTATGGTCTTGGTTCAAAAGATACAACACCAACAACTATCAAAGCTGTCTATGATAACCTTGTAAGTGCAACGCCAAAAGATCAATTTACAGTAGGTATTGAAGATGATGTAACACATACATCTATTCCAATGAATGATACGCTTAAAATAGCACAAGAAGGTACTGTAAGATGTAAATTCTGGGGTCTTGGTTCAGATGGTACTGTTGGCGCAAACAAACAAGCTATCAAAATCATTGGTGATCATACAGATAAATATGCACAAGCTTATTTTGCATATGACTCTAAAAAATCTGGCGGGGTAACAATCTCTCACTTAAGATTTGGTAATGCACCTATTCGTTCAACTTACCTTATTGATGAAGCAGATTATATTGCTTGTCATAATCAATCTTATGTTTATCAATATGATTTATTAAAAGGACTTAAAAAAGGCGGCGTATTTGTTCTTAACTGTATTTGGAATGAACAACAACTTAATGAAAACTTACCAGCTAGAATGAAAAACTATATCGCGAAAAACGATATTCAGTTCTATACGGTGAATGCAACTAAAATAGCTGAAGAGATTGGGCTTGGAAATAGAATTAATATGGTTATGCAGGCAGCATTCTTTAAACTTGCGAATATTATTCCACAAGAAGAAGCGATCACATACCTTAAGCAAGCTGTTGTTAAAGCATACGGCAATAAAGGTGAAAAGATTGTAAATATGAACTATGCAGCAATTGATCAAGGTGTTGACTCAGCTGTTAAAGTTGTTATTCCAGCAGAATGGGCAAGTGCTCAAGATGCACAAACAGCAAAAGTAGATGAACCAGCATTTATTACTAACATCTTAAGACCAATGAATGCTCAAGAAGGAGATATTCTTCCTGTAAGTGCATTTAATAATATTGAAGATGGCACATTCCCATGTGGAACATCAGCTTATGAAAAACGTGGTATTGCAATCAACGTACCAGAGTGGATACCAGAAAACTGTATTCAATGTAATCAATGTTCTTATGTATGTCCACATGCAACAATTAGACCATTCCTCTTAACAGAGGAAGAAGTTAAAAATGCACCAGAAGGCTTTGTAACTAAAAAAGCTGTTGGTAAAGGCTTAGAAGGCTTAGCATATAAGATTCAAGTAGCTCCAATGGATTGTACAGGTTGTGGAAACTGTGCAGATATCTGTCCATCTAAACAAAAAGCACTTGTTATGAAACCAATTGACTCACAAACAGAAAAAGAAGTTCCAAACTGGGCATATGCAGCTGCTAAAGTTTCACCAAAAGAAGATTTAGTATCACCTTTAACAGTTAAAGGCAGTCAGTTTAAACAACCACTTATCGAGTTCTCAGGAGCTTGTGCGGGCTGTGGAGAAACACCATATATCAAACTTGTTACACAACTATTTGGTGATCGTATGATGATTGCTAATGCAACAGGATGTTCTTCAATTTGGGGTGCTTCTGCACCAGCAACACCATACACAGTTAACTGTAAAGGACAAGGACCATCATGGGCTAACTCTTTATTTGAAGACAATGCAGAATATGGATTTGGTATGCACTTAGGTGTTAAACAAATGAGAAAGAAAATCCAAGCAGTAATGGAACAACTTTCATCTATGAATATTGATGCTGAAGTTAAAAATGTATTTGCAGAATGGATAGATACTATGAACCTTGGAGAAGCTTCAAAAGCTGCTTCAGCGAAAGTAATGGATGTTCTTGCAAATAATAATATTACTGATAATGCAGCTAAAGCATTACTTAAAGAAATTGAAGACAGAAAAGATTACCTTGTTAAAAGATCTGTATGGATGGTCGGAGGAGACGGTTGGGCATATGATATCGGCTACGGCGGACTTGACCATGTACTCGCATCTGGGGAAGATGTAAATGTACTTGTATTTGATACAGAAATTTACTCTAATACAGGTGGACAATCTTCTAAAGCAACACCAGCAGCGGCTATTGCTAAGTTTGCAGCTTCAGGTAAAAAATCACGTAAAAAAGACCTTGGTATGATGATGATGTCATATGGAAATGTCTATGTTACACAAGTTGCTCTTGGAGCAGATAAAAACCAACTTATTAAAGCTGTACTAGAAGCAGAAGCTTATGATGGACCATCTATCATTATTGCATATGCTCCATGTATCAGTCATGGTCTAAAAGAAGGTATGGGACGTACTATTGCCAACGAAGAACAAGCTGTTAAAGCGGGTTACTGGCATTTATACAGATTCAACCCTTCAGTGAAAGAAGAAGGAAAGAATCCATTCAGCTTAGATTCAAAAGAACCAACAGAAAGCTTTAGAGACTTTATCTTAGCACAAGTAAGATACTCAGCACTTGCTAAACAATTCCCAGAACAAGCTGAAGAATTATTTGTACTCGCAGAAGACAGTGCAAAAGAGAGATACGAATCTTACAAAAGACTTGTTGACTAAAAACAATCATAGATAGTAGTAGTGCGGAAAATCTTGATTATTAAAACGAATTCATCTGGCGACGAATACGACAATAAAAACATCCCTCTTATCTGACGAGATAAGGGGGTGTTTTTATTTATAAACTCATATGGAATGAGTTTACAACACTTTTTTAGAAATTATATCGAAATATGTATTTACATAAGCTATCAAATGGGTGTAATATTTAAGAGTTGGTTTAGTTTAGCCTTAACTTTAAATTATCTTAGGAGGAGAAGTAGTGGAAACAACAAAAAATACACAAGCAGCAGCAACAATAGCAGATCCCTCAGCACTGGGACTACTAGGCCTTGCAATGGTAACATTAGTAGCTTCATCACAGAAATTAGGTTTAACAGAAGGGGTATCTCTTGTTATCCCGTGGGCTATCTTTTTAGGCGGTTTTATGCAGCTTATGGCATGTATTATAGATGCTAAGAAAAACAATGTATTTGGAGCAACAGCATTTGGAGGTTATGCCTTTTTTTGGTTTAGTGTAGCTACGACATGGTTTATCCAAAATGGCGTATTTGGTGAAAAGCTGCAAGTAACAGCTGATTCAAAACAATTAGGTTTTGCATTTATAGGATATTTGATTTTTACAGTATTTATGACAATCGGATCAATGGAAACAAACAAAGTACTATTTACTATTTTTGTTTTAATTAACTTTTTATTTGTAGGTCTTGCACTGAGTTCATTTAACATTGCTTATCATGCGTCACATCAATTAGCAGGCTGGAGTGAATTTTTAATTTCACTAGTTTCTTTTTATGGTTGTGGGGCAAATGTTTTAAATAGACATTTTGAGAGAGAATTTTTACCTATGGGAAAACCTTTTGGCATTTTCAAAGGAAACGCTAATGAAGTTAGAGGCGTAGAAACAGTTTTAGAAAGATAAGATGAGGCAACATAAATTATTGATAGTAGATTGAAGAGTAAGCGGATAAATGCTAAAATAATTTATAATCATTTAAGCCTTGCAATATTTAATTCTTCATGATAATTATGTGATTATATAGAGAAACAACATATAAAATTAAGTATTCACCTGTGCAAAGTTGTTTCTCATAATGATTCTAAGAAGAGGTACTTTATGGATAATATTTTTGAAGAATTAAAGTCATTAGGATTTAATAATTTAGATAAGGTAGAGATTTTTTCAAGTGAGGATACAAAAAAAACAACAGAACAAGCACATAAAAATTCAATCCCTTCTTTAGAGAGTATACTATATGATAAGACCTATATATGTCCTATTTGTGACAAAGTATTTACAAATAAGGCTATTCGCTCGGGGAAAAACAGGTTAATGTCGGTAGATACAGACTTAAAGCCTCAATATGATCTTGTAAATCCTATTATATATGAATGTGTAGTGTGTCCAAGATGTGGTTATGCAGCTTTAGGAAAAGCATTTGGTCCAGTGTCTCCTAGACAGACAACGTGGGTTAAAGAACAAGTTTGTTCTAAGTTTAAAGGACAAGAGTATCCAGAGATTATGACACATGCGCATGCTATAGAGCGTTATAAGTTAGCTCTTTTAAATGCTATGGTAAAAAAGGTTAAAGATGGGGAAAAGGCTTACCTGTGTTTAAAAATAGCTTGGTTATACCGAGAAGTTGAAAACCAAAAGCAAGAAAAGGTTTTTTTAAAGTATGCACTTACGGGTTTTTTGAATGCTTATAACAATGAAAGATTTCCCATTTTTGAATTAGATGAACTCACAACTGCTTATATTATTTCAGACCTTTATAGGCGATTTGAAGAATATGATAAAGCTTTGCAATGGGTCGGATATGTGATATTAGAAAAGAATGTATCTTTAAAGCTTAAAACAAGAGCCTTACATTTGAAGAGTATTATTCGGGAAGAAAAAAACAACAAGATGTAAGGTTAATATAAATAGCTCATATTCTAATACTAAGAATATGAGCTATTTATTATTTAGAAAGAATTGAAATATGTCAAATTTTTATTTAAAAACCTATATATTTTAAAAATGATTATGGTTTATAATACTAAAATCGGGTATGATTATAGATAGAAACATTTAGTCTAGAATAACTAAGATAAGTCTATTTTTTTAGAATTGATAATAAATATGTATTGGAGATAATAATATGAGAAAAACAAAAATTATATGTACCTTAGGTCCAGCAACAGATGATGAACAAATTTTAGAAGAGTTAATTTTTTCAGGAATGGATGTAGCACGCTTTAATTTCTCCCATGGAGATCATGAAAGTCATAAAGAGACATTCGATAAGATTGTAGGCTTAAGAGAAAAGCTTAATAGGCCTATTGCGACATTACTTGATACAAAAGGACCAGAAATAAGAATTCAGAAGTTTGAACAGGGTAAAGTAGTCCTTAATAAAGGAAATACTTTTATTTTAACTACTAGAGAAATAATGGGTAATGAAGAAGCAGTCAGTGTAACCTATAAAGACTTACCAAAGGATGTACACGAAGGGGCAGTTATTTTACTTGACGATGGACTTATAGAGCTTTTGGTATTAAAGATTGAGGACACGGATATTATCTGTAAAGTAGTTAATAATGGCATTATATCTAATAATAAAGGTGTTAATCTACCAGGAACCCGTATTTCTATGCCTTATATCAGTTCAAAAGATCGAGCAGATATTATCTTTGGTATTCAAACAGGATTTGATTTTATAGCTGCTTCTTTTGCAAGATCAGCTAAAGATGTACTTGAAATAAGACAAATTTTAGACGCATATGGCTGTCACACCATTAATATCATAGCTAAAATTGAAAATAGAGAAGGCGTTGATAATATTGATGATATTATACGTGTTGCAGATGGTATTATGGTCGCTAGAGGAGATATGGGCGTAGAAATACCGGCAGAAGAAGTACCAGCTTTACAAAAAATGATCATCAAAAAAGTATATAATAGTGGTAAACAGGTTATAACAGCTACACAAATGCTAGATTCAATGATGAAAAATCCAAGACCAACAAGAGCAGAGACTAATGATGTAGCCAATGCAATCTATGACGGTACGAGTGCCATTATGCTATCTGGAGAGACAGCAGCAGGGCTTTATCCAGTAGAAGCTGTTAAGACTATGGTGAGAATAGCTTTAAGAACAGAAAATGATATAGATTATATCAAACGTTTTCAAACGAGTCCAAATGATGAAATTCCTAATGTAACAAGTGCCATATCACATGCTACTTGTACAACAGCTCATGATCTAGGAGCTGCAGCAATTATTACTGTGACTAAATCAGGAAGAACAGCCAGAATGATTTCAAAGTATAGGCCAGTTCCGCCTATTATTGGATGTACAAGTTCTAGAAGTGTTTACTATCAACTTAATTTGTCATGGGGGGTAACACCTCTTCTTATTCAAGAGGAAAAAAGTAATGATGCTTTATTTGAACATGCGATAGAAGCAGCTGAACAAACAGGTATTGTAAAGAGTGGGGATTTAGTAGTTATAACAAGTGGCATTCCACTTGGTGTTGCTGGGACAACCAACATGGTTAAGGTTGATGTTGTAGGGCATATTTTAGTATCAGGAAAAGGGATTACAAATAAAAGTGTTTGTGCTAATATTTGTGTTTGTAAAAATGATGAAGAGGCTGTACAGAAATTTAATGAAGGAGATATTCTTGTTATTCCCCAAACTTCTAATGAATTATTGCCGCTTTTAAAAAAGGCATCTGGTATTATTACAGAACAAGACGGACTTAATTCTCATGCAGCGATCGTAGGTCTTGCGATAGATATCCCAGTTATTGTAGGTGCAGTACAAGCTACTGAGATTCTTAAGTCAGGAACTATTGTGATGCTAGATGCACTAACAGGAGTTGTATCGAACAAGTAGTTTCTAACTTATGGAATAAGCTCTATAAGACCTAGATTATTAATGTGAATGAGCTCATCTTTTTTAAGAGAGATTTTAAGAGCATCTTCAGAACTAGAGGATGATATCCTCGTAATAAACTTATTGAGTCTTATCTGATGAGTGGCATCATAAATGATAAAGTTTCCAGATCCCTCAGGGACCATAATAGTATAGTTGCCTTCTGGGACATCTCTTCCTACTAAATGATAGCCAGAGACTAAGGTAGTCTTTTGGAATATAGCGACAGGAGAGAAGACAACACTATCTAGACCTGATATTTGAATGTGATCGCCAAGGTCTAGATTAGTTTCTATTTTAGTTACACCAACTGTAGAGTCAGAATTATGAGGATAAGTAAGCACTTCATTGATATAGGGAATATTCTCTTTATAGATAAAAAGATTACCCATTCCCTTATTAGTAGTTATGATATACCGCCCAGGAATAATGTCTTTACCCACTATAAAAGAGCCAGAAGTTAATGTGGCTTCTGCAGCAGTTTCAGCATGGTCAAATAGCTCGCTTACTTGTGCAGGATACTCTTTATAATCAGCTTTAGATGTAAATACGCCCAATACAATAAACATAAAAATGATAGGGATAACCCATATCCACCCGCTTTTGTGGAGTGGAGAGTGAATGCGCTTGCCACATTTATTACAGACTTTATGGGTCGGATTAATAGTATGATTACACAATTTACATTTCATGCAGGATCCTCCAGATTCTATAAGTATATTCATAGTATTTCCAATAATAAACAAACCATACTTATAAGACATTGATGAGCATAGAGCCTTTCAATGTCTTTTTTATTGTTTAAAATATTTCTGCAAATGTCATCGAATCGTAGGGAAAGGATGTAACTTAGATGAAGAGGGCATATACTAGGGAGAAAGGAATCTAGCATATGCCCAAGGAAAGAATGTTACAAAGCAGAACACAATAAGAATACTGCTGATTAGATTAGAAAACAAGGTGGTGGGGGTAAAAAAAGGTCTTAGATTAGCTATTAAATTTTAAAGACTATACCTATAAGAGCTGCCCCGAGTATATAGACAAGCGGATGCTTTTTAGTCTTATTTGTTATAAAAAGTAAAGCGGCAAATAATAAAGTTGCTTTGATATCAATAAAGTCGACTAATTTTTCCGTAAGTTTAAATTGCTCCAGTGTAATGATAGATACTTTAAAAACTTCAAAACCTGCAAGTGAAATAAGTGCTGTTACAGCTGGTCTTAGACCATAAAAAGCACTTTGTACGTAGAAATTCTCATTAAATCTATTAAGAAATTTAGCGACTAAAACAATAATAATAATAGAAGGAGTAATAAGGCCTAAAGTTGCCAAAATCCCTCCGAGTACTCCAGCAGAAGAATACCCGGCATATGTAGCCATATTGACACCAATGGGGCCTGGAGTAGACTCAGAGATAGCTATCATATCAGGAAGAACAGCGGCATCTAGCCAAGAATACTTATCAGCTAAGGCATACAAAAAAGGCAATGTAGCCAGACCACCTCCTACAGCGAATAAACCGATTTTAAAGAACTCTACAAAAAGAGTTAAATAAATCATACTTTTTTCACCCCGCTTACCTTTTTAGCAACAATACCTATCACGGCAGAAGAAATAACAATATAGACAAGAGAAATATTAAAGAATAATCCTATAATAAGGGATATTATAAATAAGGTGGCGCCTAACCAATCGATAATAGCGGTTCTTAGCATTCTTACGATAACATTAATGACTAAGACAGAAACAACAACTCTTACACCTGCAAAGGCGTGTTGGATGAGGGGGAAATCATTAACATTCTGAAGAATTGAAGAAATAAGGGCGATAATAATAAGTGAAGGAAAGATCATTCCTAATGTAGCAGCTATACCTCCAAGAATGCCTCTTTGCTTATATCCAATAAAGGTTGATGTATTAATAGCAATAACACCAGGCGTACATTGACCGATTGCATAGTAATCCATAATTTCTGCTTCAGTTGCCCACCCATGTTTATCAACTACTTCTTTTTGCAACATAGGTAACATAGCATAGCCGCCGCCAAAAGTAAAACAACCTACACGGGCAAAGGCAGAAAACAAAATCCATAATTCTTTCATCTATAATCTCCTTTAATTTTTTACGTGGTATTATTATAACAGTAATAGGAATGATTTATAAGATTAAAATATACAATATTAAAGAAACCATTCATAAGTATATGAAAAAAGCTTATTTGATTTTGAACTTTTCATTTATGGCAGTATCAGGGGCAGAGCTTGGGGTATGCAATGGGGATAAAGGTGTAAATAAAAAGAAATAAGTGTAGAGATAGGGGGAAACAACAATGCAACAAAATAGAAAGGATCATTCAGTAATTATAGGTCTTGGTATTTCGGCGACTATTATGATACTTGGTATTTTATTTTTTATTGTACTAGGGACATTTGGGTATACAAGACAATCAACGAATATGAGCGAAGTAGTCACTTCAAGTATAAAAGATATTCCAAGTGATATCACACCACAAGAAAAGCAAAAAGCTTACTTTATTTATGAAGAACAACAAGCATTTAAGATATATAGTATATCAGTAATAGGCTCATTTAATAACTGGAATGAAAATCTAGCGCTATGTCAAAAAGATGATCAAGGCATTTGGTTTGTTACAGTTGACTTGGCGCCCGGAGAATATGAATATAAGTTTTTTATTAATAATGAGCTTGCGCTTAATGATCCTTGGGCAGATAAGTATATAATAGGTCAAGATAATGAAGTGACATCAGTTGTGATAGTAAATGATGATGGGCAAAGAGCCCATACAGCAGGTGTACAATATGACCTTTCTATCATACAATATGCCACACACTCTTTTGAACAAGAAGAGGAAAGTTTTGAGAATAAAAAAATATTTAATATCTTTAAAGACAGCCAGATTGTTCATTCTATAGCTTGCACAGACATAAGTGGGTTAAGTGAAGTAGTAGCTGTTTGGTATAGGCCAGATGGCAGGTTATATGGTTATACAGGAGAGTCTTTGAGTGCGAATAGCAAAGAGGAGGAGTACTTGCTTTATTATAGTTTTCCTATTGATAAAAACACTATGTTTGGGAAGTGGAAGGTTTATATTTTTGCTAATGGCTATTTTTTAATAGAAGATTCTTTTACAATTACAGATAGTGAATCCATAGAAATAAGAGATATAGTAGAAGACGGAGAAGAAATACTTTAGAAAAAGGAGGAAATGATGTAGGGGCATTTGATAAAGTCCGTAATATCAGATACAATAATGCATAGAACAGTGTGTATGCCGTATAAAAATGTTGAATAAAGGCTATAAGTGTAGTTATATATGAAGTATAATGAGAGTAGGTGAAATAAATGACTAAGAATATGAGGAATTAGATATGGAGAAAATAAAAGAAGAACTTAGACGCTATAAGTGGCTTTGGATTATTGGGGTCGTAGTAGCATTAAGCATGGGAGTGCTTGCAGCTAATATGCATACCCTGCAGTTTATGAATTATCATATTAAAGGGGATACTTCAAATATTATTAGAGTACTAAGTAAAGATATAAAGAATGAGGCGAGACAGGATAGTTGGTACTTTAAGAAGGGTATTGACTATCTTCTTAAAGAGGCATCCGAAGAAGGTATGAGCTTTTTAGAAGAGCACTTAGCTAAGCTAAATATAGAAAGACAATATGATATTATCAAAGCGTACAATAACAAAAAAGCTTTTTTCCAAGATCATAAAATTTTTATTCAGATACTTATGCAAGACTTGAAAAATACTGTTTTACAAGATTATCTAAGGCGAATGGATGCAAGTACACTTGATCAAGAACTATTTTACTATTTTGGAGACAAACCAGCGATAACCAACGATTTTATTGATAAGCTCTATCACATATTAACCATCTATCCTAAATCATTACCACTAGACCAATTTCAGTTTAATTTATATAGTATACTGATGATGGATGGGGAAGACGCCGATATTAAAAGAAATCAAATTTTTAGTAAGCTTGAGTCTGAGCCTGCTAAGCTAATTTTATTTAAAGAGCTTAAGACAAAACCTATTGATTTAGATGTACTTAATACTTGGGTTGAGTTTTTAAATAAAAATAAAATTCTAGCAGGTGAAGAGTATGCAAATTTTACGAATACATATACTCAAATCCAACTTATGCGTAGTCAATATAAGCGGCTAGATGAAAAAGAAGTTGATCTTATGAATAAAAAACAAATGATAGAAGTAGAAATAGGTGATAAATTAAAGCTTATAGAAACAAATAAAGTAGGGATGAATGGATTAAAATATGAGATATCTAACTTAGAACAAGAGCTTGAAAAACTTACGGACTATGCTCATATGGCGCTGTATATTGATAAATCCTATGGAAATGGGGAATATGAGGCCTCAGTTCCAAGGAAAAACCTATTTGGAAACTACAAATCATCCAGTCAAAAATATATTCTTAAGCTTAGCACAACAGAGTTCTATCAAGAAGGTGTATACTATATAGATGTTTATTTAAATGGAACAAAAACTAATCATAAAGGTAATGAGTATCCTTACTACATAGAAGTACCAAAAGGCAACCTAGAACGTATTAATACACTAAGCCGAACAAGACAACTTCAAATAGAAGAGTTAAAGCAAATGACTAATCAGACAGATGAACTAGAAAAACAAGTAGAGGTTGTTAAACAAGAGACAGGATATGAGCAAAATGAACAAGAGCTTCAAGATCTTTATAATGAAAGAGTCAGTCTCAATAAGAAATTAAATGAGAAAATCATACAAGTTAAAAACTTGTTTGAAATAGGCAATTTAACCATGAGCAACATATAATATGATTGATTACTATTTAAGGGGGATATTATGGAAAATAATAATAACAAGAATTCTTTTAATGGAAGCAGTATAGGCAGTGTAAGCTTTGATGAAAAAACAGTTAAAACCAAATTAAACCTTTGGCTAAGTGTTTTTACACAGCCTATGAAGGTTATGGAAGAGATTGCACAAAATAATCAAGTTGATTTGATGCAAATTATTCTTATAACAATTGCAGCAACAGTATTTGGGTTTATTACAGGAGGAATAGCGGGTTTTACATCAATTATTGGAACACCACTAGCAATGGCACTCGGAGGAGTCTTTTTACTGATTGTATCACTTATTGCTAAAGGAAGTACAGATTATATTAAACTCATAAATTTTTCAGCTTATTTAGTACTTATTACTTCTTTGGCAGGCCTAGCAGTTAGAATTCCTATCGTTTCTTTTGGAGTGGGATTTGCAGCAAGTATTTATTGTGTTTATTTGCAATATATAGGTATGCCATACATTACAGGAAGTAAAAAAGAAATCATTAAAATCATTTGTATTGTTCAGCTTGTTATTATAGGGCTTGGACTTATCGGAGGGATTTTAGGATTTCTAGGTTTTCTTTTGGCTAGTGGTACCGGCATATTAGGGTTATAAACTTAAAATTGAGTTGAAAAATAAAAGATATTATAAAAAAGCATTGATGTAATCTGTTTGCGTGAAGAAAATCATAATCTTCATTGCAATAACAAACACATCAATGCTTTTTATATTTATATGAAAAACATAGTATAACTTAATGACATTATACAATACGATGTTATTCTTCCCTATTTCTTTTAACAGATTGTTTAATACTTCTCATCTCTATAATTAGTAATAGAATGCCTAAAATTTCTAGGAATATACTAGGGAGCGTTGTTTATTTAAAGGGAGTTATACTAAAAAATAAAAATTAGCTATAGAAAGATTGATCAATACACTATATAATTTAGTAGAGAAACCAGTAGGAGGTTTGAGTATGGCAAAACAATTTAACATTGGTATTTTAGGAGCAAGCAAAGTAGCTAGGAAGTTTGCATCAGATGCTAAGATTGTTCCGACTGCTAAGCTTTACGCAGTAGCTGCTAGAAGTTTAGAATCTGCAAAATCTTTTGCAAAAGATTTTGACATGACATGCAGCTATGGTTCATATGAAGAATTAGCAGGTGATCAAAATATAGACATTATTTATATCTCTACCCCAAATTTATTTCATAAAGAGCATGCCATACTATGCCTAAATGCGGGGAAGGCAGTTATTTGTGAGAAACCTTTTGCGCTTAATACACAAGAAGTACAAGAAATGATCCAAATAGCAAAAGATAAAAATGTATTTTTAATGGAAGCTATGTGGACAAGATATTTGCCAACTATCAATAAGGCCAAGGCATGGATAGATGAAGGCAAACTAGGAATGATTAAAATGCTTCAGGGAGATTTCGGTTTTAAAAGTGAAGGGCAAGAAGACATTAGGTTTCAAAAAGAGCTTGGAGGAGGCGCTTTGTTAGATGTAGGTATTTATCCTATTTCGTTAGCCTCCTTAGTTTTCGGCAGACAGCCAGAGCATATAGATGCAAAGGCTGTCTTAACTGGACAAGGTGTAGACGAGACAGTTTCTATGCAGCTTGACTATGGTAATCAACAAGTAGCACAGTTAAGTGCTTCGATTAACCTATGTACACCAAAAAATGCCTATATCATTGGCGAAAATGGTTATATCCATTTGCCGGCAGCGTGGTATGGGAAACTCGCATACCTGTATAACAGTCAGGGTAAGCTAATAGAGCATTTTGTAGATCGCACCAAAGACATTGGCTATCATTTTGAATTAGAAGAAGTTATAGAGTGCTTACTAGCAGGTAAAACAGAAAGTGATAGAATGACATTGCAAGAAAGTTTAGAGATTACTCAAACACTGGATGCAGTGAGAAATAGGATAGGCGTTAAATATTCTATAGAATAAATAGGTACTAAGCTACCCAAAGGTGACATAATGAATGAACATATATTATTTATGAAGGCAGCTTTATTAGAAGCTGAAAAAGCCTACCATCTTGATGAAACACCTATAGGAGCAGTTATTGTTCATCAAGGAAATATCATAGGCAGAGGCTATAACAGAAGAAATACAGACAAGAATTCACTAGCTCATGCAGAAATTATCGCTATTAATGAGGCATGCCAGGCTATAGGGGATTGGCGTTTAGAAGAATGCACTATTTACATTACACTTGAGCCGTGTCCAATGTGTGCAGGTGCTATTGTACAAGCACGCGTGCCAAGCGTAGTATTTGGTACAAGAAGTCCTAAAGCTGGATTTGGAGGCTCTATTATGAATATTTTGCAAATAAATGAACTTAATCATCAGTGTGAAATAATAGAAGATATTTGCAAGGAAGAGTGCAGTACTCTAATTAAAGATTATTTTAAGAATATAAGAAGTAAAAATAATATTTTATAAATGATGGGGGAAAAATAATGGCGACTTATCCAAGACATAAAAAAGCGAGAATGCTAAGAGATTTTATGATTGAGACAGATATGATTAAGTTATTTAATGAAAATGAAGTAGAAAATACTATCTTCTTTAGAACTGCTTATCCAATGCTCGGGGAACATAAGCAAGTAGTTATTAATATTGATGATACAGTATATGCTGCTGTACAAGTTTTATTAATAGAGAATGTGCCACAAGACAAACAAGGAGAAGTGCTTAGTTGTCTTAATGATTTTAATTTACAGTATCCAACACTTAAGTATGTGCTTACTAAAGATCATCATATTATTACCTCTATGTTCTTTAATGGTGATGAAAATACATTTAATGCCAACTTAGTATTAGGAACTACTATTCAAATGATGAAAAACATAGCAGAAAAACATTATGGAGAATTAAAGGAGATTTTAGGATAAAAATGGTCACCGAGAGCCCGTTGACATATAGCATGAAACGCTGTATACTAATATATGCGACATCTATAGATGTCAAACAATTTCCGTGCTAGCCGGGGAGGTAGCGGTGCCCTGTACCTGCAACCCGCTATAGCAGGGGTGATGCTTCGACTGAGGCAATAACTTGTATGGCTCTGCCCTTAGCAAGTGGCGATGATAATTGGGTCTTACGCAATAGACACTTATGAACCGTGTCAGGTCCGGAAGGAAGCAGCACTAAGTAAGACCGTTTATGTGCCGTGAGGGTGCCTGGCTTGAGTTAACTACTAAGGTAACGCGTGTAGGTTATTGTCGAAGCGAAGTGCACGGATTATAATTTAATAAGAAATATTCAAGGCTATTCTTTTTTCTAAGGATAGCCTTTTTAGTATACACGAGATGTGTAATGACTATAATAATTAAATTCGTGTGTTAAAGAGCACCATTTTGAGCTCAATAATGGATAGATGAAATTGTTAAAAGATGATAAAATGAGATATATAATAACGTGACAAAATGTAGAGGATTAAATGTCAATGGCAAGACTAAAATAGATAGAGTTGAGTTAATAAAAAGTTAATACAGATCTTAAGAGAGATTTAATAAAAGGGGGTAATTAAAAGTGGATCAATATGATTTAATTATATTTGATATGGATGGACTTATGTTTGACACAGAAAAAATAGCCTATATCTCATGGAGTGAGGCAGCGCTCGCTTATGGTTATGAAATAGGCGAGGATTTATTTAAACAGACTATAGGAACTAATCTTAAGAAGACTAAAGAAACCTATTTAGAGCATTTTGGCAATGAGTTCCCAGTTGAAGCCATTGTAAGAGAGCGGCTTAGAATAGCAGAAGAGTTGATTAAAGAAAAGGGTGTTCCAGTAAAAAAAGGGTTATATGAACTCTTAGAGTTCTTAAGTAACAAGAATATAAAAAAAGCTGTCGCTTCTTCAACAAGCAAAGAGAGAGTCTATATCTTACTTAAAATGACATCTGTTGATTCATATTTTGACTGCGTATTATGTGGAGATGAAGTTGTAAATTCAAAACCAGATCCGGAAATTTTCTTGAAAGTTGCAGAAAAGCTAAATTGCTCACCTAGCAGGTGTATCGTATTAGAGGATTCAGAAGCAGGTATATTAGCAGCACATAGTGCGGGGATGATACCTATAGTCATTCCAGATATGAAAATACCACAGGAGCAGATAAGCAAATTAGTATTTAAGCAAATGTCAGATCTATTGGAAGTTAAAGTTTTTTTTGAGAGTAACAATTTAGTATAGCTATTTTAAACTTAATACTTGTAAGGCTCTTTCTATAACAATGTCTTTATTATATTGACAGATAACTGAAGTAATTTTTAGTCAATAAGGCGTATGAATTTTTCAAACCATGATGAATACTATCAAATATGTGATCAGAATGGTTTTTTTGCATGTTTATTTATAATAAGGAAGACATTTTTACTAAAAAAAATGGATTGACATACAAATTTCTATATGTTAGCATATTGTTAAGTTACAAAATACTTTACAGGAGCGATTAATATGAGAAAGTTAAGTAAACTAATTATTGTTTCTATGATATCCTTTACTATGATAAGTTGTACTAGTACACAAAAAGTGGATAATCAATCAGGAACTGCAACACCTGCAAAAACTAACACAGTAAAGACAGATACAAAGTTAGAGACAATTACTTTTGCAACATGGGCTGGTGGGGGAGAGTATGATGAATTAAAAGCTATAGCAGACAAAGTAAACGCTGAAAAAGGGATAGCATCTGGGTATGAAATAGAAATCATGTCTATACCAGCCGATTATTACACTAAACTTCAATCTGTATTCGCTGCTAAATCTTCAGATATTGACATCATGTGGCTTTCACAAGAATATACACCAGCATATGCTAAACTTGGGGGACTTCAAGATATTACTGCATTAGCAAAAGGTGATAGCCAAGTGTCTTTTGATAGTATGTATGAAGGGGCTAAAGCAGCTGGTGTTTATGAAGAAAACATTTATGGCATACCATGGATAGTAAATCCGGTTATTGTTTACTACAATAAAGGTCTAACTGATGAAGCAGGATACACTAATGCTGACTATGAAAAATGGGCAAAAGGTGAATGGGATGTAAATGAATTTTTTAAAATTGCAAAGTCGATGACTAAAGATCTTAATGGTGATGGGGAGTTTGACCAATACGGAACATATATTTGGGATTGGCCACCGATCAGCCAATGGTTATGGAACTTTGGAGGTGGTTACATTGATGAATCAAATAATGCTATTGTAAATAGTAAAGAGTCTGTAGAAGGTTTTAATTATCTTGTGAAAATGTTTAAAGAAGATGCTTCAGCGTTGCCATCAGCAGGAGCTTCTAATAATGGAATGACTTCATTTTTCCAATCAGGTAAAGTTGGTATGATACTAGCTGGTTCGTCAGACGGCATAGAAAAAGATGAACAAGATTTTGAGATTGGTTATGCTGTAGTGCCAAAGGGACTTTCAGGTCAGCATCAAACATTTCCTTGGATTGGTGTTACAAGTTTATCTGCTTTTTCTGATGTGCCGCAAGAAAAATTATATCAAGCAGCTTCAGATATGTCTGTTGAATTTTTTGGCTGGAAAGTATCATCTCCTATTAAAGGACAAGAAGAAAAATATAAAGAGCTTAATGCTAAAAAAGCAAACTTGCCAGTTGAAGTTATAAAAAAATCTTTAGAAATAGCGAATCCAGGTAACTTGCTGCTCTATGCGGAAATTGGATCTATAATTTGGGGTGGTACTGATGGTACAAACGGGGTACAACAACAAATATATAATGCAACATCAGAAAATGATTATAAGAAAGCTCTCGAATCAATTGATATTCAAGCTGCTACGGACCAAACCCAAAAAGCTGTTGAATCAATTTTGAAGTAAACATAGACTCGTTTTAAATCTAAAATATACTTATTTCTTAAAATTATTATATGACTAAACTGAAAAGAGTTCGAGTGTATTAGTTTTTTACTCTAACTAATATATCTCGAACTTTTTATTATACGGGAGGTAAATGATTATGAAATCCTCTGCATCAAGAGATGTCAAAAAAAATACTTTAAAAAACTTTATAAAAGAAAATCAAGGTTTGCTTTATGTTATGCCTTGGATAATTGGATTTACTCTATTTGGACTTTTCCCCTTAGGCATGTCTGTTTATTTAGGGTTTACAGAGTGGCCGATAATTGGTGATCCTAAGTTTATTGGTATGCAAAATTTTATAAATATTTTTAATGATCCTACGTTTTATGTTGTGGTAAAAGATACTTTATCATATGCTGTTTTTTCTATAGTCCTTGGTATGACAGCCTCATTTTTTATTGCAATGCTGTTAAATACAGAAATAAAAGGATTATCTATTTATCGCACTATATTTTATTTACCGGCAGTAGTTTCAGGCGTTGCAGTTGCTATGATGTGGCGTTGGATACTTGACCCTAAGTTTGGTTTACTAAATCAACTTCTTGCGAACTTCGGAATAACTGGGCCAAACTGGCTGGGAAATACTAAATGGATTTTACCATCCTATATCATGATAGCTATATGGGGTGCTGGCGGAGGCATGCTTACTTATCTTGTTGGTTTAAAAGATATACCACAAGAACTTTACGAGTCAGCAACTATTGACGGGGCAGGCTGGTGGCCAAGGCTTGTGAGTATCACTTTGCCTATGATGACTCCTATTTTATTTTATAATATGATTATGAATATAATAGGCTCTTTAAGGCAATTTAATACAAACTACATTTTAGGCGGCAAGCAGTTTTATATGCTTTATGTTTATAATAATGCATTTAAATTTAGTAAGATGGGTTACGCTTCTGCTCTAGCTTGGGTATTAGTTTTATTTATTTTATTTTTGACACTCATTGTTTTTAAATCTTTCGGGGCATGGGTGTACTATGAGTACGAAAATAAAGAAAAGGCAAAAAAAGTGAAAAAGAGGTGATTATAATGGTTGGAAAAATACAAGATGAAAAATTAGCACATAAAATGCTGCATAAAATGCCCAATAAAAGATTAAATATAAAAAGAATCTTAAGGCTCACTGTAACGCATCTTGTCACTTTATTAGGTTGTGCTTGGACTATTATACCATTACTTTGGATGCTATCTACTTCATTAAAAATCCGTGATGATATATTTTCTATACCTCCGCAGTGGATTCCTAAAACATTAGAAATTCAAAATTATGTACAAGCTGTTACACTTATTCCTTTTGCAAGATATTTTCTAAATACATCCTATATAGCGATTGTAAGGCTAGGTGGCGAGGTTTTTGTATCCGCTATTGTTGCATATGGGTTTAGTAGGTTTGAGTTTAAGAGTAAAAGGTTCTTGTTTATGATGTTATTATCTACACTGATGATTCCAGGTGAGGCAACTATACTGCCTTCATATATTATGTTTTCAAAACTAGGGCTAATTAATACTTACTTTCCTTTAGCGTGGGCATCATATTTTGGGGGAGCTGCTACTTTTATATTTTTTTTAAGAATGTACTTTACTTCTATCCCAAAAGCTCTAGATGAATCAGCGTTTATGGATGGAGCTACTAGCTGGCAGATCTTTTGGAAAATAATTATGCCTATATCAAAACCAGCCCTTGTTACTATTGGCATATGGTCATTTATGGGTGCTTGGAATGACTTGCTTGGCCCTTTACTATTTCTTAACTCTTATGAAAAGTATACTTTACAGCTAGGACTTGCCATGTTTAATTCACTTAAAGAAATTAACTGGGGTGCTCTTATGGCGGCATCTGTACTAGCGTTAGTACCGCCACTTATTGTATTTTTCTTAGGTCAGAAAAGATTAGTAGAGGGAATAAAAATGAGTGGTATAAAGGGGTAGATAGAGTGAACAAAAAATGCGAAAAGAATCCTATTATTAAGGTAAGTGATCTTAAGCCGTCTTTAGAAAATTATAAAATATTGGGTGTATTTAATCCGGGTGTTACAGAGTATAGGGGTAAAACTGTTTTATTAATGAGAGTCGCAGAAGTACCTATTAATGATGATCCATCAAAAGTAATAGCACCTATTTATGATGTGCAAAAAAAGAGGATAATGTTAAGAGAATTCGATGCTAACGATAAGAATTATGATTTTTCAGATAGGAGAGTAATAAAGTCAAAGCATGATAAATGTTACTTAACATCAATATCGCATCTGAGACTTGGGTTTAGTGACAATGGTTTTGATTTTGAAATTGAAGACAAACCTTTTATCCAAGCATTTGATGAATATACCACTTTTGGGATAGAGGATCCGCGCATAACAAAAATAGATGATATTTACTACATTAGTTTTTCGGGTGCATCTAACTATGGTATTGTAACTAAGTTAGTTAAGACTAAAGATTTTAAAACTTATGAAGATATGGGAAATATTTTTCATCCAGATAATAAAGATGTTGCTATTTTCCCAAAAAAGTTCAGTGGTAAATACTATGCCCTACATCGTCCGTCAACATCTGATTTTTCAGCACCTAATATGTGGATTGCTCAGTCGAATGATCTAGTATGTTGGGGCGGTCACAAGCTAATAGCTAGTGTTCGTGAAAACAAGTGGGATAGTTGTAGAATAGGTGCAAGTGCTATTCCATTTTTAACGGAAAAGGGGTTTATTGAAATCTATCATGGAGCAACACATGATAATAGGTATTGTCTAGGCGCTATGCTGCTTGACAAATATAATCCCGAAATAGTAATAAAAAGAAGTATAAAGCCGTTGGTTGAACCTACAGAAGAGTACGAGCTTAAAGGTTTTTTTGGAAATGTCGTCTTTAGCTGTGGATTATTAGAATATAAAGATTTTGTACGTATTTATTACGGTGCAGCTGATGACTCTATAGCTTGCGTTGATATTAGTATTGATGATATTTATAAAAACTTAGAAATATAAAACTATAATGATATAAAGGAGAACTCCTCCTATATTTTGAATTTAATTTTCAAAATATAGGAGGAGTTCCTTTTATCTATTAGTTAAACAGTTTACTGATTCTCTTTCAATGAGTTTAGTACGAGTATACACTCTTTGCGTTAAAACATTAGATTTTTCTATTTTATAAATAAGGGTAGTAATTGCTTTTGCAGCCATATCAGACTTATCTATCTCAATTGTCGTAAGTGGTGGTATAGTCAGTTTACTAAGATCGGTATTATCAAAACTTACTATTGAAATATCATTAGGAACAGAAATGTTTCTTTTTTTTAATGTTTGTATTAAATAATAAGCGGACATATCGCAATGACAAATAAAAGCTGTAGGCAAGCATGCGGGTAAATCTAAATCTAAATGATAGTTTCCGGTTATATAATCGTTATTAGAAAAAACCCATTCCTTATTAATGTTAAAATGATAGATAGACATCCCCCGCTGAAAGCCAAAATACCTATCTATGACACTTGATGTCTGATTAATATCACCTACAAAACCTATATCTTTATGCCCTCTTTGTATGAGATATTGTGAAGCTTGAAAACCTAGGAAGAAGTTATCTGTTATAATACAATCCATTTCTAAATCAGGTTTATAAAAATCTATAGCTACAAAGGGTATATTAAAAGTTTTTATTTTAGTAATATAGGCAGAGTCTATTTCACCAACAAGAAAAATGCCATCTATAACCCTATTTTGTATAATATCAGAAATGGTGTTTGTTCTTTCTTCATAGTCATTAACTACTATAGAAACAAGTTCATGGCCTAGTGCCATACAACGTTTATTTAAGTAATAAAATATAACATTATAAAACTTATCTGTCTCTAAAAAAAATCTCTTTGCGACTATAAATGCAAATTTGTAAGTTGCCTTTTGTTTATGAAATGTTTTGTTTTTGTAACCTAACTTTTGGGCAGTATTTACTATTTTATCTCTTAGTTCATCACTTACCCCTGATTGCCCTGATAAAGCTTTGGAAACTGACACTTTAGTAATTTTCAATTCGTTTGCGATATCCTGCATAGTGGTTTTGTGTGTTCCATTCATTTGTTTTAACCTACCTATCAATAATTTCAATCAATAAAATATCATGGGTATCAATGGCTTGGTACATAAAAGGTATGTATAAAACTCCGTTGATGTTGGGATTATTATGCCATACTATGTATACTTTGTCAAATTACCATAAGTAACTTATAGTAAGTACCATAAATAACTTACAATAAGTAACTTCGGTACTAATAAGTAAATATTTTTCGATTAAATATTTCATAGATAGATTAACATTAGTCTTTTTTAGCTTCTGTTAATATTTGCAAGGTTCTTTCCATGGCAATGTCTTTATTATAAAGTAAATTTTCTATAGAAGGTGAAATACTTAGATCGGGCAAGATCCCACTGTTTTTTGATAACCCCTGTCCTAAGACTTTATAAGTCAGGGTAGAATAATGTAAGCGCATACGTGTAGACTTAAGAACAGTATCCTTTGAACTATCTGTACAGACATATGTTCCACCAGTTTCACTTCCTACGAAGGTTCCTAAATTATGATGTTTAATGAGTGAACAAAAATGAGCTGTTGTTGAGAAACATGCACCATCAATTAAAACAACTAAGTCACCGTCAAATGGAGATTCAGCAGGAGAAATAGGTTTTTGAAAACCTAGTAAGTTATGAAGACGTGGTAAATCACAATTGAAATAGCTCGTTTGTTCTGTGATTAAATGTGAGAGTAGAGTTTTTGCCATAAAAGGCGAACCACCATAATTTCCTCTTAAGTCTATAATTAACTTGGAAATATTTTGTTCTCTAAGTTTCAAAAAGAATTCGTTGATATAATCATCAAATTTGTTTTGTTTTTCTGGAGCAAAACAATGAATAGTTAATACGGCGTAATCTTCATAGATCATACTTTCATAATAATTACTATCTTGATATTCAGCAAAATGAAGTCCCCAAGCAGTTGTATTAAACTCTTGACGAGGCTTTGCCTGTAAATCAGCTGTATTTGAAGAACCATCTCTACGCATTAACTTAACATGAAAGCTCTCAGAGTTATCTACAAAGTCATAGAATCTACTGTTAAAATGCTTACTTAGAATATAACGGGGCTTTGCTTCGATGATGCTGTCATGGCTAATATTTTTCATTAAGGTATCAATAATTTCATCACTAGTTTTTCCGTTAATGGACTTTATCTTATCACCAGCACTGATACCCTTTGCAGTATCATCTTCTAGTACATAGAGCTCATTATCTACAAGTGTTACTTTTAATGGAAAGAATTTTGCTGACTTCTCTCTATTACGTACTAAAGCTTCTGAAATAGAAAGGTTAGTATGTCCACAGCCAACCTCTACAATCATGGGATTAACTAAACGGTAAAAATCTAGTTCTGTCATGCCATCTTCGATTTTTTCATAGGCGGTTAAGAAAAGTTGACTTAAGCTCTCTCTATCTGAAAAATAGAAGGGGTTTTCTTTCATAATACAGTTTTCTAATTGTTTCAAGTCCTGTGTTAAATCTTTTTGAGTGTATGTTCTGCGTTCAGCAGTTTTTACATCTACAAATTTTCCAAACACACCACCACTAAAGAGTATACCCATAGTAAACAAGCAAGCCACATTCCAAAAACGCATTATTTTTTTGCTTTTATACCTTATTTTAATGTTGACTAAAATGAATAAAATAATTGTCAGAAGCAGACATACTACAGTAAACAGAATGAGGGTATCGATGGGAATTAAGCTGGATTTATTTGTTGAAAATATCATTTTATCTCCTCCACGTAACATTTCTAATAACTATTGTAGCAGAACAAACTTAAAACGACCCTATTGTAATCTTAAATCTGTCTTAAATAAAGAAAGTCTCAAATAATTTATTTTTTGATTTTTTCTAGAGCAAGAATAGTCATGAGATCCAGGAAGAAGTATAAACTTAGGTAAATATGAAAAGATTATAGTAAAAATAAGAGGGTTAGTCCATTTAGCCAACAACTCCAATATAAGAGGTGTTAGTAAGAAGTCTATTATTCCCCAAACTTAGAAAACAACCTAGGTTTGGGGCTTTGTGTTTTGAAGCATCAGAATATAAAATTGTATAGCCTATATATAGACAAATGTTTATATGTAGGATATATTATACATAGATATTTATCTATATCATAGATAGTTATAAATCACATAGAGAAGCATATATATAAGTAGACAGTTTTTACTAAAAAAATAGGAGGTAATAGTATGAATTACAGCTATGCAGAATATGTTCCGATGTTTAAAGCACTTGCAGATGAGACAAGACTTAAAATTATTCATATGTTATATGAAGGGGAGTTGTGTGCATGTAAGATTCTAGAAAGTTTTAATATTACGCAGCCCACGCTTTCCTATCATATGAAGTTATTAACAGAAAGTGGACTCATTTATGCAAGAAGAGAAGGTGCTTGGATGAAGTATAGTTTAAATGAGAAGAGAATAAATGATTTAAGAGCTGTTTTAAAATTCGAAGAAGAAGTAGTAGGAGTTAAAAAAGACTAAAAAAGGGGAGAAAGGGTATGAATAGTATAGCTTTAGTTTGGAAATTTTTTCAAAATCAGATACTCGGCATGAAGTGGCTAAATGACGCCACAGGTTTACTACTGCAAACGTTTGGAATAGATATGAGTACATGGTATGGTGGGAGCTTACAATTTTTTATCTATGATACAATAAAAATACTTATTTTGCTTGCAACACTTATTTTTATGGTCTCTTATATACAAAGCTATTTTCCACCTGAGAAAACCAAGAAGATTATAGGAAGATTTAAAGGGATCAAAGCAAATATAGTAGGGGCATTGCTTGGCACTCTAACACCTTTTTGTTCTTGTTCCTCTATACCGCTATTTATTGGGTTTACCAATGCAGGGCTTCCTGTAGGCGTTACTTTCTCATTCCTTATATCCTCGCCTCTTGTTGACCTTGCAGCCTTTCTTTTACTTATTAGTATATTTGGTTTAAAGATAGCTGTAGCATACGTTGTTGTTGGGATTATACTTGCTGTTCTTGGAGGTACGCTTATTGATAAATTGGGTATGGAGAAATATGTAGAGCAATATATTAAAACAGGTACCTCAGTAGATATTGATGCTCCTGATCTCACTAAAAAAGAAAGAGTAGTCTTTGCAAGAGATCAAATGCTATTTACGGTTAAAAAGGTATGGATGTATGTGCTTATTGGTGTAGGTATTGGTGCACTTATTCATAATGTAGTACCACAAAACCTCATTGAATTTATTCTTGGAGAAAATAATCCGTTTTCTGTACTGATTGCAACAGCTGTTGGTATTCCAATGTATGCTGATATTTTTGGAACGATACCTGTAGCAGAAGCTTTGTTTTATAAAGGGGTAGGCGTGGGAACCATATTAGCCTTGATGATGAGTGTAACAGCCCTATCGCTCCCATCAGTTATTATGCTTAGAAAGGCAGTAAAACCTAAGTTATTAGTCGCATTTGTAGGCATTGTATCATTTGGAATTATTTTTATTGGGTATGTGTTTAATTTCTTTGATTATTTATTTAAATAGAAGCTTGCAAAGATAATAAAAAGGATAGATAGAATTTAAAATTTAAAGGAGAGAATGACTATGAAAATAAAAATTTTAGGATCTGGGTGCAAAAGCTGCATGACACTTGCAGAAAATACAAAAGAGGCATTAAGAACACTTAACATTGAAGCTGAGGTTGAAAAAGTAACTGATTTTGGAGATATTGCCAAGTATGGCGTAATGTCTACACCAGGACTTGTTATTGATGAGAAAGTAGTGGCTTTTGGAAAGGTGCTTAAACCAAAAGAGATTGTTAAAATAGTTGAAAAGCTTGCAAAGTGATTGATTAATTTCTTAGATTAAAATCATTTCAATTTACAAGTTCAGTTTGTAGAACGTGTGTAGTTTTAATAAAAAAATCTCCTGATTAGAGAGTGAATCCATACCTTTCTAATCGGGAGATTTTTTATTTTATGAAAATATAGATAAAAAGGAAAATCATATAGACAAATATCTATGTCAGGCGTATACTTTATCATATAGATATTTATCTATGTCATAGAGGGTTATAAATAACATAGATAAGAATATATATAATATAGAGTAACTAATAGGGGCGCAGTAGGTACTAATTTAAATGGCAGGATTTTAGAAGTATCTCATATACAGACCATTTTTATGATAGCAGCATGTGCCATGATGCTAGTTGCCATTGTATCAGTTTCTGTAGCAAAGCAGACTGAAAACAATTAACTTAGGTATGAACTAAGCCATGGATTAATCATTCAAAAGGAGGTAGTAGTGTGGTGGATATCGATGCAATATCAACTTATGTTTGTGTACTTGGTGGAGGGCCTGCTGGGTACGTTGCTGCTATTAGAGCGAAACAGCTTGGGGCAGAGGTAGTACTTATTGAAGAAAAAGAACTAGGAGGAGTATGTCTTAACAAAGGATGCATTCCGACAAAGGCATTATTAAGAACATCTGAGATAGTTGCGGATATTAAAAAATCTAAAGAATTTGGGATAGACAGTGAATTGAAAAGTATTAACTGGCATGCTGCAACTGATCGAAAAAATCGTGTTGTTAAAACGCTTAATAGTGGCCTGGGGCAATTATTAAAGGCACAAGGGATAAAGGTTGTAAAAGGAAAAGGAACTGTTTTATCTAATAACAAACTCTCAGTTGAAACGGCTGAAGGCTTAGTAGAAGTTCATTACGACAAACTTATTTCGACTACAGGAGCGGCCCCTTTTCTGCCGCCGATTAAAGGCATTGAGCTGGAGGGGGTTATAACAAGTAATCAAGCACTCAGTATACAGACATTGCCCCGAAGCCTAGTTATTATAGGAGGAGGCGTTATAGGTCTTGAATTTGCCGCTATGTTTCATTCAGCTGGCGTTAAGGTAACGATTATGGAACTTCAAGACAGAATACTTCCGAGTGAGGATAGTGAAATAGCAGCTGAACTTCTTAAAATCATGAAACGCCAAGGTGTTGGTTTTAAATTAGCTGCCACGGTAACAGAAATACAAAAAACAGATGAAGGACTTGAAGTGTCCTATACAGTAGGTGAAAAAACAGAAGTTAGTACCTGCGAAAAAGTATTGGCTGCTGTAGGCAGAAAACTGAATTTAGGCGCATTTGAGGACTTGTCTTTAAAAATTGAAAAAGGAAAAGTAAGTGTAGATGAGCATATGGAAACATCCCTTAGAGGAGTTTATGCTGCAGGAGATGTTGTAGGAGGTAAGCTTCTTGCACATTTAGCTTTTATGGAAGGTAAAACGGCTGCTGAAAATGCTTTGGGATATCATAGCAGAGTTAATTACAATGCAGTGCCGGCATGTATCTATACAAATCCTGAGGTAGCCTCTGTAGGTATGACAGAAGAAGAAGCCAAGGAAGCCGGTATCTCAGTAAAGGTTGGGAGATTCTCATTTCGTCATAATGGCAGAGCTCTTACGCTGGGAGAAAGGGAAGGTTTTGTTAAAGTAATTGCTGATCAAGACAATACGATCATTGGCGGACATATATTAGGCGCCAATGCATCAGAAATGATATCAGAGCTTACCCTTGCCATCACATTAAAAGCAAAAGCCAGTGATTTAGCAGATATGATTCATCCCCATCCCTCTCTTAGTGAGGCTATATGGGAAGCCTGTGGGGACTTATTAGGAAGAGCTATTCACAAGCTGTAATCTTGTGAAAATTGTTATTAACAATTGATATAAAAATTAATGAGGAGGATTAAGTATGGAAGAAAAAGAACTTTATGGATTTATTATGTGTGTATGTACAGGAAAATGTCCTGGTTTTCAAGCTATGGACATCTGGGATTTTATTAATCAGGTGAGAGTGGAACTCCCGGTAGAATATGGGTTTATTCATCCACAACTTTGTGAAGAGGATGGGGATAGATTTTTAGCTGATTTTTTAAAAGCACATAGAAAGGTCATTATTGGTGCTTGTGCTCCTAATATGCAAAAAAAGATGTTTAAAGAGGCTTTTAAAGACAGTGGACTCAATATAGAAAAAGACTGTGTGATGCTAGATATTCGAGATATGACCAATGAAAAAGCCTTTGAAGTGGTTCAAAAGGCACTCAAGGAATTAGGTTTTGAGGGGGAGGAAGCATAATGAGTGAAACGACCTTTATGGGTGTACCAAGACACAAGATTGATTGGAGTCCCCGCATTGATTTTAGTAAATGTAACTACTGCATGAAATGTGTGGAATTTTGTCCTCATAATGTGTTTGAAGTTTATGAAGACGCGGGAGAAAAGCTAATTGTAAAAAATCCTAACAATTGTGTGGTGTTCTGTAGAGCTTGTGGAAAGACATGCGGACTTGATGCTATTGAATTTCCAGGCAAATCACAAACAACGGCCTACATAAAAGCTATTAGAAAGGCTGTGAACAGTAATGGATAAATCCTATGCGATCCTTCCCTGTAATGGTCTGGATAAATGTGCAGGATGTGTATCAAAAGAAGTGGCAGTAATGCTTCTCGAAAATACTGACAGCGAAATAGTCTGTCCAGTTTTTTATCGGGTAGCACAAACAAAATATAACCAAGTGTTGGAAGAGAAGCCTTTACTTGTAATAGATGGCTGCAATGTACGCTGTGCAAGCAAACTTGCTGGTGAAAAGAATTTAAGGATTAATAAAAAAATAAACATTACAGAGGAAGCAAAAGACCATGATATCGTTTTAAGTCATGGTCTTAGAATAGGAGAGAATGAAATAAGCCTAGCTAAAATCATTTTTGATAAACTAACTAGGTCGTCAGAAGTGGCAACTCAGACTAAAAGTACTGTAATTATACCAGAGGTCTTGAATTATAAAGTTTATACAAAGGACAAATTTATTTTCCGTATTCCCCAAGATGAAGGTTTTTATTTTAATGAAAATGATGTATGGGTTTATGTATCAGGTAATAAGGCGCGTATTGGAGTAACAGATTTTGTGCAAAAGAGCCTTTCAGATATTATGTTCTTTACAGCGCCTACAATTGGAAGGGAAATAGAGCAGTTTGAAGAGGTTGGGGATATTGAGTCAGGTAAAGCGATGTTTGAAATAGTTTCTCCAGTCAGCGGTATGATTACTGCTGTCAATGAGAAGTTATTAGAATCTCCAGAACTTATCAATGAGAATCCCTATGAACAAGGCTGGATTGCTGAAATGGCCCTTTCGGATTTTGAAAGTGATAAAGAGTTACTCTATGATTTTGAAGGCTATTTACCAGTATTAAAAAGAAAGGTAGATGAGTTTCATGTCTAAAGTAAAAGTCATTCCATGTAGTGGGATCGGTAAGGTATTTGGACTTATGGCAAGAGAAACAGCCCTTTGTGTTACGAACCAGTTAGCTCCTTATACATCAGAGACAGTATGCCTTGCCCATGTTGTAACAGGAGATGATTTGGCGAAGGAGAAAGTTCAGGGCAGA
Organism: uncultured Clostridia bacterium; assembly: GCA_937921505.1. GTDB lineage: Bacteria > Bacillota > Clostridia > Lachnospirales > Cellulosilyticaceae > FMMP01. Next base: position 42,128 of record CAKZUB010000014.1, on the reverse strand, counting down.
AGCTGTATTACTATAGACGGCTGTCCAGCTTTGTGTGCTGCTAAAAGTGTGGCTGACACAGGAGGCATTGTAAAAGAAAAATATCGTGTGGTAGATGAAATGCGTCATCATAGAGGCAAAAATGCCGGCACAGGGACATCGCTTACAGAAGATGGATGGCAGATCGTAGATGAATTTGCGAGCAAAATCTCTTTGAAGGTTGCAGAAATCATAAAGGAGGACGAAGACAATGGCTGATACAAAAGTAGGTGTGATCTCATGCAGCGGAGAAGAATGCTTAGGCGGTACTCTCAGTAGACTGGCGACAAGAAAAGTAATGGAAGAATTACGTGTAGGCAAAGTCACCTCCCTTTGTCTGCCTCTTTATATAGCAGGAGGTGGTGAAGAACGAGAATTTGCTAAGAAATACCCTGTTATTACAGTAGATGGCTGTGATAAGTGCTGTGCCAAAAGAGCTACCTTAAAATACAGCGGAGGAGTAAAAGACGAAGTTGTTATTTCTGAAATCATAAGCGAAGAAGTGGCTCTTTCAAAGATTGTCTCAGGAAGAGATCTCAAAGAGGAACACTACCAGATGGTTGATCAAGTTGCAGAAAAAATCGTGAGGCAAGTAGATCAAATATTAGGAGAGTAAAGGGGGAAAGTGTTTGATAAATATAGAGAATCATTCTAAAGATCCGTATTTTAATTTAGCGCTAGAAGAATACTTTGTTAAGAAAAAAGATTTACAAGATGATCTATTAATCCTTTGGCAGAATGAGCCTGTCATAGTGGTGGGGAAACATCAAAATACATATGAAGAATTAAACCTTGATTATGCCCATAAAAACAATATCAAAGTGGTGAGGCGCCTTTCAGGAGGTGGTGCTGTTTATCACGATTTGGGTAATCTTAATTATACGATTATCAAAAACGATGGACTGTCTTATAAAAATGATTTTCGCTTTTTTGCTCTGCCTGTTGTAGCGTGTTTAAAAAAAATTGGGATAGAAGCTAGCTTTAATGGAAGAAATGATATTTTAATTGACGGTAAAAAATTTTCAGGAAATGCCCAGTATTTTTATAAAAATAAAGTTTTACATCATGGAACATTATTATTTTCAAGTGATTTAACTGTCCTTTCAAAAGCACTTCAGGTAAAAAAAGAAAAGTTTGAATCAAAGGGAATTAAATCTGTTAGAAACAGAGTGACCAATATCAGCGACTATCTCAAAGAAAAAATTTCTTTAGAGGATTTTCGCAAGGCGCTTATAATCAGTATGTTTGATGAAGATGAAATAAACGTTCAAAATTATAAGCTGACCGATGAGGATCTTTGTATTATCCAAAAACTTAGAGACAGTAAATACAACACATGGAAATGGAACTTTGGCTTTTCACCTGAGATGAATTATAAAAAAGAAATGCGGTTTGCTGCAGGAAGCATAGCTTTGCGAATGAATGTTAAGGAAGGGTGCATTCAAGGTTTTAAACTAGGAGGAGATTTTTTTGAAGTAAAACCCATAGATGAACTTGAAAAACAATTTTTAAATAAGCGTTATAAAAAATCAGAACTTAAACAACTTTTAGACAGTATAAAGATACAAGAATATATTCATTTGCTAAGTAATGAAGCGTTTTATGAGCTGTTGTTTTAGCAAGTGCAAAATAGGGAGGCAAAAAGATGTCAAAAACATGGTATCCAGTTATCAATTATAAAACTTGTAAAGAATGTGGAAGATGTATCAATAAGTGTACACATGGAGTTTATGATATAGCAAGAATGCCTAAGCCTATTGTCATATATGGCGAAGGGTGTATTCAAGGCTGCCACGGATGTGGCAATCTCTGCCCAAGCGGAGCTATTACTTATATAGGAGAAAATACAGACTGGAGACCACGAGCAAGACAGAATAAATCCTATGATACAGAATGTGAATGTGAGGGTGAGTGTTAAAAGATATGATTCTTCTGGAAAAATATGTTATAATTGTAAGTGTGATAAATTATAGAAATATAATAAATAGGAGATAGGAGGATTTGTTAAAAATGGCAAATGATCAAAAACCAAGTATAATTAAAAAACGTCTGATAAAAATTATTGTTCCAGGACTTATTGTTATTTCTATAGGGGGTATATGGCTGGCCAAAAATCCTAAAGAACTGCCAATTAAAGGTAGTACAGTAGCATCTGAGGGTGGTTCAGTAGAAAAAACAAATGCTGAGTATCCTATGATACAAGAACCAGACTTTGAACTTCACGTTACAGAAGCAATAGATCTAGAACAGCTCAAGTCATATGGTGTACCTATTATGCTTGATTTTGGTGCACAGGACTGTGCGCCTTGTAAACAAATGGCGCCTGTTCTAGTAAAACTAAATGAAGAACTACAGGGCAAAGCCATTATCAAATTTATAGATGTATGGAAGTATCAAGAACTCGCAGCAGGATATCCTTTACGCGTGATCCCTACCCAAATGTTTTTTGATAAAGAAGGAAAACCCTATACACCAGCTGACCCACAGGCGTCTCGGATGACTATGTATTCTTCAAAGGAGACTGATGAACATGTACTTACGACTCATGAAGGAGGTATGACAGAAGAAATGATTCTTATAGTACTTAAGGAAATGGGGTTAGAAGAATGATTGATGGATGGTTAGAGTCTTTATCTATGCTAATAGCTGGAAGTTTGTGGTTAGCACCACTTATTGCACTATTGGCAGGTGTTTTAACTTCGGTTACGCCGTGTGCCTTAAGCAGTGTTCCCTTAGTTATTGGCTATGTAGGTGCTGGCAGCAATGATCCTAAAAGAGCGTTTAGATTGTCCCTGACTTTTGCTCTTGGTATGGCTGCTACCTTTACAACGCTTGGGACTGTAGCATCACTTTTAGGAAGATTAATGGGAACCTCTAGTAAATGGTGGTATATTGCATTAGGGATTTTAATGGTACTGATGGCACTTCAGACATGGGGAATTTACGATTTTATACCTGCTACGTATCTTACAAGCAAGAGTACAAAAAAGGGATATGCAGGAGCATTTATAGCAGGTGTCTTAGGCGGAATCTTTTCTTCGCCTTGTGCAACGCCAGTACTAATTGTTTTACTAGGCATTGTGGTGAAAAGTGGCAATGTAGCATGGGGCGTCTTATTGCTTTTACTGTATTCTATTGGACATAGTGTACTAGTACTCATTGCAGGAACTTCTATTGGATTTGTTAAAAAAGTTACAGCAAGTAATAAGTACGGGACTTTTAGTAAGGTTTTAAAAAGTATGATGGGCCTTGCGATTTTAGGCATCGCATTTTATATGTTTTATTTAGGATTTTAAAAACGAAAGGAGAATATTTATGGCTTTAGATCTTAAAACGAAGGAATTAGTTGCTGTTGGTGCAGCTGTGGCTGGGAATTGCCTGCCATGTCTGGAGTGGCATTATAAAAAATGTATGGAAATAGGTATTGCAGTTGAGGATGTGAAAGAGGCTATTGAAATGGCAAAAACGGTCAAGAGTGTGCCTATTAAAAAAATCAATGAATTAGCAGAAAAACTTACAGGTGCTTTAGAATAAAAGCATAATAAATAATAAAAGCATAATATTAAGACCGTGTCCCCTCTAAAGAGGGATCACGGTCTTAATATTATACTTTTATTTAATATGATCTTAAAATGAAAGCTGATATTTATTCAAGAAGCTCAAGGAGCTTATCACCTTTAATATCTTCAGCACTCCACTCTATAACTGCAAAGTTGCCCTTAGCGTGTGTATCCACCTTGTTAATCCACTCAGTTTCATAACTTGCTTTTGCTCTTAACATTTTGTTTGTAGTAGCTGTAGCAAAAAGTGAAGAATTGATCACCCACCATTTGGTATGAATACCAGCGCGTTTCAAGTCTTCTTCTAAACGCATGGCTTCATAGACAGGGGTAGTTTCGGCTAAGGTTACAATAATAACCTCGGTTTCCTCAGCATTACGAAGCCTTGGCAACAGTTTTTTTACTGACTCTGGAATATCTCCTTGTGAACGCGCTATTTCTCTATGATAACTTTGCGTTGCATCTAAGAGAAGCAGTGTATGTCCGGTTGGGGCAGTGTCAATGACAACAACCTCATTTTCAGCTTTTTCTACAATCTCAGCAAACGCTCTAAAAACTGCAATTTCCTGTGTACAAGGTGAGCGTAAATCTTCTTCAATATAAGCTATATCATCTTCAGACATGCTTTCCTTGGCTTTGCTGAGTACCTCTTCTTGATATTTTTTCAGTTCCTCATGTTCATCTATATGGCTAAGGGTAACACCTGGTTGTTCATCAATGACAAACTTAAGATGAGCCGCAGGATCTGTTGTGGTCAGGTGTACCTTGACTCCTTTTTTGGCAAGGCCTACTGCAACAGCAGCGGCTATGGTTGTTTTACCAACACCACCTTTTCCCATTGTAAAGATAACCTTTTTGCCTGAAGTGTACAAGTCATCAATAACATCTTTTAGTTTAGGAACAACAGCAGCATTTAGTTTTTCATCTCTTACTATAAAATCATCAGTGGTTAAGAACTTTCTAATATGATCTATTCCCATAATGTTGTAGGTACGAAGCGGTATATGGTAGGTCGTTATATCCTTAATTTCCTTAGGGATATTAGAAAGAGCTTGTTGCTGCTTATTATAGAGGCTTTCTGATACACTGTCGTCATAAGAAGAAAGAACGCCGTTGATGACCAAAGCTTGGTTGTGTACACCGAGGGCTCTAAGCTCAGCGGAGGCTCTTTCGGCTTCTTTGAGAGGAGAATCCTCAGGGCGTGCTATAAGCATAAGGGTTGTAAGTTTAGCATCTGCTAAAGTTTCAACAGCTTGTTTATAAATCAACTTTTTGCCTTCAAGTCCCGAAAGCTGACCTAAGCAAGATGCGCCGTGGGTATTATCACTAATGAAGTTACTCCACGCTGAGGGGAGCTGCAGCATTCTTAAGGTATGACCTGTAGGGGCTGTATCAAAAATAATATAGTCATATTCAAGCTGTGCTTTTTCATCTGTAATAAAATTTGAGAACTCGTTAAAGGCAGCTATTTCAACAGTACATGAGCCAGATAATTGCTCTTCCATATTTTCAAGAACAGAAGTAGGCAGTTTGCCTCTGTAGGGTGCAATAACACTTTCTTTATATTCAGCAGCAGCCTGAATAGGATCTAGATTTGCTACAACTAGATTAGGGACAGCAGTGATCGGGGTTCCTTTGTTTGTAAGCTCTGTATTAAAAACATCTTGCAGATTTGAAGCAGGATCTGTGCTGATTAAGAGTACTTTTTTTCCACTATCTGCTAAAACTGTAGCAGTTGCACAAGCGGTAGAAGTCTTACCGACGCCGCCCTTACCTGTAAAAAACAAGTATTTTGTAAGGGGGATATTTTGAGGATTAAATCGAGTCATTATCAATCAGTCCTTTCTACGTTTTATTATTTATAAAAGGTGTAGGGAAGTTTTGTTCCCTACACCTGTAATCAAGCAGCTTTACTTAGCAGCACTTTCCATCAGAGCAGCCACAGCCACCAGAGGCTTTAACAGGTGCTTTGGGTTGGCTTTCTAAAAAGTTGGCAGGTATATCTAAAAGAGTAACCAGTTCTTCGTTACTCGGATATTTACCAGATAGTACAATGGCGTTATCTAAAAGTATAACAGGTAAACCATCAGCACCCTTACTGTCTAGAAATTCGTTTACAACAGTATTGCTAATAAACTCCTGTGGATCACTTGAGAGGTTAAATCTATCAATCGTAATGCCATTAGTTTTAAGAGTACTTAAAACTGTAGAGATTCTAAGTAACTCAGGATCTACACCAACCCCACAAAGACCTGTGGAACAACACATAGCAGGTTCGAAAATTTGCATCTTTTTCATAATCATTTCTCCAATCTATCATTTATTTTTTAATCCTAAATAAAATACTATTTGTTCATCATAGACATCATTTGTGACATATCTATATTGCAATCTTTCATCATGTCTTTGCAAAAAGGCATCATGATCATCATCATTTTTTGGGGATTTTCTTTAAATTGTTTACATATTGTAGGCATAATACTTGTTAAGAACTGCAATTTTTCTTCTTCAGGTAATATTTCAAATTTGGATTTGAGTTCCTCCATCTCAGCACCTCCTTTCGAGTGGTAACAAATTATTGATCAGATTTTATTCTATTTGATTTGCTGGAAACCATCCTGTGGTATTATTTGCTATTTTAACCAGAATCAGCATAACAGGGACTTCAACCAGTACGCCTACAATAGTGGCTAAGGCAACAGGAGAGGTAGGTCCGAATATTGCAATGGCAACAGCGACTGCTAATTCAAAGAAATTAGATGCACCAATCATACCAGCAGGTGCTGCAATATTATGTGGTAATTTCAACATCTTAGAAGCAATGTAGGCAATAAAGAAAATCAGGAATGTCTGAATAATGAGAGGTACAGCTATTAGCCCGATGTGTAGAGGGTTTTGCAAAATAACATCCCCTTGGAAAGAGAAGATGATTACAAGTGTTAAGAGAAGTCCTGCAATCGTCGTGTTGTTAAACTTAGGAAGAAAGGCGTTATTAAAATAGTCTTCCCCTTTGTTCTTAATAATTAGTATACGGGTAACTACTCCTGCTATAAGAGGAATAACAACAAAAAGCACAACAGATAAAATAAGTGTAAGCCATGGAATAGTAAAACCACTAACACCTAGTAAAAAGGCTACTATTGGGGTAAATGCAATTAAAATAATTAAATCATTCGTTGCAACCTGCACAACTGTATAGGCTGCATTACCTTTGGTTAAATGACTCCATACAAAGACCATTGCAGTACATGGCGCTGCGCCAAGTAAAACGGCTCCAGCAAGATAATCTTTTGCTAAATCAGATGGTATAATTCCTTTAAACACAACATAGAAGAAAAAGGCTGCTATGCCATACATAGTAAAGGGTTTAATCAGCCAATTGGTTACCCATGTAACAAATAATCCTTTAGGGTTCTTTCTCACATTTTTAACGCTTTTAAAATCAACTTTCATCATCATCGGATAAATCATAATCCAGATGAGTATGGCTATAGGGACAGACACATTAGCATATTCAAACCTCCCTAAAAAATCTGGAATAGCTGGTAAAAATTTACCAATGGATATACCAGCTACCATGCACAGTACTACCCAAAGCGTCAAATACTTTTCAAAAAAACCAATCCCCTGCAATTTTTCTTTACTCATAATCATCTCTCCTCTATTATTTTTTTAGGTTGCATAAATCTTTTGCTTTGCATGTGTTAAGCTTTTCTATATCAGTATTATAAGTAGATAATTGTTTTAATCGTAAATCTAAGTAAGTATAAAGTTCGGCATTGTCTGACTTGAAATCTTCGCTTATAGTGTAGTATACCCACTGAGCGTTTTTATAACTTTTTAAAATTCTAGCATTTTTTAACAGTGTTAAGTGTCTTGACGTATTAGACTGCGTAAAATCTAATATAAATTCTATTTCACATACGCATAACTCACTCTGAAATAATAGTGAGAGAATTCTAAGCCTGGCTTCTTCTGAAAGCGCTTTAAATAGTTGAGTCATACAATCACCTCCCTTTAACGTAATTCTTACATACATAATCACTTTCATGTATACATAATCGTCTTCATGTATACACAACAACTTTCGTGTATGCTCATATACTCATATGCTGATATACTATGCAGAGCTAAAGTCATTTGTTACAATGACTTTTAAATTATATAAAGGCTCCTAAAAGCCTAAATAAAACATATAAAACTTAGTAACTATAGATTTCACATCTTTAAATTTAAGTTGTTTCTCTATAAATAACCCATAAACGCAACTATTTTGACAAACAAGAGTCCTTACAAATACAACGTTCAGAATCAGAGGTAATATCATAAAATAATTGTTTTATAATATTTGTGTTTTCTAAGTTCAGAGAATAATACATCCACTTGCCGTCTCGTCTTACATTAACCAAACCACATTCACATAATATTTTCATATGATGAGAGAGGGTAGACTGTGAAATATTAAGATCCTCTAATATATTACAAGCACAAAGTTCGCCACAAGACAACATATCTACTATCATTAATCTATTAGGTTCAGCTAGTGATTTAAACATAGATGCTTTTTCCATATATTTCTGTTCCATAGGTTCACCTCATATTGATACTAGTCTATGTGTTATATTATATATCTATACATTCATAGATGTCAATATGTTTTTAGAGTGGAAACCTATTAATCATTAAAAATGCTTCAAGGGGATTTGCTGAGAGATATTGACAAAAGAAAAATCTAGCAATAATATATGTATATGCGCATAAGCATATATCAAGGAGGAATTAATAATGCAAATAGGTAGTTTACCTTGCCAGGGAGCATGTAATGTAGGTGTGATGACAAATAAAGTTGCACTTGAAATGGTTGATAATGAAATGACACTGACATCTGATTTTGACATACCAAAGGATAAGAATTTTAAAGATGAAACCAATATCAATAAAGTCGAAGCAAAAGTTAAAGTTATTATTGATGAGTTTCTCTCAGAACAGAAGGGTTAACCATGATTGATCTAGCTGAATTTCTTAAAGCGTTATCTGATGAGACCAGACTTCGAATTATGGCTTTGCTTTTTCAGAAAGAAATGTGTGTTTGTGAAATCTGTGATGTAATTGGGGAATCACAACCCAAGGTGTCCAGACATTTAGCTAAGCTTCGAGATGCAGATTTAGTTCGAGATGAACGACAAAGCCAGTGGGTGTTTTACTACCTGAAGACAGAAAATAAAACAGCATCGGAGATTATGAGTACAATCATTAGGAATATTGATGAACACCCAATTTTAAATGAAGACATGCAAAAGTTAAATGAAAATGTTAAAAAGTCCAAATTATGTAAAAGGGAGGGGAAATAATTATTATGAACAAAATGATCGAGATGAATACCAAGATAAAAAACATTTTAAATGTGGAGCGCGAACCTGTAGGAGTTAAATTTATAAAAGAGGATGATTTATCAAAACTAAAGGGTCAATATGATTCTTCCACTAAAATGAGATACTGTCAGGCACTGATGAGAGCGGGTAAAGGCGAAAAAATCATGATAACTGCTGATAATATAGCATGCCCAGCATCAGCGGCCGCATTTGGTCTAAAGCCACTATCTGAAATGTTATCTTCTGGACAGATGCTTTATAATATGGGTCTTTTTGCAACTCCTGAAGCTGGTGCAAAAGCAATGTCTGGAATGACCAGACTGGCTCAAGGTGAGTATAGTGCTGTAATATTAAGTCCATTGGAAACGATGGAAGTGGAACCGGATGTCGTTGTAATCGAATCAAAGCCAGAACATCTGAGGTGGCTTTCCTTAGCCTCTATATATGAAACAGGTGAAAGACTAGAATTTAATTCAGCAATTTTTCAGGCAACTTGCGTTGATGCAACAGTAATTCCGTTTACATCTGGAAAATTGAATGCCACGCTTGGATGTTATGGCTGCAGAGAAGCTACAGATGTTACTGAAGAAGAGAATTTGATAGGGATTCCTTATGGAGATCTTAGTAGTATTACAGACAATCTTGAAAAACTTTCTGCTAAACCTATGAAAAGAGCCAGAGCTAAAGAGGCTTTTCACTCTTTCAGTGGCTGTGGAGAAAGCTAATAACGAATTGAATTTGTTGCACTTGGTGCTGCAATAGGTGGTAATTGCATACCTGTTTGGAATGGCATTACAAAAAAATTCTAGGAGGAGTTTAAAAAATGGCGACGACGATAATTATGCCAAGACAAGGTCAGTCAGTAGAAAGTTGCATTATAAGTAAGTGGTACAAAAAGCTTGGAGAAAGAGTAAATATAGGAGATAATCTGTTTTCTTATGAAACTAATAAAGTTACTTTTGACGAAACTTCAAAGGTTGAAGGCGAAATGCTTGCAATATTTTTTGAAGAAGGTGACGATGTACCATGTCTTGAAAATGTTTGTGTTATTGGTCAAAAGGGGGAGAGTCTACTCACGTAGGTGTACTTTTTGTAATGTGGAAAAGGGAGCCCCTGAACTGGTGGACCCAAATGAGCCTGGTAATATAGCTAATGCGGTTGCTGAACTAAAACTAAAGCATGTCGTAATTACTTCGGTAACCAGAGACGATCTTCATGATGGAGGAGCAACCCGTTTCGCTACTGTTATGGAAGAAGTCAGGAAGAGAAATGAAAAGGTAACCATGGAATTATTGATTCCGGATTTTGAAGGGAACAGAAAAGCACTGGAGTGCGTGATTCAAGCCAAACCCGAAGTGATCAATCAGAATGTGGAAACCGTACCTCGCCTGTATCCTTCAGTATGGTCGAAGGCAGTGTATACAAGATCTTTGGAGCTGCTGCGGCATGTAAAGACTGAGGACATAACCATTTTCACGAAATCCGGGATCGTGGTAGGCCTGGGAGAAACAGAGGATGAGGTTTTCCATGTATTGAAGGAACAGAGAAGTGCAGCTTGTGATTTTTTAACCATTGGACAATATCTGGAGCCTTCTAGGCGTCATCTTCCAGTAGTCAAGTATATACATCTCGAAGTGTTTGAAAAATACAGGAAAGTAGCCCTTCAGTTCGGATTTAGGCATGTGGCGTCGGCACCTCTAGTACGGAGTTCTTATCATGCACAGGAGGCAATGGAAGGATAAACCCGACAGAAAATTTTCGAAAAAAAATATTTCAATATCTTGGCTTTATTGGAGGAAACGATGAAAGACAAAAAAAGAAGCTCTATTTTAGAAAATGTACTTCTAGCAGCACTTGTTTTAATAGTACTATACAAAGTTTTTTTGGGTGGGAACGGATGTGCTATTCCAAACAACTTAGGTGTGCCTGATCATTTGACACAAAATCAGCAAGTTCAAACAAAAGATTAGACCAACTAGAAAAAGTCAATAATAATTTTTAAAAATTTGCTTAACCTAACAAAAATATAATTAGGCATAGCAAACAAGCTATGCTCAAAAACCGAACATTAGCCGATTCGAAGTTATTGGTAGCTTCGCTTTTTAGGAAGCTAAAGAGAGATTTTTTAGGTACATTTGATTATGTACTCTTGGATCTCTGACCTCAAAATGTGTTTGTTTTTTTAGTACTGAAAAAATGTATTTAATAAGTTTATGCATGACAGCAATGAAGGCTACTTTTTTAGCTTTACCCTTAAGGTTTTCTTTATAGTATTGCTGAAGAACAGCGTTGTTCGCTTCACCATTTCACTTGTTTCTGATGGAAGTAAGAACAACAGAATAAAGAACCTTACGACCTAATCTTGTACCACGCTTAGACATCTTATTCTTTGTGCCATTAAACTTACCGGACTGATTGACAGAGGGATCAATGCCAAAAAAGGCAACAAGTTGTTTAGGTTTCTTAAAAGCATCTATAGCACCTATTTCAGCAATTAAAGTAGCCGCTGAAATAAAGGCAATGCCAGGGATGCCATCAAGTAACTCTACACAGTTTCGCAGCTTCTCATCAACACGTTCACTGCCAATAAAATCGTGGATGCTAGTCTTTATTTCAGAGATTTGTTCAGTATACATGTTATAAAGTTTAAAGAGCCTAGGCAGCTTGGCAGAATCACTTGATAAAAAGGAAATAGCTATAGCATTATGAGCAGCATGAATGAGCTTTTCATAAGCGGTTTGAGCCCATTTTAAACCCTTGCGAGAAGTAATTCTTAGAAGATCTACAATCTGGTCTTTAGGAGCTGAAATGATGCAATTAGGTGAAGAGTATGTATTAAGAATAGCAAGAGAAGAATCACCAGTGGTATCAGAGAGTACGTTCTCATAGCCTGGAAAATAAAGACGTAGGCATGATGAAATTTTCTTTTTGATATCAGCTCTTTCATCAACTAAAGTATAGTATTCTCGACAAAGAATGCGAAGCTCGTAGATGTTGATATCAACCATGTTGCAGGTCTTTATATTTTCATATTTACCTGTTTTAGCAATGGAATAAGAATCGGATTTATCATTTTTTACTTTTCTAATCTCTTTATTTTTGTTACAATGAGTAACGAGTGGATTGATGACATAGCATTCGACGCTATTGTTATCCAAGAAGTAGAAGAGATTTAAATGATATATGCCCGTAGACTCCATAAAAACAGGACTGGGCCTATCAAAAGTCTCTTCTACTTTTTTTATTGTTTCAAGGAAAAAAGTAAAGCCGTCTGCATCATGATTAAATCTAAAAGCTTTTTTGTAGATAGAGCCATCTGGTGCAAGGATAGTAGCAACTGAGAAATCAGCAGCAACATCAACGCCAATGACTGGTGAGTTATAAAATTTAGACATAAAAATAAGTTCCTTTCTAGAATGAATTAGAGCATCCATTTTATCAATAGATCAAACAACCTTGTTAGTGACACGGGTAGTTCTAGTAGTAGAAACCCAACCAGCTAAATCATAGAATTCTACTGATGGAATGACACGCTATGTTACGGATATCGGTTATAAAAATAACCATCCAGGAGGGATACGTCTATCCTCTAATCAGAAGACATTATAACACACTAAGTGAAATAAAGTATGAAAGAACTGGTGGTAATCCCACTGTTTTTAATGATACAAAACTAATAGGTTTAAGAAGAGGAAAATTTAAGAAGTGTAGTATTATGAAGCGAATTATTTTAATTAAGTAATTTAGAATGTTCGGTAGGAAATGAATTAGTTTTTTATCAAATGTTCTAACTATAATATACAAGGAGTGATGAAAAAGAAGAGCTTGCAAAGTATCGGGAAGAGGTACTCAGTAAAGGCAGAGAGACGATGAGTGAAGAAGATTTTGCCGTCTTTAGAGCCTTTGCAGAGATTGTTGCCCGCTCAGAAAATGAAGTGGTTGTTATTGATACAGCACCTACTGGGCACACGCTCCCTTTACTAGATTCTACACAAAGTTATCATAAAGAAATTGCAAGGTCACAGGGAGACATTCCGGAGTCTGTTGAGAATCTCCTGCCTTAGCTAAGAGATGAAAATAAAACACAGGGTATTATTGTAACGCTTGCAGAGACTACACCAGTATACGAAGCTATGCGGCTTCAAAAGGATTTAAACAGAGCAGGGCTTCATACTAAATGGTGGATGATTAATTCAAGATTTTATGCAAAGTATTAAAAACGTAGGGAAGAATCCTAAAGGCTTATTTGTTACCTGGTTTACAAACTGGCTGATTAAACCTTTTACAATGTATGGGATAGCAGCATTTTTCTTTTATCTGATTTTGTTAAGATTGCAAATAATACTACAGGGTGGTTTCCTGCAAAAGAAATTGAAAACATGTAAGATATAATCTATGTTATAATCTGCAATTAAGTAATACGCTCTTTTTTAGGGTCAACAGTTTAGATACAGAAACTGTTAACCCTAAGGAGGGCGTATTTTTGTAGGAAGAAAACTAATATTTTTTGTAATTGTTGGTATACTAGTTATTAAATTACAATTGAATAGGAGTTGAGGTGATGATACATTATACAGGAAATAGGTTTAGCACTAATAAGCATTTTATATTTGACGGTACTAATATGTATTGGTTATATAAAGTATAAACTTACAATTATTAGAAGTGAAGCATTAATAGCAGCAATAAATAAGCAATATAAAGATCGCAAAAAAGTAATAAGCATAACAAGTAGATGATAAAAGGAGAATTATAAAATGAATTTATCTAGAAAAAAAAACATATATTTGAGCACTTTTATATTAGTAACACTCTTTACGTTGACAGGATGTGCAAAAGGACAAACTAATCAGGCTGAGACTACACCACGAGATATGTCAGCTGGTGTAGTTAAAATAGATGGTTCATCAACAGTATTTCCTATTACAGAAGCGGTTGCAGAGGAATTTGGTGCAGTGAATCCTAATATAAGAGTACCAGTAGGTGTATCAGGTACAGGGGGTGGATTTGCAAAATTCATAGCACAAGAGACAGATATTAATAATGCTTCTAGACCTATTAAAGATGAAGAAGCTGCAAAGGCAAAAGAAGCAGGTGTAGAGTATATTGAATTAAAAGTTGCATATGATGGTATATCAGTGGTGGTAAACCCAAATAATACATGGGTAGATCGTTTAACCGTAGAGGAACTCAAAAAAATCTGGACTCCAGATAGTACAGTGAAAATGTGGAGTGACATTAGACCAGAATGGCCAGCAGACGAAATTAAATTATATGCACCAGGAACAGATTCAGGTACATTTGATTATTTCACAGAAGAGATTAATGGTAAAAGTGGAGCGATTAGATCAGATTTTACAGGGAGTGAAGATGATAATGTACTGGTTCAAGGAATAGCAGGAGATAAGAATGCATTAGGTTTCTTTGGATATGCTTACTATGAAGAGAATAAAGACAAGCTAAAGATTATTTCTATTGACAATGGAAGTGGTGGGGTAATACCAAGTTTTGATACGATTAAAGATGGTAGTTATGCACCACTGTCAAGGTCAGTCTTTATTTATGTCAACAAAGATGCTCTTGCCAGACCAGAGGTAAAGGAATTTGTAACCTTTTACTTGGAAATTGCAAAAGATATTGTTTCAGACGTAGGTTACGTAGCACTTCTGGATGATGAATATACAGCTGAGTTAAATTTGATAGAATAATTCGTTGGATATGCAGGCTAAATTAAATGTCCTAACAGGAGGGCTAAATGCAAACTAAAGATAAACTGAGAACAAGAATTAAAATAGGAGAAGTTATTATTGAAAAATTGCTCATTTTTTTTGCTGGAATATCTATTTTAACGACGATAGTGATTATATTTACTTTATTCGGAGAAACTATTGGATTTTTTAAGGAAGTATCAATAGTTGAATTTTTTACAAACACTAAATGGACGCCTACTTTACAGCCAAGAAACTTTGGAATTTTACCTCTTCTCATAGGAACAATGATGATTGCAGTAGGATCAAGTATTATTGCGCTTCCGATGGGATTGGGAAGCGCAATTTACCTTAGTGAATATGCACCCAAAAGATTAAGAAAGATTATTAAACCAGTTCTCGAAATATTGGCAGGAATTCCATCGATTGTATATGGCTTTTTTGCACTTAATTTCATAACACCCATTTTACAGAGGATATTGCCACAAACCCAAGTTTTTAATGCAGCCAGTGCTAGTATTGCTGTGGGGATTATGGTGATACCTATGGTAGCTTCCCTATGTGAAGATGCGATGATGGCCGTTCCTAATTCTATTAGACAAGGGGCCTATGCACTTGGCTCAACAAAACTTGAAGTAGCGGTACATGTAATCGTTCCAGCCACATTATCAAGTATCGGAGCTGCATTTGTATTAGCTATTTCAAGGGCAATTGGTGAAACGATGATTGTGGCTATAGCTGCGGGACAAAGGCCTATTCTGACGCTTAATCCTCTTGAAAGTATTCAAACGATGACTGCATTTATGGTAAATATCAGTTTAGGGGATATTCAGCATGGAACCATAGAATATAATACTGTGTTTGCAGTAGGTGCACTGCTATTTATTATCACATTTACAATGAATGTTTTTGCAAGAGCCATTGTAAATAAAAATAAGGAGGAATACTAATGCGTTTAAATGCTAATCGCAGTAGTTTTGACAATACTAAAGTTAATAAAGGAATAAGGATGAGAACAATTAAAAATATTATATTTCATAGTCTGCTGTTAGCATCTATAGCATTTTCTATTATCATGTTAGCACTATTACTGTTTCAAATATTTAGTGCAGGGTTTAAATGGCTTAATTGGGATTTTATTATGAGTATGCCGTCAAGGTCACCCAAAAAGTCTGGGATTTTATCTGCTTTAGTAGGCAGCATCTGGGTTATAAGCCTTACAGCACTATTTTCAATTCCTCTGGGCGTTGGGACCGCAATTTATCTTGAAGAGTATTCTAATCGGAGAGCGTGGTTCAATAAGACACTACAGTTAAATATCTCAAATTTAGCAGGCGTACCTTCAATCGTATACGGTATGCTAGGATTAACTGTATTTGTTAGGATGCTAAATTTTGGAAGAAGTATTTTATCTGGGGCATTAACCTTAACTTTGCTTATACTGCCAATTATTATTGTAGCAGCTCAAGAGGCTATAAGAAGTGTTCCAGGTAGTCTAAGAGAGGGGTCTTATGCACTTGGTATTACAAAGTGGCAGACAATCACAGGTGTTGTTTTACCCTATGCATTACCAGGGATACTAACAGGAGGTATCTTAGCTCTTTCTAGAGCCATGGGTGAAGCTGCACCGCTTATTATGGTAGGAGCAGCTGGATATATAGCTTTTCTACCAAACGGACCAATGGACTCATTTACGGCATTACCTATACAAATTTTCAATTGGACCTCCAGGCCGCAAGCTGAGTTTCAGAACATTGCTGCAGCAGGAATTATTGTTTTAATGCTGCTATTACTATCTGCTAATACAGTTGCTATCATTTTAAGGAATAAATATCAAAACAGAATAGATTAGTAGATTTTTATTGGAGGATAAATAATGGGAATAAAGATGAAAGTAGAAGGTTTAAATTTCTACTATGGAAGCTTTCAAGCATTAGATACGATCAATATGGAAATAGAAGAAAAAAAGATTACAGCACTTATTGGGCCATCAGGATGTGGCAAGTCTACTTTTATTAAAACCTTAAATAGAATGAATGATCTGATAGAAGGGTCAAAAGCAGAAGGTAAAATTACACTTGATGGCAAGAGTGTTCTTAATGGAGAAATTAATGTTGTTGAGTTAAGACAACGTGTAGGAATGGTATTTCAAAAGCCCAATCCTTTTCCTAAATCCATCTATGAAAATGTTATTTATGGACCTAAAAGACATGGCACTAATAATAAAAAAGATTTAGACGAACTCGTAGAAAAAAGTTTAAAAAGTGCAGCATTATGGAATGAAGTAAAAGACAAACTTCATAAATCAGCATTTGCCTTATCAGGAGGTCAGCAGCAAAGGCTTTGCATCGCAAGGTGCTTAGCCATACAACCAGAAGTAATATTAATGGACGAACCAACATCAGCATTAGATCCTATTGCAACATTAAAGATAGAGGAGCTTTTAAAGGAACTAAAAATGGAGTATACTGTTATTATTGTTACGCATTCTATGCAGCAAGCAGGGCGAATTTCAGATAATACAGGCTTCTTTTTGAGTGGTCAGATGATAGAGTTTGATAAAACAAAACAATTATTTACAAAGCCTAGAGATCAAAGAACAGAGGACTATATTACAGGCAGATTTGGATAAGAGGAGGTTAAATGATGAGGGAACAGTTTAATAAGGATATAGAGAATTTAAAGCATATGTTTATTGATATGGGTGAAAAGACGCAAGAAGTTATTCAAGTAGCTGTTGAATCATTAAAAGAACAGGATATTGAGAAAGCTAATCTAGCGATTCAACTTGATGATAAAGTCGATGCATTAGAGCATGAGATTGAAAATAGATGTTTACTACTGATAGCGCTTCAACAGCCTATTGCTAAGGATTTACGAAACTTAGGAACTCTCTTAAAGGTAATAACAGATATGGAGAGGATTGGAGATTATGGCGTCAATATTGCAAAAGTTACTATTACTATAGGAAACGAAGCATTTATTAAGCCACTCGTTGACATCCCTAAAATGAGTGAGATTATAAAAGAAATGCTAGAAAAGTGTATAGATAGTTTTATGAGGGAAGATAGTGATACAGCTAGAAATGTAGCAGAGATGGATGATCAAGTCGACATGCTTTATACTAGTATTAATGATGAATTAGTAGCCATTATAACTCAAAACCCATCTGTATCAAAACAAGTCATGAATCTTATGATGGTAACTAGACATCTTGAGAGAATAGCCGATCATATAACTAATATCTGTGAAAGAATAATTTATATGGTTACTGGCGAACGCGTTGAAATCAATTAAATTAGAACTTGGTCTATTTAAATTAGAAAAATCATATCAATAGAAGTAATGATATTTATGTATCTAGAAAGGAGGCTGCTAAGTGATACATAAAAAGTACTTTGCTGAGTTTATTGGTACATTTTTTTTAGTTTTTATAGGTGATGGTGCAATCATTATAAATGCCTTATTTGGAAATATTATAGGACATATAGGGGTGGCGCTTACCTTTGGCTTTATAATATTTATTATGATATTCTCATGTAATGAAATATCAGGGGCACACTTTAACCCAGCTGTTACTATAGCTTTATATATAAGTAATAAATTTAAAATAAAAGAAGTTATTCTCTATATTATAAGTCAATTATTTGGTGCGGTGACAGCAAGTGAAGTACTGAGTATTATGTTTGGAAAGAATAGTCATTTTGCAATTACAGTACCTGCAGTGGCATTTTCTAAACAAGCAGTTCCTATAAGTTTAATACTGGAAGTTCTTTTTACTTGCTTACTCATATTTGTTATAATGAGTGCCAGAAATCATCCAGATGCAGGAACTGGCCTCAAAGGTCTAGTGATAGGTATGACTGTATTTCTTGGAGCATTAGTGGCAGGTCCTGTCTCAGGCGGTTCGTTTAACCCTGTTAGATCATTAGGACCTGCAATAGTATCAGCAGACTATAGATATATTTGGATATACATATTAGCACCAATGATAGGTGCACTTCTCGGCGTTAGTTTATATATATTTGAAGATTATTAATGTACTCTAAATACGGGGGAATATAATGATAATTTTTCTTGAAAAATAAAAAGTGTTAGTATATGATTTAGTTTAAGTATATAGAGGTATAATTATAGTTAACACAAATAAAACAAAAGAGGTGTACTACTTATGAAAAAGATAGTTGGATTTATATGTGTTCATAATTCCTGCCGCTCTCAAATGGCAGAGGGATGGGCAAAAAAAATAGGAAGTGATGTACTAGAAGCCTATTCAGCAGGTACAGAAGACTATCCAGAAGTTAAGCCACTGGCTGTAGAGGTTATGGAAGAGGCAGGCGTGGATATGAGCAGCCATAAGCCTAAATTACTTGGGGATATTCCAGAAGAGTTAGATATTCTTATTACAATGGGATGCAATGTAGCTTGTCCTTATGTACCCTGTAAACATAGAGAAGATTGGGGCCTGACAGATCCATCAGGAGGCCCGGTAGAGAGTTATAGAGAGACAAGTGAGCTCATTAAACACAAGGTAGAAGAATTAATTCAACGTATTAAACATAATGAAATCTAAATAAGCAAAAAGTTTACCAAGGTTAAAAGCACTTCCCGGTGACTAGGAAGTGCTTTTAATAGTTTAGATATAAATAGTATTTAATCTTTAATCAATTGATCCAGACGTACTAAATCATCTTGATAAAGAGGGTTTTTTTTCATTTGAACAAGAGCCATTTCATAAAAAAGTGGATTGTTTTCTATAAAAGAATCATTTATTCGGCACATATCAGGTGGAGAGGTTAAGTCGCAGCTGATAAGACCTTTTTGATGAAGTTTATTTACTTGCTGTCGTATTTCATTTGTAGGGATATTGAGCACTTTTTGAAGAGCATCATTAGATAATCTTTTTTTGCTTAAAAGATTAATGAGGCGAAAGTGGATAGAGTCTTTTATAACTTGATAAGTCTTAAACATATCATTACCTCCTTATATGTTGATGTATTAATATGATATCATACTCGTGCTAGAATTGAAAGTTGTTTTAGAGAAGTTTAGGTTAAAAGCAGGTTAAATGCTAAATAATGAAGCTTAGGCGTTGCCAATAAAGATATATATATGTTAATATCATTACATGATAATATAAGAGAAAGGTATAAGAACATGGACAATACAGAAGCAAAACTTTCTAAAATCAGGTTGCTTAGCAAGTTATTTAAGGGATTTGCAGATTATTCGAGACTTATGATTTTCTATAGTTTGATTGAAGGAGAAAAAACTGTTAGTCAACTTGTAGACGCCAGCGGCATTAGCCAATCAGGTATTTCTAATCATTTAAAGTGTCTGCGTGAGTGCGACCTTTTAATAGATAGACAGGATGGGAAATATGTGTATTATAGTATTAAAGATGATCGTGCTAAAGAAATTATTCTTTTAGCAGAAAAGATGATGGCGGATATATCAGAAGAAAAATATCAATGTATGCGATACTAGTTTACCTAGTATCGCACTTTTTGCGTTTAACCTAAACTTAACATAGACTTTACCTAAAAAACATTTACATAGACACACATCATGATATAATGATGCATGTAAAGACTACTTAATTAAAAAAAATGACGAGGAGATAATAATATGAAAAAAATAATGAGATTAATGTTAACAGGTTCGCTTCTTGTAACACTACTCGCAGGCTGTGGTACTAAAACTGAATCAAGTGGTGCAAGTCAAGAACCAAAAAAAGAAGCAGCTGCACAAAAGCAAGAGGCAGCACAAACACCAGAAGCTGAGCAAAAATCTAGTTTATCTGGAGAGATCATTATTGATGGATCAAGTACAGTATTTCCAATTAGTGAGGCAGTAGCCGAAGAGTTTAGAAAACTTTATCCACAAGTCAATGTGCCTATCGGCGTATCTGGTACAGGCGGCGGATTTAAAAAGTTTGCACTTGGAGAAACAGATATGAATAATGCATCAAGACCTATTAAAGACGGTGAAGCAGCAGATGCTAAAGCAAATGGCATAGAATTCATTGGCCTTGAAGTAGCTTATGATGGACTATCCGTTGTTGTTAACTCAGCTAACGATTGGGCAGAGAGCATGACAGTAGAAGAGCTTCAAGCAATATGGGGACCAGAAAGTACTGTGAAAAAATGGAGTGACGTTAGACCAGAGTGGCCAAATGAGACCATTAAACTTTATGCACCAGGCACTGATTCAGGTACATTTGATTACTTTACAGAAGAGATTAATGGCAAGTCAGGTGCTATTAGAACAGATTTTACACCAAGTGAAGACGATAACGTATTAGTACAAGGTATTGCAGGCGATAAATATGCCTTCGGATTCTTTGGATATGCTTACTATGAGGAGAACAAAGATATACTTAAAGTTGTTAAGATTGACGGCGGCAATGGACCTGTAGAACCTACATTTGAAACGATAAAAAATGGTTCTTACTCACCACTTTCAAGGCCACTTTTCCTCTATGTTACTAAAAAATCATTAGAACAAGAACATGTGAAAGAATTCTTAAGATTTTACTTAGGTGAAGGCACTAAGGTTATTAAAGATGTTGGTTATGTAGAAATGGAACAAGCAGACTATACAAAACAACTAGATTTATTAAAATAGTATTTTAATCCCTATGAAAGGATGTCTGATCTAAGACATCCTTTCTAAAATCAAGGAGTATGCTATGAAATTAGAAATATTAAAAAAACCAATCGAGATAAAACTATTATCTTTACCTTTTAAAAAAAATATAAAAAAATCTTTGAAATTTCAGTTGATTGCAGTGCTCTTATTGATTACGCTTATTCCACTAGGTATTGTAAGTCTTGTTATATTTAGTCAGACTATTAAAAATATAGAAGAAGAGAAAAGAAATACAATGGTTGCGTATGCAGAAGGGATTGCTGGTAATGTTGACTTGCAAATTGCAAGTGCAGATAATCTTCTCAAGGTGTTACAGGCACAATCAGATATTATGGTGGCACTCGAGGATTATAATAGTGATAAGAAACTTGATGATATTGCAAGATATAATAGTATGATGATGACTTTAAAGAATGTAGTGGGTCAATCAGAATATCTTTACGAAACAATATTTATAACGGGAAACGATGGTAGAATCATTGTTGATGGCTCTTCTTATCGAAAGATTTATAAAGACAGCCTTTATCATAATATGGATGATTTTGAAAAGTTAAAAGATGCAGAGGGACTACTAGTTGGAGACGCAGTTAAGTCAAAGGCTACGGGTAAACTTTTGCTACCGGTATCAAGACCTATACGAAGCTTATCAGGCTTTTTGGGAACAGTAACTATTTTGTTTGATTTAAATAAATTCAACGAAGGTATTCATTTTATGACACTCGGTCAATCGGGTTCTGTGTATATTATTCAGCAAGATACAAAATACTTATATCATAATAATGAAGAGATGATTTATAGGGAAAGTCTGATACAAAATTTAGAAGAACTCCTATTAAAAAATGAAGAGTCTAGAGCATATTTTAAGATTATTCAAGAAGGAGAGAGCCAAAAAGCTGTGGCCTATAGTTCTTCAAAATTAACGTCATGGATCATAGCACTTGATATGAATTATAATGAATTTACAGAAGGGGCAAGAGAATTTAGAGATTTTATAACGCTTGTAGTGCTTATTATAACCTTTATTGTGGCAGTGTTTTCTATTGGCTTTGCTAATACAATTATAAGCCCTATTAAAAGAATAATTGAGGCTATGAAGGTGATCGAAAAGGGAAACTTAAGTGTTACACCAAGCTTTAGAGCAGCGACAGAGATCATTGCACTTAAAAGTGGTTTTGATAGAATGGTCTCAAACTTAAAGAATCTGATCCATCAGATAGCTGAGGCTTCTAGACAAGTAGGACAAGACTCTAAAAATCTTTTTGCAACTTCACAAAATGCACTTGCTATTGGCAATGAGTCCCACCAAATTATAAGTGAAATATCAGAGGGGATGAGTAAGCAGGCTGTAGAAACAAAAAAAGCTAGAAATAGTATTGGGAAGCTAGCATTAAGAATAGAGCATGTTAAGGATTTTTCTGAAGAAATAAAAGAAACAACGTTAGCAATGAACTTAAGAATTGATGAAGGAACTCATCGTGTTCATATTCTCAAACAAAAATCAGAAGATAGTTATCAGATGACAACAATGATAGAGCATATTATAGGCGTATTAAATGATGAAGTTGTAGAAATCAATAAGATTGCACATACCATTTCTAACATAGCTAAAAAAACAAACTTATTAGCGCTCAATGCAGCAATTGAGGCAGCCAGGGCAGGAGAGGCTGGAAAGGGTTTTTCAGTAGTAGCTCATGAAATCAAGGAACTCGCAAGTCAAGCTACCATTGAAGCGAAGGATATTCATGCTATTATAGGTAACGTTCAT
This sequence comes from uncultured Clostridia bacterium, assembly GCA_937921505.1. GTDB lineage: Bacteria > Bacillota > Clostridia > Lachnospirales > Cellulosilyticaceae > FMMP01. The sequence goes on along the minus strand of CAKZUB010000014.1, from coordinate 19,054 downwards.
AAAAAAGCAGAGGAGTCTGTAAAGCATATTAAGGGAGTGAGTCATACTGCCAAAGAACAAAATAAAGCAGTTTTTGAAACACAGCAGGCCTTTATAAGTGTAGAGCAGTCTGTAAAAGAAATTACACAAAAAGTTGATTTTATTACAGCCAACTTACAAGAGATGGATCTTGAAAAAGAGGATATCGTACATGCAATTCATGATATATATGCCATTTCACAAAGCTCAGCTGATGCTTCACTCGGTATTAAAAATAGGGCGATACAACAAATAAATATTAACGAAGATGTAGCAAAGTATGCAGAAGAGCTTAATTATTTAGCGGATGGATTGCAAGATTGTATTAAAATATTTCAGTATGATATGATTTAATAAAGTAAAGTGAAATTAAGTACAACAAATCTATACTTAAAAACTAAGTATGAGGTGAGATCAGATGAAAAGAGTCGCTATTATTTCAGATATTCATGGGAATATTGAAGCTTTAGATGCAGTTCTTGAACATATAAAAAACCAAAACTGTGATCAGATATTTTGTACAGGGGATCTTGTAGGCTATGGACCACACCCTAACGAGGTCATTGAAAAGATTAAAAAACTTCGAATACCTACTGTTATGGGTAATTATGATGAGGCGGTGGGGTTTTTGCTGCCTGCTTGTGGATGCCATAATAGTGATGCAAATACAAAAAGATATGCAACTAATTCACTCAAGTGGAGTATCACCCATACAACACCCAAAAACCGAGAGTTTTTAAGAGAATTACCAGAACAATTAGAAGTGGAAGTTGGCAACAAGAGAATGTTGCTTATTCATGCAACACCAGATTCGATGAGTGAATATATCTATGAGAAGGATAGTGAGCGTTTAATAGATTTATTAGATTATATAGCGCAGGATATTTATGTTTATGGACATACTCACTTTCCTTATAGGATGACATTGCCAGATAAAGATAAAATAGTTATCAATGCTGGAAGTGTAGGAAGACCTAAAGACGGAGATAATCGGGCAACTTATATCGTATTAGATGTGGAAGAGAACAGTATTTGTAGTATGATTCATAAGGTACCATATGATGTAGACAAAGTGGTTAAAGAGATTGAAGAGAGTAGACTTGATAATTACTTTGCTAAGTTTTTAAAAAGTGGAGGTACCTGTGTTGGGAAGTGCAAGTGTAACTGATATATGGGTTTAAAAAAATAAAAGTTTACTATTGAAAAAGGGCATAGTATATGTTAATCTATCATTAAATCATGATATATTAATGTGAGGATGTATCTAAAAAAGATAAGGAGAAAATTTGAATGAAGGTGCCAAGTAGAATCACGAGATTAAAATATACAGAAATCTTTATAAAAAACATCTTACTTTTTTGTGCAATACTTTCTATTTTTACGACTATAGCTATTGTATTATCTCTTTCTTTTAATACAGTAGAGTTTTTTAAAGAGGTGTCTATATTTGAGTTTTTATTTGGGACTGAATGGACACCTTTGTTTGTGAATCCAAAGTATGGTGTTTTGCCTTTGGTTTCAGGAACACTTATTGTTACAGTGGGAGCAGCTATTATAGCAGTACCTATTGGTTTGTTTAGTGCCATTTATTTAAGTGAATACGCACCTAAAACGATAAGAAAAATATTAAAACCATTTTTGGAAATATTAGCAGGTATTCCCTCTATTGTCTATGGTTTTTTTGCATTAACTTATATTACACCAATTCTTCAAAAGATCATTCCCAGAACGGAAATCTATAATGCAGCGAGTGCTAGTATAGCTGTAGGGATTATGATTATGCCAATTGTAGCTTCACTTAGTGAAGATGCGATGATGAGTGTGCCTAACTCTTTAAGACATGGTGGTTATGCGTTGGGGGCAACAAAGTTTGAAGTCGTAAAAGGTATTGTTATTCCAAGTGCACTATCAGGAATCGTAGCCTCTTTTGTACTAGCTATATCAAGAGCTATTGGTGAAACGATGATTGTTGTTTTAGCAGCGGGGGCAAGACCCAATCTAACACTTAATCCACTTGAAAGTGTGCAAACATTAACAGCGTTTATCGTACAGGCAAGTAAAGGAGACCTGCAACATGGTACAACAAGTTATTACGCTTTATATGCAGTAGGTATGGTGTTGTTTTTAATCACATTTATTATGAACATTTTTTCTAGATATATTGTAAGAAGAAGAGAGGTGGCAATGAAATGATGATCCAAAATAGTGAGAGAGTAATGAAAAGAAGGAAAAGAATAAATAATCTTGCGCATGGTCTTTTCTTTTTGAGTACTATTGCAGGAATTGCTGTTCTTTTTGTTCTGGTTTATGATATATCAAAAAATGGCTTTGGATGGCTTAGTAAGTCGTTTTTTGAGAACTTTCCTTCTAGGTTTCCAGATCAATCTGGTATAAAGCCAGCTCTGTATGGGAGTATGTGGATTGTAACGCTTACGGCAGTGTTTTCTATACCTTTAGGTATTGGTGCAGCCATTTATTTGGAGGAGTATGCCCCAAATAACTGGTTTAAAAAATTAATCGTTATTAATATAGCTAATCTAGCTGGGATTCCATCTATTATTTATGGTATGCTTGGACTCACAATATTTGTACGTACTTTAGGACTTGGGAGAAGTATTTTATCTGGTGCACTTACAATGTCACTGCTCATTTTGCCTATTATTATTGTAGCATCTCAAGAGGCTATAAAAACTGTTTCAGACGCGATCAAAGCCGGGTCTTATGCCTTAGGTGCAACCAAGTGGCAGACCGTTCGGAACATTGTAATTCCTACCGCCTTTCCAGGGATGTTAACTGGTATTATTTTTGCTACTTCAAGGGCTCTTGGAGAGACAGCCCCACTTTTAATGGTTGGTGCATTTAGTTATATCTCTACGTTGCCAAAAGGACCTATGGATTCATTCATAGTGCTTCCTATACAAATTTATATGTGGGCAGGAAGACCACAGGCGGATTTTAGAAGTATTTCTGCAGCGGCTATTATTGTGCTATTGGTGCTGCTTTTAACAAGTAATGCGCTAGCCATCTTTTTAAGAAACAAATATCAAGTAAGATCAGAGGAGTAGCTAGATAAACTATACGATATAAGGTGAGGATTATGAAAAATACTATAAAATTCAAAGTTGACAATCTGGATTTTTTTTATGGAGAACTACATGCGCTCAAAAATATTAATATGACGATACATGAAAAGGAAATTACTGCTTTTATCGGTCCTTCAGGATGTGGTAAATCTACTTTTTTAAGGACATTAAATCGCATGAATGATCTCATTGAAGATATAAAAATAGAAGGTAGTATTTTGCTAGAGGATAAAAATATTTATAAAGATTTTGATGTTATGAGCCTGCGTTCTAGAATAGGGATGGTTTTTCAAAAGCCTAATCCATTTCCAATGAGCGTCTATGATAATATTGCCTATGGGCCAAGAATACAAGGTGTTAAAAGTAAGGTTGCCTTAGATGAAATTGTAGAGAAAAGTTTGCGTCAAGCATGTATCTGGGATGAAGTAAGTGATCGTATTAAAAGAAATGCATTAAGTTTTTCAGGAGGACAACAACAGCGTATTTGTATTGCAAGAGCACTTTCAATACAACCAGAGGTACTTTTGATGGATGAGCCTACATCGGCACTTGATCCTATCTCAACATTAAAGATAGAAGATTTAGTTACAGAACTTAAAAAAGATTATACGATTGTAATAGTAACTCATAATATGCAACAGGCAGCTAGAATATCAGATAAAACAGCGTTTTTTCTATCAGGAGAGCTTATTGAGTATGATGAAACTCAAAAAATATTTAATCATTCAACGCACAAAAAAACAGAGGATTATATAACAGGACGTTTTGGATAAAATGTAAGGTGGAAGGGACAATACCTAATCACCTTATTTTTTAGCAATAAAACGTTATTTACCTATAGAGTATAAATGTATAATATAACTATAAGCAGAAGATAATAGGTGTATTGTAACATTTTATATAAAGTATATAAGGATATGTTGACAATACATAGAAGATAATCTATATTATAGATAGATGAATATCTATATAAGAGGTGACAGAATGAAGATGAGCTATGAGGAAAATGCTAAAATGATTAAGGCATTAGCTGATCCCAATAGATTAAAGATTATTGATATATTGTCTTGTGGAGAAAAGTGTGCTTGTAATATTTTGGAAGAGTTTGATTTTACACAGCCTACTCTTTCACATCATATGAAGGTACTTATGGAGTGTGGACTTGTAAGCTGCAGAAAAGAAGGATTGTGGAGCCATTATTCTTTGAACCGTACCCATTGCGATAAACTGATATTATTTTTAATGAATTTGGTAACGGATACAGATGAGTGTATTTGTAGAGATAAGTCTAAGTGCGAATGCAAATAAAAAGGAGTGGCTTATTGTGAGGAAGATGATGTAGCTGCATGGATGGATGTTAAAGAAAGGAGACGTTATGCGATTTGCCGTGATAGGAGATGTGCATAGTAATATTTTTGCACTAGAGAGTGTTTTAGAGAATATTAAAAGTAAGAAAGTTGATTTTGTAGTTTCAACAGGAGATTTAGTAGGCTATCTGCCTTTTCCTAATGAAGTTATTGAGTTGATAAAAGAGAATAGAATACTCGTTGTACAGGGGAATCATGATCGTGCGATTGCAGGAGCTGAGGCTGTATCAGATGAGAAGATCCACCCTATGACTAATGTAGAAGTACAAAAAAGTGCTTCTGCAGCTTTTACTAACTGGATGATCACGCATGAGAATAGAGCCTATCTAAGAACTCTTCCCAAGCAGCTTAGAATAAGCAGTGGGTATTTTACAGCACTTGTTGTTCACGGAAGCCCAAGAGCTATAGGAGAATATTTATATGAAGACATAGAGAAACTAACTGAGCTTGCGGGAGAAATAGATGAAGATATTATCATCTGTGGACATACGCATGTACCGTATTATCGCAGTATTAATAACAAGCATTTTATCAATTCAGGATCAGTAGGAAAACCTAAACATGGAGACCCACGGGCTACATATGTTATTGTGACCATAGAAGATTATAATGTTAAGAATGAAATTGTTAAAGTAAGCTATAATACAGAAAGTATAATAAATACAATTAAAGAAAACCGGATGATATCACATGAGTTGATACCAATGTTAAAGAAGGGACTTTAAATATTAAGGGAGGTTATAAGATGAGAATACTCGTAATAGGAGCAGTAGCTGCTGGGACTTCAGCGGCTGCAAAGGCCAGAAGAAATGATGATAAGACCCAGATAGTTGTTTATGAAAAAGATCAGGATATATCTTACTCTGGTTGTGGACTGCCGTATTATATTGGTGGTGAGATAGAAGATATAGGAGAACTCACACCAAGAGATCCGGCATTTTTTAAAAAGAAATATAATATAGATATTCATACCAGTCATGAAGTACAAAAGATCAATACTAAGGATAAGCAGATTACAGTTAAAAACTTACAAACACAAGAAGTGTTTGAAGATCAATATGACAAATTAGTTATAGCTACAGGGGCGACGCCTTTTGTGCCTCATGTTAATGCTATAGGGAACCAACATGTATTTTTCCTCCGAAATATCCAAAGTGCAAGAAGTATTAGAAATTTTATTGAAAAGCAAAAGCCTAAACATGCACTTATTGCAGGAACTGGATTTATTGGATTTGAGATGCTTGAAAACCTTATGGCTGAGGGAATCAATGTGACCATCATCGAAAAGGATAGCAAAATAACGCCAAATCTTGACGAAGATATGGCAGCTTTTCTAGAGAATGCTTTGATTAAGAAGAACATAACGATCTTAAAAAATAATAGCATTACTACAATAAGTGAGAAGAGTGTTATTTTACAAGACGGTACAGAAGTAACAAGTGATATGGTAATTATAGCGGCAGGGGTAAGACCAAATGTTACCTTAGCAAAAGAAGCAGGTATTGCACTTGGAGAAACTGGAGCTATTCAAGTGGATCATCAGATGCAAACAAATGTAAAAGATATTTATGCTTGTGGAGACTGCATTGAAACTTTTTCTGCTATTACAGGAAAGCCAGTTTATAGGCCGCTTGGTTCAACTGCTAATAAGACAGGTAGAATTGCTGGAGATGCTCTAACAGGAGGGTCATTAAGCTACAGAGGCAATTTAAGCACAGGCATTTTTAAATTGTTTGATCTCACTGTTGCCAACACTGGACTTACTGAAAGAGAAGCCATAAGAGAAGGTTATGATACAGTAATATGCCATAATATTAAACCAGATAAACCCTCTTATTTCCAGGGAAAAGAAATGGTCATTAAGGCTATTGCAGATAGAAATACAGAAAAAATACTAGGTGTGCAAATTGTAGGCTATGAGGGTGTGGATAAGCGCATAGATGTTTTTGCAACACTCATTACTTATGGCGCAAAGGTAGATGAACTTTTTCACTTAGACTTAGCTTATGCACCCCCTTTTTCAACGACTAAAGACCCAGTGCATTATACAGGAATGATACTTGATAATGCGTTAAATAAAGGAAGAGCTATTATGACAGCTAAAGAAGTGGGCGCCCGTATTAGTCAAGGTGAAACAGTACAGATCATTGATGCAAGAGTGAGTAAACAATATGAAGAGTCTCACGTAGATACAGCAGTAAGTATGCCTCATAGTAAGTTAAGAGAAGAAGCTAAAAGATTAGATAAGGATGTGCCGACCATTACCTATTGTAATAAAGGGGTTACAGGTAATGCCGCCCAAAATATACTAATCAATGAAGGCTTTAAAGAGGTCTATAATTTATCAGGGGGACATAAGTTTTATAAGGCGACTAAAGGGGAATAGGTATTAATATTAGGGCCACTAGGGGTGTGGGGAGAGTTTTTGTGGTTCCCGCCTACCCATAGCCAAACCCGAGTCGCCCCAAAAACTCTCCCCACACCCCTAGCTATTCTACTAGATATTTAGATTTATGTTAGGATTGCTAATAAGACAAGAGGATATTTTACAGCAGAGGGAGTAGGGCTGTAAGAAAATAGATAAGAAATAAGAAATAGACAAAGAATAGAGCTATCTCTCTGATCGTGACCTTAAAAGGATTTCAAGGTGTTCAGAAGGATAGCTCTATTTTTTAGTTTAAATTTATAAATGAAAGTTTTAATAGGATTTCGAAAACTGTAGTTTTTGGGTGCTAATCATGAAATGGAAAGCTGTATACGTTCTAAAACTTCAGATAATAGATCAGTAGGAAGCTGTTCTTTAAAAGAAGCATTTCTAGCATTTAGATCAAGTGTTTTGACATGTTCACATAGTACGACACCGGTGGTATGGGTTCTAGTATCAAGTGCTACATGTAAAGGAAATGAATTATCAGTATTTGTTATTGGACATACAATAGCCATCTGAGTATACTTATTATAGCTAGAATTACTCACAATAAGGGCTGGTCTGCGACCAGCCTGTTCGTGGCCTGCTTGAGGATTAAAATCCATAGTAACAATATCACCTTGAAGTGGTTTATAGGACATCAAAATACCTCTTTTCCAACAATGGAACCCGTAGTCATTTCTTCACAAGTATAAGTGCCGTTGTAGTTTTTGAAAAGTTCGTCTAGACTTTTATATTTTTTAGTCGTTTTGCGGATTGTAATAGTATCATCTGTAGTGATGATTTCTACTGCATCATTTTCTTTAATAGATACTGTTTCTAAAATAACTTTAGGGATTCTTATAGCACTGCTATTTCCCCATTTTTGGATGGTTGTATACATAACGATCACTCCTTTATAATATATAGTATATACGAAGTATATACATTTGTCGATAATTTATACAAAAAAAGTATCTTATCTAAAGGGCGGTAGGGGTATTAATATTAGGGCCGCTGGGAGTGTGGGGAGAGTTTTTGTGGCTCCCGCCTACCCACAGCCAAACCCGAGTCGCCCCAAAAACTCTCCCCACACCCCTAGCTATGCTACTGAGTATCTAGATTTATATGAGCGCTGGTTAGGATTGCTAATAAGACAAGAGGATATTTTGCAGCAGAGGGAGTAGGGCAGTAAGAGAATAGATAAGAAATAGACAAAGAATAGAGATATCTCTCTGATCTTGACCTTAAAAGGATTTCAAGGTGTTCAGAAGGATAGCTCTATTTTTTAGTTTAAATTTATACTAGATTGTTTTAATATAAAATGATAGAATAATTCATAAAATAAATACAGCTTAGATACAAGACAATAAGTTATCACAAGCAAAGCTTGAGATATGCAATGGGTATAAGGTTGAAAGAAAAACACTTTCAACTTTTCAGTTATGGCAGTATCACAAGCAAAGCTTGTGATATGCAGGGGTGTAAAAAACGAAAATAGGAGGAAATGCTATGTATGAAGGAACGCTCGTAAGGTTAAGAGCCTATAAAAAAGAGGATATTGATATAGTAGTAAAGTATATTAATGATGAAGAGGTTAAGAAAAATACTTCACCAGGAATACCCTATATCTATACAAGAGAAGATGAGGAGAAATGGTATGAAGCTAATACAGCACTCAGCGATACTTATAGCTTTGCTATAGAAACATTAAAAGATAGCGTATATCTTGGAGGATGTGGAATAAATGAAGTAGATTGGAAAAATAGTAAGGTAGTCATTGGTATATTTATTGGAAATAAAGAGTATTGGAATAAAGGATATGGAACAGATACGGTGAGGGTACTTATTAAATTTATTTTTGAGCAGATGAATATTAATAAAATAAAATTAAATGTCTATTCATTTAATGAAAGAGCTATAAAATGTTATGAAAAGTGTGGCTTTAAAACTGAAGGCGTTCTTAGAGAAGAAATATATAGAGATGGGAAATATCATGATGAGATCGTAATGGGACTACTAAAAAGAGAGTATGAAGAAAAGACTGGTTTATGAGAAAAGATATAATGGATAGTATTAAAGACTATTTAAAGAGCAAATACTATTGTCACGCTATAATATTATATGGATCTTTTGCAGATGGGACTTATACAAATGAAAGTGATATAGATATTGTATGCTTTAGTGATAGGGTTGATGATAGAAAAAATGATACTAGTGTAATTGATACAAGGCAGCTTGATGCTTGGATATATCCAACTAAGATGATGGAACAACAGGAAGCATTACTTCATATCAATGGTGGGAAAATTATTTTAGATGAAAGAAAACTATGTTGTAAATTATTAGAAGATATTGATAAGATTTTTAATGATGGGGTAAAAAAGTTAAGTATAGAACAGATAGATTTCCAGAAAAGTTGGTTAAAAAAGATGGTAAATAGAGCAAGAAAAGGAGATGTTGAAGGTAATTTTAGATATCATTGGCTATTGGTAGATAGTTTGGAAATATATTTTGAGATAAGAGGTTTATGGTATATGGGGCCTAAGAAGTCTTTGATTTGGCTTAAAGAGAATGAACAATATACCTATAAACTTTTTGAAGATGCTCTAGCTACTCATGCACCTATTGAAAAAATTGAGGAACTCATAGAATTTATTACTAACATTGAGACTTAAAGTAACAGAAGGGAAGATAAAGATGATACTATCAGGCAAAGAGATTTTAAAGCATATTGATAAAGAAATCATAATTAAGCCTTTTGATAAAAATAGAATAAACCCTAATAGTTATAACTTATCCTTACATAATGAGTTATTGATTTATGAAAATAGCACATTAGATATGAAAAAGCCCAACCCGACAAAACAAATAGTAATTCCCGAAGAAGGATTATTATTAGAGCCAAATAAGCTATATTTAGGAAGGACAAATGAATTTACAAGTACAAATAAATATGTTCCTATGTTAGAGGGACGATCATCAACGGGAAGACTAGGTCTTTTTATTCACGTTACAGCAGGATTTGGGGATATAGGGTTTGCTGGATATTGGACACTTGAGATTTTTTGTATTCAACCGATTGTTATTTATCCGAATGTAGAGATCTGTCAAATTTATTATCATAGTATAGAAGGAGAATATGACTTGTACACGAGTGGTAAATACCAAAATAATACTGGCATACAGCCAAGTCTTATGTACAAAGACTTTGAGAGGGAAACTTTCTAATGGATACCTATAACGAGCGAGCTCAAAAACAATTAAATAAGTGGAAAGAAAAAATGTGTAAGAGTCCTTCTATACTGGATAAAACTTCTAAAGAGGTTCAAAATAAAATAAATAAATTTTTGCCTGAAAAATACCATCAAATCTTGACAGATGGTATTAAGAATATGACCAGATTGGTTTTAGTTGGATCTAAGTATACAACAGGAGAACCTTATAAAGATCTGCTACTTATAGAAAGAGATGATTTTTTAAAAGAAAAAACTAAAGTTTATAGTAAGGTAGCTATGCTTGAAGGGGCAGGAACGGGAGCTGGAGGCATTTTATTAGGCATTGTAGATTTTCCATTGCTTCTTAGTATTAAAATAAGATTTTTATATGAGATAGCAGCAATCTATGGATTTGATACCTCAGATTATAGAGAGAGGTTATATATTTTGCATATCTTTCAGTTAGCTTTTTCAAGCAAAGCTAAATCTAAAGAAGTACTTATTCGGCTAGAAAATTGGGAGGACTATGTACAGTCTTTACCTTGCGATATCAATGCATTTGACTGGAGAGCTTTTCAACAAGAGTACAAGGACTATATTGACTTAGCGAAGTTATTACAACTTGTTCCGGGGATTGGAGCAGCTGTTGGGGCCTATGTTAATACAAAGTTTATCAATAAACTGAGCGTTACAGCAATGTATGCATACCATATGAGACTATTACAGGGGAAGGTGTAAATTTTGATTACAGTAGAAGTAGTTAAAGATGAAGATTTAGAAGAGTTAGCAGTATTATGTGAAGAATTAGCAGGCAGTAAAACTAATTATGAGAAGATGGTAGAAAATTTTAGATGGATGCAAACAAATCCAGACTATATTTTACTAGGGGCAAAGTATAATGGAGAACTAGTGGGGACAATAATGGGTATAATCTGCCGAGATATGGTAGGTGAATGCAGACCATTTATGGTTATAGAAAACGTTATAGTAAAAAGCAGTATGCGAGGTAAGAAAATAGGACAAACATTAATGTATAAGCTTGAAGATATTGCAAGAGAACAAAATTGTTATTATACGATGTTTGTTTCACTCATGCATAGAGAAGAAGCTCATAAGTTTTATGAATCAATTGGTTATCCTTTAGATGTTGTACAAGGATTTAAGAAGTATCTGTAGATTAGGATATCAAGATAAAACTACAGGCGCGTGAGATTTTCACGCGCCTTCTTTTAGGAAACGATATTGGGTCATGTAGAGATCATAGTAGCAACCTTTTTGTGCCATAAGTTCATTATGGGTGCCGCTTTCTTTGATGCCAAGATCATCTATCACCATAATTCTGTCACAGTCTCGTATCGTAGATAACCTATGGGCTACGACAAAAGAGGTTCTGTTAAACAACAGTTTTTCTATACCTTGCTGTACCAAGCGTTCAGTTTGTGTATCTATATTAGAAGTAGCCTCATCAAGTATAAGAATACGTGGGTTAGCAAGTAATGCTCTTGCAAAAGAAATAAGTTGTCTTTGGCCTAGAGAGAGTCTTGAACCACGTTCATTGACTTCGGTGTGATAACCTTTTTCCATTTTCATGATAAGCGCATGTGCTTCTACAGCTTTGGCTGCGGCTATAACCTCGTCATCTGTTGCATCTAATTTACCATAACGGATGTTTTCCATAATCGTTCCAGAAAATAAAAAAGTATCTTGCAGCATAATGCCAAGTTGACTGCGAAATGATTCTAAGTCAACATCTTTAATATTCTTACCATCTATCAAAATCTCACCAGAGGTCGGATCATAAAAACGGCTGATTAAAGAGACGATGGTGGTCTTACCTGCACCCGTTGGACCGACTAAGGCAATTCTTTCACCTGGAATGACCGTAAAATTTACATTTCTTAAGACTTCATTTTTTTCATCATAAGAAAAGCACACGTTTTTAAAAGTAACTTCGCCTGCGATGAGGTTCATAATAGGCGCACCGGGATCACTGGTTAAATCGGGGGAAGTATCTAAAATATCAAAGATCCTATCTGCGGCAGAAAAGTTAGTAATGAGTGTACTATAAAAGTTAGATAAATTCATAAGTGGCCGCCAAAACATACCTACATACATAGAAAAGGCTAAAAGAGTACCGATTTCAATTTCACCAGAATTTATAAGACCATAGCCTACATAAAACACCACGACTATACCAAGCCCCCAAGACAAGTCTACGATGGGCCAGAAAAACTCATTAATCTTAATAGCATGTATAAAGGCCGTTGCAAGTTCGCTTACCATGGTTTTAAAAGTCCAAGAAGTAGATTTACCCCTAGCAAAAGCCTGAACAACTTTAATACCAGAGAAATTTTCATGTGTAAAGGCATTGAGGTTAGATCGCTTTTTACGCTGTATATTCCAACGCTTACGTGAAGCAATTTCTATATAAAACATGCTTATCGATAAAAAAGGCAACAGTAAAATACACGCTAAAGCAAGTTTCACATTGAGTAAAAACATAAATAGAGCAGAACATAATAACGTTAAAAGTTCAGGAATAAGAGATTGTATGCCTTGGCTAAATAAGTTTTGAAGGGCATTAACATCTCCGATCACACGCGCTAATATCTTCCCAACAGGTCTGCTGTCAAAAAAGCCAAAGGATAATTTCTGAATGTGTGTATAAAGTTCTTCGCGAATGTTTACTAACATCGTGTTGGTTATTTTTGCAACCATCTGAAAGCGAAGCTTAGAGAGCAACCAACTTATTAGATTGATAACAATAAGCAAGGCACCAATCCGTAAAAGGCCTGTAACATTTTTATACTTTATATGCGTATCAATAGCTATCTTTAAAAGATACGGATTAAGAAGACCAAAAACCATTGTAATCACCATTAAAGTAACAGCTATTATCGTTTGGCGCTTATAGGGCTTAAGGTAAGAAAGAAGTCTTATAATAAGCTGTGTTTTACTTCTTAAGGTGCCGTCTTCGTCTTTTTGAATTGTATTATGGGACATTAAATAGCCTCCTCTTCTAAAGTTTCGAACTGCTTAAATTGTTCAATGTAAATATCATAATAACAGCCCTTTTTTGAGATAAGCTCATTATGAGTGCCTTGTTCTTTGATTTCTCCATTTTCTAGGAAAATAATGAGATCGGCATTTTTAACGGCTGAAATACGATGGGCAATAATAAAGGTAGTTGCCTTGTTTTGGAATGTTTTGAGGTTTCTTAGTAACGCGTATTCTGTTTCTGTATCAAGAGCAGAGGTTGCATCATCTAAAATAAGCATAGGTGTATTTCTAATAAGTGCTCGGGCAATAGAGATACGTTGTTTTTGCCCACCAGATAGTCCCATCCCTCTTTCACCTATTTCAGTAAGAAATCCCTTTTCGAAATTTGTAATAAAATCAAGACAGCAAGCAGCGTGGCAAGCATTTTTTATTTCATCTAAAGAAGCTTCATGCTTACCAAATCTCACATTGTTTTCTATTGTATCTGAAAATAAGAAGGTATCTTGCATCACAATTGCCATATTACTGCGTAAAATATCAAGGTCAAATTGATTAACGTTGACATCATCTACAAGTACTTCTCCTTCGCAAACGTCATAATATCTCCCGATTAAACTAATAAGAGAAGTCTTGCCAGACCCAGTCGTTCCCATTACAGCTATAGTACTACCTTTTGGAATTGTTAAGTTAATATTTTTAAGTACAGTTTCTTCATTGTATTTAAAGCTGACATTTTTAAAAGTTATTGTACCATGTACTATTTTGGGTGCATAACTATCAGGTGGCGTTTGAACATGAGACGGACGATCGAGTAGAGCAAAGATTTTTTTGGCAGAAGCAGCATTTCTAGATAATATATCAATGAGCCAGCCTAGCATACGCATAGGCCATATCAGATTCCATATATAACCGCTAAATGCCATTAGCGTACCGAGTGTTAGTTCTTCTTTTAGCACAAAATAACCACCTAATATAATCATGATAACAAGTGAAATATTAGTTAGAAATTCAATGATTGGAAAATACGTCGCTACTGCATCCGCTTGATCCATATTTAATTGATAATAAGTTTTATTGAGCTTTAAAAACTTATGTATTTCATATTTTTCACGGGCAAAAGCTTTAACGAGCCTTACTCCGGCTATGTTTTCTTGAGCAGTTGTATTAATCAGAGCTGTTTGATCACTTATTTTGCCATAGCACATACCAAAGCGTCTTTCGAGTATAATAGTAATACCTCCAATTGGAATCATAATAACTAAACAAGCTATAGCTAATCTGTAATCAAGGAGAAACAAGATAATCGTACTTAGTATAAAATAGATGATATTCTCAATGAATAGACTAAGACCAAATCCTATAGTCTGCCAAATATTTTCTATGTCTTCACCAAGACGCGTCATGAGCTCTCCTGTATTCATATGATCAAAATAAGAAAACTCTAAAGATTGCAGATGTTCAAAAAGCTCGTTCTTTAAATCCTCATGCGTTCTAACACCAATTACATTATAAAAAAATCCTTTGATAAAGCCTAGTAAAGGTTTTAGTAGTGAAATAACTAACATGGTTACTAAGAGAGGCATGACAAGATGTGATTGGTCTTTTGTGATGGCATCATCTATTAAAATCTTTTGAAGATAAGGCATAAGATGGTCAAGACCTATAAAAATAAGCATAGATAATGAGCTAATCATAAGCATAAGTGGGTATTTACAAACATATTTAAGTACTCTAAGCACGTTAAGTCCCCCTTTAAAATAGTAAGTATTTAAAAAATGTATAATGACGCATTAAAAAAGGTCATAGGAATATCCCATGACCGTAAGTTTTTATCAAAATAAATGGACATAAAAAGGTCAGGGCAATAGCCGAAAACCTATAGAGGCAGGGCTATTGTAAAGGTTATATGTGATTGTATTATGGCAATGCAAAAGATATCTAGACATTTTTCCTACCTCCTTTCAGAATATTTAAACATGAGGCTATTATATATAATTAAGCTTGTAAATGTCAAGGAAAATAAATTTTTACTTAAAAAATGAACTTTTTATACAGTTAGATACTCTTAGATATGAAAAGAGGTGGTAAAGTGGAAACAGAGAAACTGGTAAAGGCAGCAAAACAAGGTGACAAAGAGGCACTCGTTAAGCTGATTATGCTTCAAAAAGAAGCGTACTATAAACTGGCATATATCTATATGAAAAACAAAGAAGATACGTTGGATGCTATGCAAGATATGATTATTATACTTTATGAGAATATATATGGATTAAAAGATGAAAAAGCATTTTATAGCTGGAGCAAAACGATTCTTGTAAACCGCTGCAAAGGAATTTTAAAAGCAAAAAGCAAAATAAGGCTATTAGGTACTATGCAAGAGATACCCTGTGAGGCGGCAATCTTACAACAAGAAGACCTCCTTTTATTAGAGAAGTACTTATCACAATTAAATGAAAAACACCAAGAAGTCATTAGGCTGCGTTACTTTTTAGACTTAGAGTATAAAACAATAAGTGATCTGCTTAACATACCACTTGGGACAGTAAGATCACGTATTTCTATAGGACTTAATAAGTTAAGAGAGTGTTTAGGAGGTGAGGCACATGCAACAAGTAGAAAAAATGTTAAATGATAAGAAAATAGAAATAGATAAGATAGAAGTGCCGATAGAATTAGAAGAAAGATTAGCTCAAGTATTAAAAGATAAAAGCATCGTTAAACGAAGTCGTAATAACTGGATGACAAAGGCAGTTGCAGCATGTTTAATTGTAATATTCATAGGATACAACTTTGATACATTAGCTTTTTATGGTAAAAGGTTTATGGGGTATGACACGATTATGAATGGGACGCTCAAGCAATTAAATGACCTGGGAAAGGGACAAGTCATTGGCAAAAATTATACTTTTAAAAATGGTACAGTTGTGCGATTAGATGGGGTTATGATTGATGCAAATCAGCTATTAGCCTTTTATTCTGTAAAACATCCGAGCATTGAGGTTAATCCCAGTGGAATACCAACTTATCTTTCTATTCATAATCTTTCAATTCATGGTACTTGGAGAACATACGCCGAGAAAGGTGGCCAAGGACATATCGCTCATGAAAACGAAGAAGTAAAGTGGCTTTCAAGTTTTGAAGCTCCAGTATTTTATGAAAAAACACTAAATTTAAAGCTTAATTTAATTGACAATGGGGCAGTAGAAGAAGGGCAAATATCTTTTAAATTAGATAGAAATAAAGCTATGGGACATAACCTCAAAAAAACCATTAATCAAACACTTAAGGAAAGTCAAACTCAAGTAAGATTTAAATCTATAACTGCATCCCCTACACGGACGGTTATAAGTGGCTCGGTACAAAATATTTTTGAGTTAGTAAAAGACCAGCTAAGTGGGGAACGTATAAGACCTGAAAATATAGAGATCAAACTCATTGCGAATGGTAAAGAAATAGCCTGGCAAGGAGGAGAGATGACTACAGACTTCAAGGGAATCACATTCCATAAAGCGTTTGACACTCTGCCATCAGAACTTAAGTCGCTGGAGATATATGTGGAAAGTTTTTCAGCAGATCATGATGTGAATGAGAACATAAAGTTGAACCTAGAAGATAAAAATAAAAGCATGCATATACAAGGGCAAGCTATACAAATAGACAAAGTTTATGAGTCAAAGGATAGTACTTTTATTACGATTACTACTGGTGAAAGTACGATACTTACAAGGGTATATTTAGGAATAGACGATAATAAAATAGAGCTTAAAGAAACGATAGAGAGCAATTTGATCAAGCAAGAAGATGGTACGATATTGCATACCAGAACATTACACTTTCCTAAAACAGGTAAGAATTATCAACTTATTATTGAAAGAATGACCTATGCAGAGCTATATAATAAGATAATAGAGATACCTATTCATTAAGAAATAGGAATGGTTTATTTTTGAATTAAAGATTAAAAAGATATAAAGCAGGTGTGAAATGACAACAGAAGAGTTACAGCAACAGGCAAAGTTACTCCCAAACTTACCTGGGGTTTACATGATGAGAGATAGTTTAGGAAACATTATTTATGTAGGTAAATCCAAGGAGCTTAAAAAACGGGTAAGTTCTTATTTTGGTAAGCGTGTAAAGGACGAACGGCATAAAGTAAAAAGAATGGTGGCACATATTGATCGTTTTGATTATGAAGTTACAGATACAGAGTTAGACGCTCTTTTATTAGAATGTAAGATGATAAAAGCACTAAAACCCATCTATAATAGTTTACTTAAAAATGATAAAAGATATCGTTTTATAGTGATTAATAAAAATGCAGAATTGCCTCGGGCAGAAGTTGCTTATGAAAAAGGAGAAGAGGGGGAATATTTTGGACCGTATGATATACCGTATCGTTTAATGAGTGGGGTAGAAGCAATTAATTCATATTACAGATTACCTACATGCAAAAAGAGAGATCAAAGAAAAGATTGCTTATCCTATCGTATGAAACGATGTATAGGACCTTGTGAAGAGGAGCACCATATTCTTATAGAGTATCAAGAGAGATTAGAGGGAGTTATTAGCTTTCTTGAAGGGAAAGATATGTGTATTTTAGACTATTATAGAGAGCAAATGCAAATCGCTGCGCAAACTTTAGACTTTGAAAAGGCAGTTCAATATAGGGATTATATGTCAGTTCTAAAAATGCTTGGATTTAGAAAAGAGGCTATACAGTTTAGTCTAGATAATAGAAAAGGCATTGCTGTAGTTAAAATGCCCATAGGAGGATTTAAACTTTATCTTTTAGCAGGTACTCAAGTTGTGTATACAAAGTGTTTTGAAGAGATAATAAATCCATTACCACAAAAACAAAAACAAGAAATTTTGAAGGAGATTTTAGAAGCTAGTCATAATTGCTTTCAAAAGTACTCACAATCAAGGCAGTATCTAGAAAAAGAGGAAGTAGATGAAGTAATGATTACTTATTACTATCTTAAAACAAAGCTTGATAGTTATTATGAGGTTTTTGAAGATAATGGTTTGGGAAAACTTTCAGAAAAACAAATAGAAGAGTTCATAGAACATGTTTTTGAGAAACTCTAAATCGTAAGTAAAAAAGTTGAGGGTTAAAATTTTCATTTATGGCAGTATCCGGGGCAAAGCTTGTGATATGCAATGGGAGCAAATATGGATATATTTACGATAGGACATTCTAATTATTCAGTAGATAGACTAATAGGTATGCTGCGATACTATTCTATAGATTGTGTAGTAGATATAAGAGGCACTCCTTATTCGAGGTATAATGTTCAGTTTAACAAAGAAGTTATAAGACAAACATTAATTGATTATGGGTATAAATATATTTATATGGGCAATGAATTTGCAGCTCAAAGAGAAGATAAAAATTTATATAAAGATGAAGGGTATGCTGATTTTGAAAAAGTTATCTATGATAAAGATTTCTTAAAGGGTATACAACGGTTAAAAGTAGGTTGTGAAAAAGGATACCGCATTGTACTTATGGGGGCCATGCAAGATCCTATTAATTGTCATAGGTGTATTTTACTAGGACGATCGCTGCTAGAAGCTGGATTTCATTTAAAGCACATACTAGATGATGCTACATTAGCCACTCAAAGTGAGCTAGAAGAAAGGCTTCTGGAAAAGTACTATGGTAACAGTAATCAAATAACTTTTGATTTGTTAATAGGGAAAGAGGAGTCAAAAGAAGATAGGGTGAAGGCGTGTTATAGAAAAAGTAATAAAGAAATTGGATATAGGGTGGAGAAGATTAAATAATCATGATATACTGAAAATAATTATTGACTAAATATTAGAGTAGGGACGGAAACTAATGTATAAAAATAAATATGGGATGCATAGCATCTGTAAGTCATAAGATTTGTACATTAGGGATATCTATACTCAATGTATACCTAAAAATGAGTATAGCAAACAAACCTACATTAGATG
>CAKZUB010000013.1 GCA_937921505.1 uncultured Clostridia bacterium | reverse complement strand
GGTGCGTAGCATCCTTGATAAGATTTGTGTTTTCAAGTACTCTTTTAAAAGAGGTAAAGATAAAAGACTACAGTAAAAGCACCAGAAAAACTGGTGCTAATGTTTAAACTATTTGAGGACATTTTCAAAAATGGTTGACATGTTTTATTAATGTTTTTATTATGCTCCACAATTTTACCGTTGAATTTAAATTAAAAATACCCGAACCTATCGATTATTGAACTGATAGATTCGGGTATTTTATTGTATTTTTTGTTATAGTCTGATAGCTAACGCGTTTGACATAATGATTTTCTTTCCGATAGGAAAACTTCCTACTTACTGTACAAATAACCATTAGCTTTATACATTTCTATTCTTCGGCTTAGGTCTTATCAAAAAAAGCAAAACCATACACTCCTAAAATAGCATTAAATAGCACTACACTATAAACACTAAAGCGTTCTACTATTCCAAAATATGTTATCGGTACTACCACCATGCCAACAGGACCGATAAACATACACGTCAATGTAATAGCCGCCCATACGGCCAATGATTTATATTTTTTCTGATTTTTTAATCCACCTATGATCATAAGAACAAGTGATACAATTGACAAAACAATAACCAAAACTGTTATGACATATACATGCATTATATCTTGAAAAGCACCAGCATAGCCGCTATCTGACAACGGAAAAAGAGCGTATCCTATTCCTGATACCCAATTCATTATAGCAAAAAGGTATATGCCAAGCCGCAAAACTTTATTTCCTTTACCTTCAATGATTATGCAAACCAATGCACAACTTAAACATGCAAATAAGCTGTATGCAGAAGCCAGCCCATTTGCCACCCTAAATGATGGTGCATTTATTGCAGTTAAATCACTTACAGCTTGACTCATCCAATCATACCCCGGATAATACCTTGCTCCAACAACTGCATGTAATATGTAAAATATGAGACTTACCACCCCTGAAAGACATAGCCAGTTAATTAATTTTTTCCCTTTCATTTTATTCCCTCCCTCTGATTCATCTAAATTTATCCAACATATTATTTTGAAGATTTATTCTAAATTGTAACATTTTCACCTCTCTCTTTCAACAAATAATATACTTACTTCTTTTACTACCTTTAAGATGTCTTTCGGTAGGCTAAAGCCAAAAAAAGTCCTGTATTTGAGCCTCTTCATTCTCAAATACAGGATTATCATCTTCTTTTAGTTTACCTCTGACGCAAGCCATATTACAAATACTTTGCAAGAACATCAACTGCATGTAAAGGAATAAGCAGCTTACCATGTTCTTTTAAAAACATTTCATTCAAATCCGTCGCCGGACATCTACTACCAAACTCATCAAGTATACCTACTAACGTATCTGTTTTAACACTCGCTTTTTTATTTTTATTTAAGATAAGAAAATATCTTTCATTATATTTATAAAGAGAGCTATCTCCAATAAACATAGGCGTTACACGATGTGCTGCCATACTCACTGTATCAAATTCACTAAATAAATAAGTTAAAGATCTAACTTTCACTTTAATATCTCTTTCTTGATGCTCCTCGCCACCTTTACCCATAAGGGCTAAATCAGTGAGTCTATCTTCTTCTGGATCTTTAAAAGTACGATGTGTAGGTCTTTCCCCTATAGCATCTAACTTTTCTTCAATTTGAGAGGGGTCCTCTACCTTAGTCACTACGATCATGATACTATCTGTTGATAAAGGAACTGCTTCTATCATAAGTGGGACATTTTCTGTCTCAAATCCAAAATCCTCATAAGCCCTTACCATCATATCTTTAAAAAGTGCTTGTGCCTTTTTAGAACCGTAGGCAAGTTCACTAATTTTAATATTTCTATCTATAAGATCTGAGTGATTTAAAGTGACTTGTATTTGTGTATCGCTAAGCTTTTCTATTTTCATTCAAATCACATCCTTTCACATTATTACAAATGATTGTTAGTACCTATAAATCAGAGTTTGATATAGCCTAAGTATAATGTAGATAAGCCCTAGATGTAAAGAGGATAATATGACTAATTAATAATACTATACTATGCATCATGTTAGCAAAAAAATCAATATTTATACTTATATTATACAATAATTTTTATTGAATGAATATGTGTTTTCAAATTTAGTAAATTTTCATGAGACAATGCATTTTGAGTTATAACTAACAAATCCTTTTAAATCAAGTGTTATACCCTTTTATAATATAACTAAATTTTTCATTTTATAAAAAGGTATTTCATTATATATATCGGTAAATAATGTTTTTATAGGATATCTGGGTATAAAATATGACATTTTTTTGATATATTATTGACGTGTATACAGTATACAATATATACTATGAGTATACTAAAAATTAATATTGACTTTATTTACTAGTATCTTGCTGTTATATTATAAGTATTAAAACTAATTTTCCAAAATGAAGGAGCTGATATAAATGTTTAAAGCATGGCATGGATTTGAACCTGGTGACTGGTCTAAATATATTGATGTAAGAGATTTTATTCAAAAAAATTATACCCCCTATGAAGGTGATGACTCTTTCTTAACTGCTGTTACTGAGCGCACATCAAAACTTTGGCAAGATGTACTTGTTCTTATGAAAGATGAAATTGATAAAGGCATTTTAGATGTTGAAACAAAAGTACCTTCTACTATTTCTTCTCATGGTCCAGGTTACCTTGATAAAGAGAACGAACAAATTGTAGGTTTTCAGTCTGATTCACCTCTTAAAAGAAATATTATGCCAAGTGGCGGTATTCGTACTGTAAAAAATGCATTAGAATCCTATGGGTATGAACTTGATGCAACAACTTGGAAAACTTATACTGAACATCGTAAAACCCATAATGATGGTGTTTTTTCAGTTTATACAACTGCTATGAAAAAAGCACGACACTCTGGAATTATTACGGGCCTTCCAGATGCTTATGGCCGCGGCCGCATCATTGGTGATTACCGTCGTGTCGCTTTATATGGCGTAGATCGCTTAATAGAGGATAAAGAACAACAAAAATTATCTCTTGAAGTAGGTAATATGAGCGAAGAAATCATTCGTCTTCGCGAAGAAATTACAGAACAAATGGGGGCCTTAAAAGAACTTAAAAAAATGGCTCTTTCATATGGTTTTGATATTTCGGTTCCATCTCGTACAGCCAAAGAGGCTATCCAATGGACTTACTTTGGATATCTAGGTGCTATTAAAGAACAAGACGGCGCTGCAATGTCAATAGGGCGTGTTTCTACCTTCCTTGATATTTACATTGAAAGAGATTTAAAATTTGGTCTTCTAAGTGAATCAGAAGTTCAAGAACTGATGGATCACTTTGTAATGAAACTTCGTATGGTACGTTTCCTTCGTACACCAGGTTATAATGAATTATTCTCTGGTGATCCTACTTGGGTGACAGAAGTAATTGGTGGTATGGGATTAGATGGACGCAGCCTTGTTACAAAAAATAGTTTTCGTATGCTCCATACCCTTACAACGCTTGGACCAGCCCCTGAACCAAATTTAACTGTACTTTGGTCCATTCGCCTTCCAAAAGCCTTTAAAGATTATTGTTCAAAAATGTCTATTCAAACAAGCTCTATTCAATATGAAAGTGATGATCTTATGAGACCTTCTTGGGGAGATGACTATGGCATTGCATGCTGCGTCTCTGCAATGAGAATCGGAAAACAAATGCAATTTTTCGGTGCCCGTGCTAACCTCGGTAAAGCACTGCTTTATGCTATTAATGGCGGACGCGATGAAAAAGTTGGTGAACAAATTGCTCCAAAGTTTGCTCCTGTTACAACAGAATATCTTGAGTTTGATGATGTCTGGGAAAAATTTGAACAAATTATGGAATGGCTTGCTGAACTGTATGTTAACACATTAAATGTTATACACTATATGCACGATAAATATGCTTATGAGAAATTAGAGCTTGCGCTTCATGACCGAGACATTCTTCGTACTTTTGCAACAGGCATTGCTGGTCTTTCAGTTGTTGCTGACTCGCTTTCTGCTATTAAATATGCTAAAGTTAAAACAATAAGAAATGCTGATGGTCTCGTGATAGATTATGAAATTGAAGGGGAATACCCAGCCTTTGGTAATAATATAGATGAAGTTGATGATCTTGCTATTTTGGTTGTAGAAACCTTTATGAGTAAGGTGAGAAAACATAAGACCTATAGAGATTCTTATCCAACACTTTCTATTTTAACCATTACTTCAAATGTAGTATATGGTAAGAAAACAGGCAATACACCAGATGGACGTAAAGCTGGAGAACCATTTGCTCCTGGGGCCAATCCAATGCATGGACGTGATTTAAAAGGCGCTATTGCTTCACTTGCTTCTGTTGCTAAACTTCCTTATCAGCATGCTGAGGATGGTATTTCTTATACTTTTTCAATTATACCTGGTGCTCTTGGCAAATCTATAGAAGAACGTATTTCTAACTTATCAGGTATTTTAGATGGCTATATTGCTCAAGGAGGTCACCATATTAACATTAATGTTTTTGACCGTGAGACATTACTTGATGCAATGGATCATCCTGAGAAATATCCTCAGCTTACTATTCGTGTATCTGGATATGCCGTTAACTTTATTCGTTTAACACGCGAACAACAGCTAGATGTTATTAATAGAACATTTCATGAACATGTATAATCCTAAAGCTTAAAATCCAGTCAGCGTTTGCATTCATTTATAAACTACTTTATAATCAAGAGATTAGAATGTCACATTTGACACTCCCAAAAAGGATTTTGATAAATCTGAAAGGATTATTCTGATCCTTTTTCCTCTTTATTTTATTAAACTTAGGCAGGAGGGATACTATGAAAGGTAAAATACACTCAATAGAAACTTGTGGAACAGTAGATGGCCCTGGTATCCGCTACATATTGTTTACTCAGGGGTGTCCACTAAGATGTAAATATTGTCATAATCCCGATACTTGGTCACTGCAAAATGGCAAAGATATGGATACAGAAGACCTCATAAATGACATCATAAAATACAAGTCTTTTATGCAATTTTCTGGTGGTGGTGTAACAATTAGTGGTGGTGAGCCTTTACTTCAACCTGAATTTGTAAAAGATTTACTTGAAAAATGCAAAGCTAACAACCTTCATACAGCTCTTGATACTTCTGGCTTTATTAGCTTAGAAAAAGCTGATCCTGTTTTAGATTTTACAGATCTTGTACTACTTGATATTAAATCCTATAACCCCGATGTATTTAAAGATTTAACAGAAGTTCCCCTAGATCCTACACTTAATTTTGCAAACCATCTTAATGAGCGTAAAATTCCTGTTTGGATTCGTTATGTATTAGTTCCTGGTCTAACTGATAATCCAGAGGATATTGATCATTTAGCACAATTTTTATCTACTTTGCAAAATGTAGAACGTATCGATGTATTACCTTTTCATAAAATGGGTGAATACAAGTGGGAACAGCTTGGTTATAAATATGAACTCGAAGATACTGCTGAGCCTAACTCCTCTGAAGTAACAGGGGCAAGAGAAATTTTTAAAAAATATAATCTTACAACTTATTAAAAGCAGTATTCAATCATTTCTTAAATAATTGAATACTGCTTTTAGATTTCTATTTAATTAGTTTTAACTTATTACAAATCAGCTGCACTACCTTTTTCTTTAAAAATCCTACTCCAAAACGATGATTTATGTTTGGTTTCTTGTGAATTATTAAGTGCTATTTCTTTTCTCATCTTTTGAACCTCTCGCATTGTTTCATCTAGTCTTCTATAATATTCTTCGCTTTTTTCATCTTGCTTTTTTTCAAGCTGTGAAAGTTTTTCATCTACAGCCATGTTTACTTCTTCTTTGATTTCCTCTTTCATTTCTATTTTTGAGTGTTCATTATATTCTACTAGTGCCTGTTTAAACATCTCTTTCATCATAGAAGAAAACTGTTTAACCTTGTCTTGGTCTTCATCAGTTATATCTAACGATGGTACATTATTTTTTTTAATTGATGTTACAGTAGCCATTTGAATACTGCTTAACTGTTCGTAAGTTTCTTTAGCTTCTTGATTGGAATCATGTACAATACCTTCGATTGCCTTAAGCTGAAGTCCTTGCTCACGCATCTCCTGCACTTGTTTAAATAGTTCTACGTCTTCCATAGTATATACCCTATGGCCCTTTGCATTCCTTTTAATATTAAGATTTAATTCCTTTTCATAAAATCTAAGTACATAGGCCTCTGTATCTAACATTTCTGATACATCCTTCACTGTTAGATAATCTCCTCCGTGTAACATATGCTCACCTCATCATTCGTACCTGTTTTAAGGTAATTATACCATATTTTTACAATAATTCAATATTTATTAAGGTTTTTTTAAAGTTTGCTATTCTCTACTCGTTGATAATTTGTAAAACTTTGTTAATGGCATTAATAAGGGCAATACCACTAGCTCTTATAATATCTTTTTCTATCGCCTTCCCCTCATAAAGAACTCCCTCATAAAGAATCTGAATACTTACTTTTCCAAGGCCTTCTTTGCCTCTAGATATATTATGAATGCGATACTCTAATAACGTAACAGGTATTTCTACTGCCTCAACAATAGCGGAATAAAGCGCATCAATAGCCCCATTGCCATTTTGCGTTTTGGAACTTACCCTATCTCCTTTTTTCACACTCACAGTTGCGACTGGAATCTTGGTATTGTAGATGACCTCAAAATCTTTTAATTCCCATAAATCTACTTTTCTTTCTCTTTTTAAAGTTTCTTCTGGATATTGTCTCATAAGTATTTCTAGGTCGTAATCGTAAACTTCTTTCTTTTGGTCTGCCATCTTTAAAAAATCTGAATAGACTGATTCTCTTTGACTTTCTATTATTTGATAACCTAGCTTTTCTATAATATGCATAAAAGCGTGTCGCCCTGATCTTGCTGTAAGAACTAGCTCCATAGGTGGTGCTCCTATATCTTCTGGCTCTATGATTTCATAAACTTTTTTAGATTTTAAAAGTCCATCTTGGTGAATACCTGATGAATGTGCAAAGGCATTTTCCCCTGTAATCGCTTTGTTGACCTGTACATCAATTCCCATAATAGCACTTACAGTACGGGAGGTAGGATAAATCTCCTTAGTTTTAATAGTGGTATAGCCATTGTAATATTCTGGGTGTAATTTGATACCCATTACGACTTCTTCCAAAGAGGTGTTCCCCGCTCGCTCCCCTATACCATTTATCGTACATTCTATCTTATCTGCACCATTTCTGATGGCTGCTAATGTATTAGCAGTAGCTAGGCCTGTGTCATTATGACAATGAACACTTAAAAGTACGTTTGGATTTAAGTTCTTCAACCTATCATTTATACGGTAAATAAGACTCCCAAACTCTTCTGGTACAGCAAAACCCACTGTATCAGTAATATTAATAATAGTAGCCCCTGCTTTAACAACTGCTTCTATCGTTTGCCACATATAGTCAAAGCTGGAACGACTTGCATCTTCTAAGGAATATTGCACCATAGGCATTAACTTTTTCGCATATTTAACAGCTTCTACTCCCATTGCTAACACCTCTTGTGGAGTCTTGTTAAATTTCTTTTGAATATGCACTCCTGAAGAACCAAGAACAATATGAATCATAGGTGAGCTCGCCTCTTTTAAGCTTTCATAAATAGCATCTATATCCGACTTTACAGCTCGGCCTAATGCTGTTACGGTTATATCTTTGCCTACTATTTTACTTATAGCCCTTACAGCTTCGAAGTCTCCCTTAGATGAAGACGGGAAACCTACTTCCATCATATCAACTTGGAGTCTGATGAGTTGTTTTGCTACCTCCATTTTTTCTTCTAAATTTAATTTCGCGCCTGGTACTTGTTCTCCATCTCTTAATGTGGTGTCTAAAACATAAATCTTTCTGCTGCTATTTACACAGTTCATACAGTCACTCCTTTTCAATTTTTAGTATAAATATAAAAAACCCCTTTCATCTCTTTAAACCAAAGAGACGAAAGGGGACTTTCGCGGTACCACTCTTTTTCATTCCAAGACGGAATGCACTTATTTAATACAGATCAATGAGGATGCGTGCTTTGCAAAAAAATAAAAAACTCCTGTCTCCAAAGAGACAGAAGTATATTCTGCGTAACCACTCTTATGTGCCTTAAAAGGCGATTGATACAGGCATCCTTATTCATCGATATCTAGCCACTGTAACGGTTGGCATCCGTCTAGACCTACTTATTTCAGCCAGCAACTCCAAGGCGAGTTCATTATCTTCTAAATCCTGTTTCGCACCACACAACAGGTCTCTGACATTTATAGGACAACTACTATTCCTTTTCTTAGTCTTTATAATGAATATTTATATGAATTGATTATAGCGTATCATCTTTTACTTGTAAATACTTTTTTGAAAATCTATTTTTTATTAAAGCCTACTGATTACTTAGCATAAAATCAGTAGGTTTTCTTTATACGACTTAATATATTCAGTTTTAGAGTTTATCTAAATACGGGAGTTTGACAGTTACATAAAGGAAAAATCGCTGGAAGCCTTGATATAGGCTTATTTTTTTGTCAAATTTTACATTTTATACTTTCGTACTATTTCGTACTATGGTATAATAGTAGTATAAATAACTTGGAGGTGCCTA
>CAKZUB010000012.1 GCA_937921505.1 uncultured Clostridia bacterium | reverse complement strand
TTGGTTTGCCTCTGGTCTTTATTATTGGTATTCTACTCCAACAAGTTATAGAACTTCTACAAGTCTGGCAGGACCATGGGGTGCCTACCAGTTTGTTGAGACAAACCCGCATCAACCGATAATGTGGGATAAATTAGACTCATTCAACACACAGCATGATTTTATTATTCCGGTGACTGGAACCCAAGGAACGACTTATGTTTACTTTGGTGATACGTATTCACAGTACACAGATATTGGGAGTAGATTAAATGCAGCGTTTCCAATCACATGGAATGGAACTGTGCCTGTTTTAAATGGCCATGATCAATGGCAAATTGATACAATTACTGGTACATGGAGTGCAAACAAATAAAATAATTATAAATTTGGTGTAAAAAAATCCATATATCTTTAGCACTTAAAAATGTCTGAGATATATGGATTTTTATTGAAAGTAAAATATCAAAGGTTTTTAAATGTGTAAGAAAGATTAAAATGGTCATTGATATAACTACTGGTGAATGGAGTATATAAATAAAGAAGAAAGGCTAGGTATAGTGACTATGATGAAAGGGATATGCTAGTAGTATGGACAGAGCTTCTAAAGAACCCAGAAAGTGAAAGGGTAAGAAATCTTGAAATGGCTTTTAAGGAAATTAGAGAGGCAAAAGATGAACTTGTAAGATTAAGCGGAGATGACGAGCAAAGAGTGATTTATAATATGCATGTCAAAATTCTTAAAGATGAGATAAGTGCCTTAGGAAAGGCTAAACGTGAGGGGATTGAAGAAGGAATAAAAGAAGGTGAATTAAATAAGACAATAGACATTGCTAAAAATGCGTTGTTAATGGGGTTACCAGTAGAGCAGCTAAAAGCATTAACAGGCTTAACAGGAGATATCATTAAGCAGTTAAGCAAATAAACAATAGATTAGGTAATTTCATGTTTCAATGCCCCTTATGTATTGGACCGAGTATGGACGCTCAGATTTTATATGAAATCTTTACTGCAGTTATAGAAGGTAGAAAGATGCTAGGATGAGAAAACACATAGCAAAAAGCTGATCGCTGTGCTTAAAGTTGAGCTAGTTTAGGCGATGAGCTTAGTTTATATAGAGGCGTAGGGCAATCAATCACAGCAAATTAGAAAGAAATTTTTAGGTAAATAGTGGTGAGAGTTTCAGAAAAATGACTTATAAAAAAGCTGGGAGGAAAGGTAAATGGAAAATATTATGAGAAAACAAGTAGTGAATCCGTATCTTCCATCATGGGAATATATTCCTGATGGAGAACCTTATGTATTTAATGGAAGAGTATATATATATGGTTCGCACGATTGCTTTAATGGACATGTGTTTTGTATGAATGACTATGTGTGCTGGTCAGCACCGGAAGATGATCTTTCAGATTGGAGATACGAAGGGGTTATCTATAAAAAAACGAATGATCCTTTAAATCTAGACGGAGAGATGTGTCTCTATGCGCCGGACGTAACAGTTGGACCAGATGGGAGATATTATCTATATTACGTTTTTAACGCCTTACCAATTGTATCGGTGGCTGTTTGTGACACTCCTGCCGGAGAATATCAGTTTTATGGATATGTACACGATAAGAAGGGCGATAGACTAGGAGAAAGACCAGGAGATGAGGCGCAGTTTGATCCAGGTGTATTAACGGAGGACGGTAAGACCTATCTTTATACCGGATTCTGTTCAAGGGATGATTTTCATAGAAGTGGACCTATGGTTACGGTACTGGACCGTGATATGCTGACAATTCTCGAGGAACCGGTTTTTATTGCACCAAGTGCACCGTATAGCAAAGGGAGTGGATATGAAGGGCATGAGTTTTTTGAAGCATCTTCCATTCGAAAAAAAGGCGACCTTTATTACTTTGTGTACTCTTCCGTTGCAAGTTTTGAATTGTGCTATGCAACCAGTCAGAGTCTAGTGGGGGGATTTACTTATAGGGGAGTGATTATCAGCAATAATGATATACATATCAATACCTATAAGCCAGCTGAAAAACCGATGTTCTATGGAGGAAATAACCACGGTAGTATTGTAGAAATCGCTGGAGAATGGTATGTTTTCTATCACCGCCATACAAATGGTACTAGTTATAGCAGACAGGGTTGTTTTGAAAAAGTGCATTTCGAGGAGGATGGTTCTATCCCACAGGTGGAAATAACCTCCTGCGCGGGCGTGCAGCCTCTAGAGGGTAAGGGGGAGTATCCAGCGTATCTGGCATGTCATCTTTATTGTAATGAGGAAGCGACAAGTACAGCGTATCCAGGATGTATGGATAGCAAGTTTCCAAAGATTATGCAAGATGGTGCAGATGGTGATAAAAAACTGGGCTATATTGCAAATATGTGGGACGGAGCAACGGCGGGATTTAAATATTTCGATTTCAAAGGGGTTCGAGCAGTCTCTGTCATAACAAGAGGCTTTTCAACGGGTGGGTATTTCGAAGTAAAGAATGCGTGGAATGGACAGGTGTTGGGCACAATTCCTATCGGCTATTCACATTTATGGAAAAAGCATACGGCACAGATCCATCTGCCAGATGGAATTTTTCCGCTTTATTTTACGTATCGAGGTGATGGAAACCCAGGTTTTGGCTCATTTACACTAGAAGTGTGACAATATTAAATCAGCAGTTCTTATTGAAGCAGAGTCCTAGGACTTTATGTATGAGATTAGTAACTATGGTAAAGAAATAGGTGGTTGCCATAATGGCGATTGGGTGAAATATGAAGCTGTTGATTTTGGAAGTGAAATAAGTGTATTTGAAGCAAATCTTGCTGTACCGGAGGAAGCTGCTGGACAAAATCTTGAAGTTAGGATTGATAGTTTTTCAGGAACATTAGTAGGTAAACGAAAAATTTTATACGACAAGTATCTTGACAATTATCGGGTCGTATGTCAGGAATGTTACCAGGTCTGTTTGAAAATGGAGGAGTATATTGCCATGCTACTGGATTCAAGATATATATGGACTGTTTGTTGGGTCGTGCAGATGAAGCGATTAATACTTTGCTGAAAATAATGCCAGACAGTAGCTTAAATCCATCATATATTTCTGGGGCAGAGCCGTATGTATTTACAAATTGTTATGCAATTCATCCGAAGTATTATGGGAAGTCTTATCAATCATGGACGACAGGTACATCAGCGGGGGCTATGATTTCTTTATATGAAGGTATTTTAGGAGTCAAGAGAAGCTATGATGGATTGGTAGTTCAGCCATGTTTGCCATCAGAATGGGATAAGGTGCAAGTATATAAGGAGTTTCGAGGATCAAAATATAAAATTATTGTTGAAAATCAAGGGGGAGAATATTCCCAAATAGCAAAAATCACAGTAGACAATGTATTATGGAATAGCAATGTCCTTCCACTTTTTAACGATAATGTAGTTCATGAGGTATATGTTATATTAAACGAAAAATAAGACTCACAATCATCAATATCAACTTTCATAATGATTACTTTTATTTTATTCAATCCAAGAAGTGCCATTTATAGTCTTATCGTAAAGGATGCCTAAAGTCAAATGACTGATAGAAGCATCTTTTTTTTATATTAAAATAGCTGCAAAAAATTGATTTAAATAAATTTAATTACTAAGAGTTTTAAGTGCAATGATAAAAAATGTAAAACAAGGGAAATATAATAATAGTTTGAAATTAAAAGTATGAAAAAAACAACAAACATTAAAATACTATTGATACTAATATATTAGTATGTTACTATATTTTTAATGAATAAAAATGCTCAAAAATCAAAATTCTATATAACTTGTTAGATTGTGAACTTAATAATATTATGTATCGCATTATATTAAAAATAGGAGAGATAAATATGAAAATGACTCTAAGGTGGTTTGGCAAGGAAGTTGACAGCGTTACATTAAAACAAATCAGACAAATTCCAGGGGTTAAAGGTGTTATTACAACCCTTTATGATATACCTGCAGGAGAAGCATGGACAAGAGAAAGAGTAAAAGATCTTAAAGATCAAATTAAAGAATATGGCCTTGAACTATCAGGGATAGAAAGTGTTAATATTCATGATGCTATTAAAGTGGGTCTTCCAGAAAGAGATAAATATATAGAAAACTATATTAAAACACTTGAAGTACTTGGCACGGAAAACATAGATCTTGTATGCTATAACTTTATGCCTGTATTTGATTGGACACGCTCTGATCTTGCAAAACTTAGAGAAGATGGTTCAACAGTGTTATCTTATGATCAAGAAATCATTGATCAAATAGATCCAACTAAAATATTTGAACAAATGGATGCCAAGTCAAATGGTTATCTTTTGCCAGGATGGGAACCAGAAAGAATGGAAAAAATTAAAGAATTGTTTGATATGTATAGAGAGATAGATGAAGAAAAATTATTTGAGAATCTTAAATATTTTCTTGAAGCAATTATACCAACTTGTGAAAAGTATAATATTAAAATGGCAATACATCCAGATGATCCAGCTTGGTCTGTATTTGGACTGCCAAGAATTGTTCTTAATAAAGAAAATCTTCTAAGACTCACCCAGATGGTTAATAGTCCTTGTAATGGTATAACTTTATGTACAGGATCTCTAGGTTCAAATCCTCACAATGACATACCTGATATTATTAGAAGTTTACAAGGAAAAGTACATTTTGCACATGTGAGAAACTTAAGACATTTAGGTAAAGGGAAATTTGATGAAGCTGCACATTTATCAAGTGATGGATCACTTGATATGTTTGAAATTATGAAAGCATTGCATGATATTGATTTTAAAGGACCTGCGCGCCCTGACCACGGTAGAGCTATTTGGGATGAAGTATCTATGCCAGGATATGGGCTTTATGATAGAGCACTAGGTGCGACTTATTTAAATGGTATTTGGGAAGCCATACAAAAAATGTCTTAGTTCACTGAAATGATAAAATAAATGATAGATTAGAATAGTTAGTAGTTTAGAAAGGGGGCGTCGTATGTATACTGAGAATATGAGTTTATCTAAACATTCATCCTATAATATAGGAGATAGCGTATATTATAGTTTGCGCAAAAATATTATTTCTGTAAACTTTAAGCCTGGAGAAGTACTAAGTATAAAGGATATTTCTGAAAAATTAAATGTAAGCAGATCCCCAGTCAGAGATGCACTTATTAAGTTAGGAAAAGAAGGTTTGGTTGACATTATCCCACAAAAGGGAACTAGTGTTTCTAAAATAGACTTGAAGCGAGTAGATGAAGAAAGATTTTTACGTAAGAGCCTTGAAGAAAATGCTATAAGATTATTTATTAAGACTTATAAAGAAAGTGATATTGCACTCCTAAAAAATAATATTGAGATGCAAAAGCAAGCCCTTAATAATAATGATTATATTTTCTTTTTAGATTGTGACGATAACTTTCATAGTGTATTTTTTCAAAGTATTGATAAAAATATGTGTTGGGAAATCGTTCAAAGTATGTCAGGACATTATAGGAGAGTACGCCTTATGTCCTTATGGGATGATACAATACTCTCTCATGTAGTAGCACAGCATCAAGAAATGATAGAAAGTATATGTGATAAAAATTTTGAAAAAGCTATAGAAGTGTCTCAAAAACATCTATCTAAGATTTCAAAAGAAGAGACAGAACTTATAAAAAAATATCCTGACTTTTTTAAAGAACAAGATAACGATAATTTCTTAATTAAGGATTTTTATAGTAGAATGTAACACAACTTTATATAATGGTGAGGTGAAAGACTTGGAATTAAATAATTTAAGCTTAAAAAATAGAAGTATATGGGAAGAAAATGGGTTTGAGCTTCCAATGTATGATCGCTCGGAAGTAAGACGTAATACCTTAGAGGAGCCTACATGGATACACTTTGGAGCTGGCAATATCTTTAGAGGTTTTTTAGGAGCAGTCCAAGAGCAACTGTTAAATGAAGAAAAAAGTGATAAAGGTATTATCGTATGTGAAGGTTTTGATACTGAGATTATTACTAAAGCATATAAGCCATATGATGATCTTAGTTTACTTGTTGTACTAAAGCCAGATGGAAAAGTAGAAAAAAAGATTATTGGAAGTATTGTACACTCACTTATAGTCGACACTGACAATACCAATGATTGGCATGAGCTTAACGAAATTTTTAAAAAGCCTTCCCTTCAGATGGTAAGCTTTACGATTACTGAAAAAGGTTATAGTCTTGTAAATGCAAAAAGTGAGTATTTGAAAGATGTTGAAGAGGACTTTGAAAGAGGTGTGAAATCACCAAAGAGTTATATTGGTAAACTGACGGCATTATGTTACGCTAGATATATGAACGGCAAATTACCTATTGCTCTTGTAAGCATGGATAACTGCTCACACAATGGAACTAGACTTTATGAAGCAGTAAGTACATTTGCAAAAATGTGGGTAAAAAATGGCATTGTAGAGGATGCTTTTATAGACTATATCAATAATCCAGCTCAAGTTTCATTCCCTTGGAGTATGATTGACAAAATAACACCTCGTCCTGATGTTAATATAAAAAGGCAGCTTGAAAAAGAAGGTTTTAAAAGTACTGAGATAATATGTACAAGCAAAAATACCTACACTGCCCCTTTTATTAATGCAGAAGAACCACAATATTTGGTGATTGAAGATTTATTTCCAAATGGTCGTCCCCCACTTGATCAGGCTGGAGTTATTTTTACGGATAGAAAGACAGTAGATCAAGTAGAAAAAATGAAGGTTTGTACCTGCTTAAATCCTTTGCATACAGCGCTTGCTATTTATGGATGTCTGCTTTCTTATACAGCTATTTATGAGGAAATGAGAGATGACTTATTAAAAACATTTGTAGAAAAGCTTGCCTATAAGGAAGGACTTCCCGTTGTTGTTGATCCAGGCATTATAGATCCAGCTGCATTTGTTAAAGAAGTTTTGGAAGTCAGACTCCCAAATCCTTTTGTTCCAGATACACCTCAAAGAATTGCAACAGATACTTCTCAAAAGCTGGCGATACGTTTTGGTGAAACAATCAAAGCTTATCAAAAGAGAGAAGAGCTTAATGCATCTGACTTAGAATATATCCCACTTGTTTTAGCTGGCTGGTGTAGGTACCTTTTAGGTATTGATGATCAAGGACAAGCTTTTGACATAAGTCCAGATCCTATGCTAGATACAGTGACTAAACATTTGCAAGATATTCGAGTAGGTGATTCAGGGTCATTTAGTGATAACCTTAAACCTATTTTATCTGATGAGCAAATATTTGGAGTTAATTTATATGAAGTAGGACTTGGTGAAAAAGTTGAAGCTTATTTTGCGGAGCTTATCTCAAGTACAGGAGCTGTAAGAAAAACTTTAGAAAAGTATGTTTATGGTAAAATAAATCGTTAAATACCCTCAAATTTATAGAGACTGCTGAAAAAAATTCAGCAGTCTCTTTTGGCTTACGTGTCTTAACATAACTGTGGTCTATAGCAGTAAAATTATTTATCTATTAGGAATTAACAATCTCTCCGCCGTTGATATGAATGGTTTGTCCTGTAATATAGGAAGCAGCTTCAGAAGCTAAAAATACGTAGGCACCACTACATTCTACAGGCTGGCCTGCTCTACCTAGAGGTGTATTATTACCAAATGTAGCAACTTGTTGTGCAGGGGCACTAGATGGGATGAATGGTGTCCAAATAGGACCTGGGGCAACCGCATTAACACGTATACCTGATCCTGATTTGGCAAGCATCATAGATAAAGAGCGTGTAAAGGCAGTGAGAGCACCTTTGGTCATTGAATAATCAACTAGTTTTTCATTACCATGAAAAGCAACGACAGAAGTGGTGTTGATAATACTTGCTCCTGATTTTAGGTGAGGCAGAACTGCTTTTGCAAGATAAAAAGCACCATAAACATTCGTTTTAAAAGTCTTATCAAATTGTTGATCAGAGATTTCAAGTAATGAATTAGCTTCATACTGTACAGCTGCATTATTAACAAGAATATCAATTTTTCCATACTTTGAGATGACTTGACTTACAAGTTGGGTACAGAAGTTTGGGTCAGTTATATCCCCAGGGATAAGTAGGCACTGACGCCCATAACCTTCTACGGCTTTTTGAGTTTGAGCGGCATCTTCTGTTTCATTATAATAAATAGCAGCAATGTCAGCTCCTTGTTTAGCAAATGCAACGGCTACAGCACGACCAATGCCGCTATCACCACCAGTTATTATAGCTACCTTATTTTCAAGCAGGTTTCCCTGTTTAATAGTGTTTTCATCATCATAAATAGGCAAAGGATTCATTTCATATTCAAAACCAGGATGATGATCTTGATGCTGAGGCTCAAAAGATGTTGGGAAGTTCATAGACTGCTCCTTTAACAAGTATTTTTGATGTTAGTATGTACCCATTCCACTTAAATTACGCATGTTTTTTATGATAAGGCTGTTCTTCACTTAGACAAGTCAGCATAAATATATAAAGTGATACCTTTTTTGAGAGGAATGATAAAGATGATAACTACGAGGAGACATAGAAAAAGACATGCACCTTATAAAAAGAAAAAATCTTATGCAACATTATGGATTCTATTATTGCTGGTTGGCCTATGGTATATCCTCACAGGTAAAGACATTGTCCCACAGGCTTTAACTACGGCAGCAGTTAAACAAGCTCCTCAAAGTATAGATGAAGAAAAGCCAACGTATAACAGCCTATGCATGCAAGCAAATATAGCTAAAATATTAGCCTATACATTGATCGAAAATAAAATATTATATAATCATATCATCCAAGATGAAATATGGTATAACAAGTATTATGATGCATTAGAGAGTGAATTAGGATTTACCTATTTAAGGAAAGAAAATGCTTTAAAGTCTATTACGTACATAGAAATTGCAGAACTTCTTGATACAATACTTGGAGAAGGGTATGGTGTTAATATTGATGCAAGTACTGAAAGTTTAAATAAAAACATTAGCTTAAACAAATTCATAGAAGTTTATGCAAATGCACTTAAGCATACTGGAGGAGGCGCTGCGTTTGAGTATATGGATATAGTTATCATCGCAACACCAGCGAACAACCAAACATTAGGCGCTTGGAAAGTAGCTACAGATGTAGGAGAATATGGATTTGAAGGACTTATACTAGATCCACTTAAAAATAATACTGTAAGGGCTATTGTTAAAAATAAAGAAATATTATGTATCACTGATATTATAAGTGAGGAAAGTACAATCAAGCAGTGTTATATCTTAAAAGTAGAACAAGATACTGTAGAATTGCAGGTGAATAATATAAAAGTATCTTATAATAATGAGATACTAAGCCCAAATGAAGAAGGTACAATATGCGACATTACTATAAAAGGCAATCAAATTATCAGTTATGAGGTACAACAAAATAAGAATACAGATACACTTATTAAAGTGACTCAAGAATATGTTGAACTTAAAAAAGCAGGCAGACTTACTTATGATCATGTTAAAGTGTATGATAAAAGACAAGGCGGTAACCTAACTACACTAGAGCAGCTGCCTTGTGGCATAGAAGTAACATACATTTTTGAAGAGGATAAAATAAATACGATACAGGTGGTAAATGATGCGAGTGATGAGAATATACGTGTTATTTTATCAGCACCAAAAAGAGAAGACTATAGACATGAGAATGTAGTGATAGTAAGTGAAGAAGAATACGATATGCTTTATAATGGTAAAACAACTATTCTTAATAAAGAACAAGCGTGGGATGCATCAGCCTTTGAATGGTCCAAAGATGCCTCGGTCATTACATTTATTCCTAAAACAGATAGTGCTATGAAAATTCTTTCATTAACCAAGCAAGACATAAATCCAAAGTATAAGGGAATTATAGAAATTACAAAAGAAGGTGCGACTTTTAATATTGTTAATGAACTAAGCCTTGAAGATTATGTAGCAGGCGTTATACCTAGTGAAATGCCAACAAGTTATGGACTTGAAGCGACTAAAGTTCAAGCTATAGCAGCGAGAACATATGTATTAGCGAGTAAAAAAACGAGTCGTTACATACGTTATGGGGCCCACGTAGATGATACGACTAATTCGCAAGTTTATAATAATGTACCTGCTAATGAGGTCTCTTATCAAGCAGCAGCGCAAACAAAAGGAGAAGTTCTCTTATCAAATGGACATAGCATAAGCAGTAAATTCTTTGCAACATCTTGTGGCTATACGGCTAATTTTGGAGAAGTATGGGCAAGTGGTACAACATTTCCAACGAATACACCTATTTATTTAGTTTCAAGACAACAGTATGTAGGGGATAAATTAGTAAATAATATGGCAGATGAAAAAGAAGCCTATAAATTTTTAAAACTAAAGCCATCCGAGGTAGATGCTTTTGATAAAGAATCTCCATGGTTTAGGTGGCAAACTAAGTTAACTGGTAAAGAACTTCAATCACTTATTAATCCTGCTATTAGAAAACTAAGTAAAAATTATCCAAATCTTGTCAAAGTGCTCGCTGAAGATAAGACGTGGCAAACAAAAGAGATAGACTCTGTAGGAAGCATCAAAGATTTAGAAGTGGCTAAAAGAGGGCAAGGTGGAAACATCATGGAACTCATCATTATAGGAGATAAACAAATCGTTAAAGTATCCACAGAATATCTCATTCGCAGTTTATTTTCCAGTACAGATCAGCAAATTCTTAATATCACAAGAGCAGATACTACAGAAGTAAAAGGTATGTCTCTTCTCCCTAGTGCCTTTTTTACAATGGATATTGCTTATAGTAGTGAGAATAATATTAATAATATTACATTATATGGAGGAGGCTTTGGACATGGCGTTGGCATGAGTCAAGATGGTGTCAAAGGTATGGCAACAAGAGGTTATACCTACAGAGAAATTTTAAGGCACTATTATCCCCAAGTAGAAATTAAAAGTGCAGAATAATTGTTTATTAACAAACAAAACACAAAGGCTGATAGTTATACTGCTAGCTTTTGTGTTTTGTCATTAAACCATTCATCACCATAATCATGCCCAATATAGATTGTCGCAAGGATGCAGCCGATAAGGGCAGTGTTTTTACCTCTACATCCATTAAATAAATGAGCTGTTTCTTTGACAAAAAGCCAAAGGAGAGAATGGATACTTTCTTTTAAAGAAATGAAAATAACACTCTTTTTTTCATTAGGAATTTGTAATGCTCTAAAATGGGCAGAACATCCAAAGTCACCTTTGTTTTCTTCAGGGACAAATAGAACTTCCCAATCAACTTCAGCAATTTCACAAGTTTCAATAAGCTTATTAGTTTGTGTCTTTAATAAAACCCAAACTTTTTTTCTGTAAATATTACTCTCATAATAGACTCTCCTCTAAAAAAATATAAGAATTTTAATAAATATGCTTTACACATATAGAAATACTCCCAAATAAATTATTACTTATTAATCTAATTCGTGCATAATCTTCATAAACTGACATTTTTTAGTCATTTTAAAAAGATTAAATTCATATTTCATTTAAATAAATTAGAATATTAATTAAAACTTGACAAAAATATACAATAGTTTTTATAATTAACTCAAGTGAGGATTTACTAGAGTATTGGGAGATGAAAAGATGAAAGCTGAATATATCAATCCATTTGTACAAGCAAGTCAAAATGTTATTAGAGAAATAGCAGGGCTTCATCCAACTTTGGGGCAAATTTATGTAAAGGATATTCCTTATAAAGGTGATAATGTGGTAGTTTTGATAGGGCTCACGGGGGAGATCCAGGGGAGTGTTGTGATAGCACTTAAAAAAACATTAGCCTGTAAGATTGCATCTCATATGATGGGAGGGATGCCGGTTCCAGAGCTAGATGAGATAGCAAAAAGTGCCATAGCCGAGCTTTGTAATATGATTTTAGGTAATACAGCTAATATATTTTATGAAAACAAAGTATCAATAGATATAACACCACCCACTGTTTTAACAGGTGAGAACATGCAAATTAGCCCAAGTAAGTCAGTAGTTATGTGTATTCCATTAATATTTGATAATGAAGAAAATATAGAGATAGATATAACGTATAAAGAAAACAATAAGGCAGGTTAAAGATATAGATCTGAAATAACCAAAGTAAGGGAAGCAACCTAACAAAAGGTTGCTTCCCTTACTTTGGTTATTTTAAATAATTTTATTGTGTATTTACCATTCATACTAAAAATAACACTATTGATACGAAATAATGTAAAAATAGAGCACAATATAGTATACTGTAGTATAATATATACATGTGTGACTTAAGTGTAAATTTAAAATATAGATTGTTTTAGAATATTTTAGTTTAAGCAGTTTTAGATAATAAATATTAAAGGAGTGAGTCAGAATGCCAACAGTACTTATCGTTGATGATGCAGCATTTATGCGCCTATCTATAAAAACGATGCTAGAAAGAAATGGGTTTGAAATTGTAGGGGAAGCCCAAAATGGTAAAGAAGCAGTTGAAAAATATATACAATATCAACCAGATGTAGTCACTATGGATATTACGATGCCAGAGATGTCAGGGATAGAAGCCTTGCGTATCATTAAACAGCATGATAATAAAGCTAAAGTTGTAATGGTTTCAGCCATGGGACAAGAATGTCTTGTTAAAGAGGCAATTATAAATGGAGCAGCATCCTTCATAGTAAAACCTTTTAAAGAAGAGGATATTGTACAAAGTATTAAAAAAATATCAGAAATATAGAAGATTACATAGACTCAAGAAGAATAATAGATAGAAAGGAGTTCAGAAATGTCAGATCAATATCATAATGAACCTATGTTAGAGATGTATGTTTTTGAGACATCACAACTACTTGAACAACTAGAGCAAGCCATTATAGCAAGTGAGAAGGCATGTGGCTACTCACAGGAGGCTATTAATGAGATATTTAGGTTTATGCATACGATAAAAGGATCTTCGGCAATGATGCTTTTTAATGATATCGGTGACATTGCACATGTTATAGAAGATTTGTTTTATTTCCTAAGAGAACAAAAACCTAATACAGTAGATTATGAGACACTTTCAGATTTAGTATTAGAGGGTGTAGATTTTATAAAAACAGAAATTATAAAGATTAAAAATGGTGATGAAGCAAATGGGAAGGCG
Organism: uncultured Clostridia bacterium; assembly: GCA_937921505.1. Classification (GTDB taxonomy): domain Bacteria; phylum Bacillota; class Clostridia; order Lachnospirales; family Cellulosilyticaceae; genus FMMP01. Next base: position 45,144 of record CAKZUB010000012.1, on the reverse strand, counting down.
ACATTACTTAGCGAGAAGATTAAGGATTTTCTTTCTTTACTTAAGGCAGAAAATGGTTGTGAAACGGAACTAAAAAGATCAGAGTCTGCTAAAAATCAGCAGTACTATATAGCAGTAGAAAAGAAGTCATCTCAATTACTTAAAAATATTTATAAAGCCACTGTTTTTTTCAAAGAAGGCTGTGAAATGGAAAATATTAGAGCTTATACTATTATTCATAGCTTAGTTGAATTGACACAAGAACTTTTTTACATACCAGAAGATATTGCAGAGAATGATGAAAGTATTGTATGGATCCGTGAAAACGGATTTCAAATATTATTAAAAACAGATAGATCTTATCAAGAAATGCATGAATTCTTTATGAAAACCATCTTTTTAAAGGAATTAACGCTATTACAACTTGAAAATGATGATGAGTTCGAAAGATTCCGTGGTCTTAAGCCAGCTAGCAGTGAACAGGGTGAAATTAAGACGCCTAAGGATAGTGCGCAATTAAAGAGTAAAAATGTACTTAAAGAAACAACGAGTACAAGTAATCAAAGTATGATTAGTGTGCATGTTGAAAAACTAGATAAACTGATGGATTTAGTAGGAGAAATGGTTATAGCAGAGGCGATGGTAACACAGAATCCTGAAATAGAACGACTGGAGCTTGAAAATTTTCAAAAGGCTGCAAGACAGCTTCATAAGATTACAAGTGAGCTACAAGATATGGTTATGTCTATACGTATGGTACCTCTTTCTACGACTTTCTTAAAAATGCATCGCATTATGAGGGACATGTGTAAAAAGTTAGGGAAAGAAGTTCAGCTTGAGGTAGTTGGGGAAGAAACAGAAGTAGATAAAAACATTATTGAACATATTTCAGACCCACTTATGCATCTTATTAGAAATGCTATTGATCATGGTATTGAAGATGGTGAAATAAGAGTCAAAAAGGGCAAGGAAAAGATAGGAACAGTTACCCTAGAGGCGAAAAACGCAGGAAGTGATGTATTAGTTATCATAAAAGATGATGGGAAAGGCTTAAGTCGGGAAGAAATTCTTAAAAAGGCAAGAGAAAATGGATTACTCGAAAAAAATGAAAATGAAATGACTGATAAAGAAGTATATGCATTAATTTTATTACCAGGATTCTCAACTAAGGAAAACGTTACCGAGTTTTCAGGTCGAGGTGTTGGTATGGATGTCGTAGCTAAGAATCTTTCTATTGTAGGAGGGACAGTTAATGTAGAATGTATAGCTGGTAAGGGCACAACGATTACACTCAAGATTCCGCTTACGCTGGCCATTATTGATGGTATGAATATAAAGGTTGGTCATTCAAGATATACGATTCCTATTATCGCAATTAAAGAGTCATTTAGGCCCAAGGAAGGTGAATGTTTTAAAGATCCAGATGGCCGTGAAATGATTATGGTAAGGGGAAGGTGCTATCCTATTTTAAGGCTGCATGAACATTATAATGTCTATACCGATGTCCAAAGATTTGAAGAAGGTATTCTTATTATGGTAGAGCAAGATGAAAAAGCATTTTGCCTATTTGCTGATGAACTTTTAGGGCAACAGCAGGTAGTTGTTAAAGCACTGCCAAATTATATTAAAAATACTAAAGAGATTAAAGGACTAGCTGGATGCACACTTTTAGGAGATGGCAGTATTAGCTTAATTTTAGATGTTGGAGGTCTTTCAAAATTACATGCAATGTAAAAAGTAAGTTAATTTATTCAGAAAGGGGTTAGAGTATGACTAGAAATGAAGTAGTACAAGTGGAAGAATTAGAAGAAGATACGCAAAAAGGGAAGTTTTTAACCTTTGTACTGGGAAATGAATCCTATGGGATAGGGATTGAATTTGTGAGAGAAATTATTGGCATACTGCCGATAACAGAAGTCCCAGAGCTTCCAGCTTATTTAAAAGGAATTATTAATTTAAGAGGAAAAATTATTCCGGTTATGGATATAAGGTTAAGATTCAAAAAAGAATTTAGAGAGTATAATGAAAGAACATGTATTATTGTTATTGATATTTTGGATAACTGTGTAGGGCTTATTGTAGACAGTGTAGCCGAGGTGCTGAGTATTTCGGATGAGGATATTGTTTTGCCGCCTACAACACATACAGGAGTTTCTAATAGATATATTAAAAGTATTGGAAAAGTGGGAAATGATGTTAAGCTTTTGTTAGAATGCGAGAAGCTTCTTTCAAAAGATGAATTAGAAAGTTTGGAAACTATAGGTTAAGCTTGTGGTATGCACAGGCTATAAAAATTATAAATAATCAGGGGGTATCCGTATGAAGTGGTTTTATAATCTTAAAATAAGTGCTAAGTTGTTATCTGGATTTATCAGTGTTGCTATAATAGCAGCAATAGTAGGAAGTATAGGGATTATTGATATTAAATCTCTAAATGATTCAAATACTGAGTTATATGAGAAAATGACTGTGCCTATCTATCAAGCAGCTACAATTGCAACTGAGTTTCAAAAGATAAGAGTAGATTTTCGTAATGTATTGTTAGCAAATGATCAGGGATCAATAAATGAGTCTTTTAACCAAATAGTTGAACGACAAAGAGTTATTAGTCATAATTTAGAGCTACTTGAGAAGACTGTTTCTGATGAAAGAAGAATTGTATTTGAAAATTTAATTAATAAAAATAACATTTTAAATAGTGAACTTATTAAAGTACAAGAACTCGCTAAGCAAGGAAAAAAAGACGAAATCATTGTTATTATGAGTGCAACAGGCTCAAGTGGTATTGCTGCTGCGGAACTTGGAGATGCTATTGTGAAATTTCAAGAAGTCAAATTAGAAGATGCAGCGCATAAAGCAGACGCCAACACAAAGCAGGCAAGTGCAGCGGAATTTGCGATGGTTATGGTAGTTGTTTTAGGTGTACTTATCGCAGTCGGATTAGGAATTTTTATAAGCTCTATTATAAGCAAACCTCTTAAAATGCTTAGTGAAGTAGCTGAAAAAATAGCGCTCGGAGATGTGGATGTAACAGTTAAGGCAACTACAGATGATGAAATAGGAAATCTAATGATGTCTTTTAGCAAAATGATTGGGAATATTAAAGATCAGGCGGCTATAGCACAAAAAATTGCTGAGGGTAATTTTGCTGTCCACGTTACACCTAAATCTGATAAAGATATTTTATCTCAAAGTATGGAATCAATGGTAGAAAGCTTAAAAAATCTTTTAGGTGAAGTGGATATATTAACAAAAGCTGCTGTAGAGGGTAAACTTGATATACGTAGTCATACAGATAAGTTAAACGGAGGTTTTAAAGATATTGTTGAAGGGTTTAATAAGACATTAGACACAGTCATACAACCTGTGCAAGAAGCGACACTTGTTTTAAAACAAATGGCAGATGGTAATTTAAAAACTAAAGTTACTGGAGATTATAAAGGTGATCATGCAGAAATTAAGAATGCTTTAAATGATACTATAGATTCACTTGCATCGTATGTTAATGAAATTTCAACAGTTCTTAATGAGATGGCTCATTCCAATTTAGAATTAAGTATTAATAGTGATTATAAAGGCGATTTTACACAAATCAAAGATGCTCTTAATTTAATTATCAGTTCACTCAATAAAGTATTAAGCGAGGTGAATGGGGCAGCTGAACAAGTAGCTTCTGGCTCAAGACAGGTTTCGGATTCAAGTATGTCTCTTTCACAAGGTGCGACAGAACAAGCAAGTTCTATTGAAGAACTTACAGCATCTATTGAAGAAATTGCCTCTCAGACCAAACAAAATGCTAGAAATGCTAATGAAGCTAAGGAGATAGCGGAGACGGCAAAAGTTGATGCAGCAGAGGGTAATCAGCAAATGCAGGAAATGTTAAAAGCTATGGCTGAGATTAATGATTCTTCAAATAATATATCTAAGATTATTAAGGTTATTGATGAGATTGCCTTCCAAACCAATATTTTAGCCCTTAATGCAGCTGTTGAAGCAGCAAGAGCAGGTCAGCATGGAAAAGGCTTTGCAGTTGTTGCAGAAGAAGTGAGAAATCTTGCCGCACGTTCTGCAAATGCAGCTAAAGAAACAACAGCTATGATAGAAGGTTCTATTAAGAAAGTAGAAGGTGGTACAAAGATTGCTAATGCAACGGCTATGGCTCTTGATAATATTGTAAGAGGAGTAGCTAAAGCGGCTCACTTAGTAAGTGATATAGCATCAGCTTCTGATGAGCAAGCTATAGGCGTAGAACAAGTTAATCAAGGGATCATTCAGATTGCAGGTGTCGTTCAGACGACCTCAGCCACCTCAGAAGAAACAGCAGCAGCAAGTGAAGAACTATCTAGTCAAGCAGAAATGCTTAAAAAGCAAGTAGGAAGCTTTAAGCTTAAAGAGAATAACGGAAGTTTAGCCTATACAGGACTTGAAGATCTTAATCCCGAGGTTTTAAAAATGCTAAATAGTATGAGCGAAAAAAATAAAAGGCATGCCACGTCTCACTTTCATAAAGAGACAGCAGCTACAAAACAAAATAAGATAAGAGTAAGTGATAGTGAGTTTGGAAAGTATTAAGAGGGGATCTAAGGCATGATAGCTATTACAGATAAGGAATTTAGGTTATTAGCTGGATATATAGAAGGAAACTACGGTATTCAGTTAAAAAAAGAAAAACAAATGCTTGTTATAGGGAGATTGCATCATGTTTTAGAACAAATGGGTTTTAGTACCTTTACAGAGTATTATAACTATCTTATAGCAGATAAAAGTGGTGGGGCTGTTATGACACTTATAGATAAGATTACAACCAACCATACTTATTTTATGAGAGAGACAGACCATTTCCATTTTTTTAGAGATGAGGTATTACCTTTTTTATATAGGTCCATTAAAGATAAAGATGTTCGTATATGGTGTGCAGCCAGCTCTACAGGGGAAGAACCCTATACACTCGCAATGATTGTAGATGAGTTTTTTAAAGAAGGAAAAATAGGATGGGATACAAAAATATTGGCTACAGATATTTCAAATCATGTATTAGAGGTAGCCAAAAAAGGCGTTTATAGTAACGAAAGAATCTTACCCTTGCCGAGCCAGTGGCAAACGAAGTATTTTAAAAGGTATGATAATGAAAGATCTGTTCTTGTAGAGCGCATAAAAAATGAAGTCATTTACCGCAGACTTAATCTTATGGAAAAAACATTTCCTTTTAAAAAGAAACTGCATGTTATATTTTGCAGAAATGTTATGATTTATTTTGATAAGAAAACTAAAGATGACTTAATAGAAAAGTTTTATGACAGTTTAGAGTTTGGGGGCTACCTTTTTATTGGACATTCTGAATGGATCAATTTAGAAAAGACAAGATTTAAGTCTATAAAGCCTGCAGTATACCAGAAACAATAAACAACTAGTGTGCGCCATAGATATCAGGAGGTATGACCATGGATAAGAAAATAAAAGTATTAATTGTAGATGATAGCTTATTATTTAGAGAGGTTTTATCACGAGGGATCTCAACTGATTTAGAAATAGAAGTGGTTGGAAAAGCCATAGATCCTTTTGATGCAAGAGAGAAACTCTTAAAGTTTAAACCAGACGTCATGACATGTGATGTTGAAATGCCCAAGATGAATGGTACTCATTTTATAAGACAGCTATTACCACAGCACGCACTTCCTGTTATCGTTGTAAGTTCTATTAGTCAGTCGGTATTTGATGCAATGAACGCGGGGGCAGTAGATTTTATTGCGAAACCTGATATTCAGTCACCACAAGGTGTTGAAGCTTTTATCGAGGAGCTTATTAATAAAATAAAAATAGCGGCTCATGCCAAGGTTTCAAATTCTCTAAATATGACAGCCAAAAATTCAAGTACAACAGATCATTTAGATATGCAAAGGGTCATTGCTCTTGGCGCTTCTACGGGAGGAACAGAGGCTATATTTAGGCTTTTAAAACAATTACCTTCACAAATGCCAGGTATTCTCATTGTACAGCATATTCCACCTTTGTTTTCAGCTATGTTTGCAGAAAGGCTTAATAGTCAAACATCATTTACTGTTAGAGAAGCGAGGGATAATGATTATGTGGAACCAGGTAAAATTCTAATTGCACCAGGAGAGAGGCATATGAGTATAAAAAAAGTAGGAAATCGTTATAAAGTAAAAGTATTCCAAGCGGAAAAAGTGAATGGACATTGTCCTTCGGTAGATGTTTTATTTGACTCTGTAGCTAAAGAATGTGGCAGTAATGCTATTGGGATCATTTTAACGGGGATGGGGTATGACGGAGCAAAAGGGCTACTCTCTATGAGAAGAAGAGGTGCAAGAAGCATTGGACAAGATGAAGCCTCATGCGTTGTGTATGGTATGCCTAAGGTTGCTTTTGAGATAGGAGCAGTAGAGAAACAAGCTTCACTGAGTCAGATTCCTCAGATACTATGTGCGATGCTAAGGCAAAGCCTATGAATCATATAGTTGGCATAGGGGAGTATACTGTTTCGGATAATCTTTTAGATACAATTCAAACTTATGCACTTGCATCCTGCGTTGCAATTACTGTATATAGCAAAACCAGGAAAGTAGCAGGAATGATCCATGTGGCACTTCCAGAATGTATAGATGAGAGGTATGCTAAGCTAAAGCCAGGGTATTATGCAACAACTGGGGTGCCACTTCTTTTTGAAAAAATATGTAAGGATTTTGGATGTTTAAAATCAGATTTGCAGATTCAGCTGTTTGGTGGCGCGCGTTCAATTAGAAAAAATGATTTATTTGAGATAGGTGCTAAAAATATAGAAGCTATTAAAAGTATGCTGGCCAAAATGGGTGTTACTTACCGTTTAACAGAGGTTGGGGGGAATATAAGTCGTACAATTATAATGGATGTTGCTACGGGGAGTATTCAGGTTTATACGCAGCCGATCAAAATATAGATGGAGGGCTTATAGATGATCGATCATACTTATAATGTAGACGTTCATAAGGCAGAAAGGCAAGCGGCAACACTTGCATGTATTGGTGATGGGGTTATATCTGTAACTATAGAGGGTAATATAGATTTCATGAACAGTGAGGCGGAGAAGCTTACAGGATGGCAAGCTGCACAAGCATTAGGAAGACCTATTGATGAAGTGTTTAAGATAGCTTCAGATGTAGAAAGCTTGGTTGAAAATAGAATCAAAGAAGTCATTCAAAAGGATGAGGTCATGGGGCTTACTAAGGCCTCAGTACTTACACATAAAAAGGGCTTACAGCACTATGTATCAGCAAGTTTTTCAGCTATAAAGGATGCAGACGGACTAGCAACAGGAGTCGTTATTGTATTTAGAGATATTACAAGAATGAAAAAGATGGAAGAAGATATTAGATTTGAAAAAAATAATCTTCAGGCGATGTTTGAATTTATGCCCCTTGGTATGCTTGTGATAGATGAAAACAATAGGATTAAAAGAGCTAATAATGCACTTGAAACTATATTTCAGATTAACAAAGATAATATAATCAATGAACCTTTTGGAGAAGCATTAGGGTGTATTCAAAGTTTTGAAAACGGATGCGGAGCAGGACCATTATGCACATTTTGTGACTTAAGAAAAGCTATAAGTCGTGTCATCATGACAGGACAACCTATAAAAGAGACACTTGTTGAAAGAATTTTTCTTATTAATGAAAATCAAGTTAGCTTGTGCTTACAGGTTAATTTTATCTTTATAAGGCATAAGAAGGAAAAACAGCTTATTATGATTATAGAGGATATAACTAAAAGACAGCAAGCGGAAGCTAAGATTAGAGAGAGTCATGAAAAGTATTATTCACTTTTTATGAATATGGAGAGTGGTTTTGCTTATCATAAGGCTCTGTATAATAAAGAAGGAGCCTTAATGGATCTTACCTTTATAGAAGTTAATGAATCCTATGAAAAAATGTTTGGACTTAATAGAGATGAAATTACGGGTAAACAGTTAATTGAAGTTTTTCCAGAAGATGCTGAGGACCTAAAAAAGGCTTTAAGTTTTTGTGAAAAGGCCATGAAAGGATGCAATATCAATTTAGAGGAGATTTATTTAAAATCGACTAAGAAATGGTACTCACTTGCTATGTATAGTCCAGGTAATCAATATATAGCCGTTCTTGTTAATGATATTGATGACAAAAAGAAAACACATTTAGAGATAAAAAAGGCTAAAGAGCAAGCAGAAGCAGCCAACAAGGCAAAAAGTGAGTTTTTGGCTAATATAAGTCATGAGATTAGAACGCCATTAAATGGTATAGTAGGCATGATCGACTTAACTTTACTTACTCATTTAGATGATGAACAAAAGGATAATTTACTTATGGCAAGATCTTGTGTGAATACGCTTATAAATATTATTAATGATATTTTAGACTTTTCAAAATTAGAAGCTAGGAAAGTAATTATTCAAAGCCATCAGTTTGATCTGCATACAATAATTAATGAAGTTGTTAAAACGCATACAAAGCATTTACAAGAAAAAAATTTGCAGCTCTATGCCAAAATTGCAAAAGAAGTGCCAAGGCAGCTCAGTGGAGATTTTAATAGACTTAAACAAATTCTTCATAATTTAATCAGTAATGCGATTAAGTTTACAGAAGTAGGAGAAGTCGTTGTAAATGTTAAGTGTAAATATTTAAAGGAAGAAGATATTGTGCTTCAATTTGCAATAACAGATACAGGGATAGGTATTTCAAAGAAAGATATGCCTAAACTCTTTAATAGTTTTAGTCAAATAGATAGTTCTTATACAAGACAATATGGAGGAAGTGGATTAGGCCTTGTGATTAGCAAACAACTTGTTGAAATGATGGATGGAAAAATATGGATTGAAAGCGAAAAGGGCAAAGGGAGTACAGCCTTCTTTGAAATAAGGTTAAAGGTCGATTGTTTTAAAAGGCAGAGTGATAATACCGCACATCTTACTTATTCTAAAAAGACGATAGGACATATCCTTGTAGTTGAAGATGATAAGATTAATGCCATTGTTATGATGCAGATGCTTAAAAAAAGAGGGTATACATATGATACTGCAAGTAATGGCATTGAAGCCTTAGCCTTACACGAAAAGAATGTATATGATGTTATTTTAATGGATATTCAAATGCCTGAAATGGATGGTATTGAGACGACTAAGCGTATTCGTGAAAAAGAAGGAGAAGAGAGGCATACCCCTATTATTGCCCTGACAGCATTAGCACTAAAAGGGAATAGAGAACAACTACTTAATTTAGGAATAGATGAATATCTTCCAAAACCTGTCACTATAGAAAAATTATTTTTAATGATAGATGCAGTGCTTTATAGTCAAACAGAAGAAGTTATAAATTTTACTGAAGTAGTAAACGATACAAAAAGCAGAAAATCAGCCACGTTATACGATGCTCAAAATTACTTAGCAAGTTTAAATAAAATAGCAAGTGAGAAGAATTTTGAAGAAATAGAAGAGCTTGCTCATGAACTAAAAGAGTTATTTGAAAGAATGGGACTAGAACAATTAAAAAGTAGGGTATTTAAAATTGAACTTGCTTGTAGAAGAGAAAATATACAACAAGTCAATGAACATCTATTGATGCTTAGAGATGAGGTAGAGGATTACAAAAACTCAATTTAATATAAAATGAAAGGGGCTGTTAAGGTATGCTTAAAATACTCATTGCAGAAGATGATTTGGTAAGTAGAAAGTTTTTAAGTAAAATGCTTTCAGAGTACGGAGAATGTGATTTGGTTGTAGATGGCTTAGAGGCCATAGATGCCTATATGCTATCTATAGAAGACAACACACCCTACGATTTGATTTGTCTAGATATTATGATGCCAAAAGCAGATGGCATACAGGTATTAAAGGTTATTAGAGAACTCGAAATGCAAAATGATGTACCACAAGAAAAGAGTGTTAAGATTATGATGACTACTGCTCTTGGAGATACGGATATTGTTCAAACAGCGTTTGAGTTTGGATGTAACGCCTATGCTTCTAAACCTATAGATACAGTAAAGTTTATTGATGTTATGCATAAATTAGGGCTTATTAACAATGAAGTACGCTAACAATACTGCTGTCTCATCTATCTAGTTATTATTTCTTATCATGTTAAGTACACATAAGTAAGACAAAGCGCAAATATATATGTATAGGAGATTAATAAAGAGGGAAGGTCGGAGGATGGATACACAGTCATATGGCATTATGCTTATACCTATTATACTTGGAGGGGTAGAAGTTCTGAAAAATATAGGACTATCCAAAAGGTTCTGTCCATTAGCAGCCGTTACTCTAGGGATAATATTAGGAGCTATTTATTTGGGAGAAGGCGATCTTAAGCAAGGTATTTTAAAAGGCATTTATATTGGATTAAGTTCTGTTGGCATGTATTCGGGTACAAAAAATTTAATAGGTAAATGAATCGCCATAATTAAACAAAATATTTATAAAAAAATGTAGAATACTTGATTAAAAATATATAAAATGTAGAAAAAAATTTTTAGTTTAATAAAAACAGAGAAGAATTAAGCGATATATACAAAAGGTGAGTAATTAGGAGAGATATCTACTTTGTTTATTACTAAATAAAAAACATCATTCGACATATTAAACAAAATATAATTTAAAAATAAAGAAAAATAGGGCATACTTAAAGTGAAATAGTTGCTATAATAAGGTTGTAACTTCCCCCAGATGTTACAGCAAATATGAAATTATTTGCTACCCCTAGAATAAAATACCTTCTCTCATGGAGAAAGACCCGTCGTCTTTCTCCACTTTTTTATGTCAAAAATAATGCTTTTACCATATACCCACTAATGCATACATGTACGTATGTAACGTATAATGCAGTTGAGGGATACCCCCTATATAAAATAGAGAGTAGTCAAATGGAGGTTGCAAAATGACTAAAAATAAATATGTCAGATACGGTATAATAGCACTGCTAGCGGTGGCAGTAGTTATAGGACTTTACATGAATAAGAATAATAGTCAGATTGATATTGAATATACAAATTTTTTAACGCTTATGGATGAAAAACAGATTGAAGAAGTACAGATAAGTAATGAGTCTAAGCTAAAATTCAAACGTGTAGAGGATGAGACAAAGTATGTTACAGATAACCCAAGGATAGAAGGACTTAAGGAAAAGTTATTATTAAATGGCATTAAAGTGACTGAAAATAGTGGCAGTAGCATGTATATGTTGCAATATATTTCAAGTACTTTACTGTTTGTAGGGTTATTTGTTTTTATCTTTAGAAGCGCTAAAAAGCAAGGTGCAGGCGGAGGCATGATGAGTCTTAGCGCCAAGCCGGTAGAAGCAGATACACTGACTCAAGGTTTTTCAAATATAGCAGGTAATATTGAAGCTAAAGAACAAGTGCAAGATGTTATCGATTTTATTAAAGAGCCAGATAAATATGTTAAAATGGGAGCAAGAATGCCAAAAGGGATTATTCTTTATGGACCTCCAGGAACAGGCAAAACACTTATGGCAAAGGCTATTGCAAAAGAAGCAAATGTAGCGTTTTTTTCAGTAAGTGGTTCGGATTTTGTGCAATTGTATGTAGGGGTAGGCGCGGGAAGAGTAAGAGAGATTTTTACAGAGGCCAGAAAGCATAAAAAAGCTGTTATTTTTATTGATGAGATTGATGCAATTGGGAAAAAGAGAAGTCATAATGCAGCCAACAGCAATGATGAAAAAGATCAGACACTTAATGCACTTCTAACGGAGATGTCAGGATTTAGAGACGATGAGGGTATTATCATTATAGCAGCTACTAATAGGTTAGACATGTTAGATGATGCGCTGCTTAGACCGGGACGATTTGACAGACATATTGAAGTGGGATATCCAGATATTAATGCAAGAGAACAAATCATTAAATTATATCTTAGGAATAAACCAGTAGCTGAAGATGTAAGCAGTACAGATCTTGCTAAGCAAACAGTTTATTTTACAGGAGCTATGCTTGAAAATCTTTTAAATGAGGCAGCAATTGGTGCGGCTAGAAACAATATTTCTGTTATTACTAAAGATGATATTCAAGTTGCTTTTTATACCGTTATTGCCGGAAAAGAAAAGAAAGATAGAAGTTCTATTACAAGTTTGGATAGGCAAATAACAGCCTTTCATGAAGCTGGACATGCGCTTGTTACAAAACTCGTAGCACCAGATAATAGTGTTACTAAAGTGACTATTATTCCAAGCACCAAAGGAGCTGGTGGCTTTAGTATGAACATTCCAAAGGATAAGATGTATTTAACTAAAAAAGAAATTTTAAGTCAGATTAAAATAAACTTAGCCGGAAGGGCAGCAGAAGAAATTGTATTTGGATCTGAAAATGTTACAACGGGTGCAAGTAATGATATAGAAAAAGCAAGTGAATATATCAAAAACTATATTATGAAGTATGGTATGGATGAAGAAGTTGGACTTATTAATCTTGGCGTTATTATGGGACAAGATAGAGTGGATAATCAAATGATACTGGATAAATGTTCTGAAAAAATAAAAGAACTTTATGAGGATACTAAAAAGATTATTAATGAGAATAGATCTATTTTAGATAATCTTACAGAATCATTACTCGAAAAGGAAACTTTAGAGGAATTAGAAATAGCTAGCTTCTTTCATTAGAAGCTAGCTGTTTTTTAATTGTGTTTTTTTAATTAATAAAGCCATAATATCATTTTTCCAGTAGAGTCTCACACGGTTGATTGTTTTAATGGGGGTAATTTTACCTTTGCTTACTAATTCGTCAAGATATTGTCTTGAGCAGTCAAGAATACAAGTTGCCTCAGCTGTAGTAATTATTTCAGTACATATAAAATCTATTAGATGTTCTTTATCATCAAATGAATATTTCATTTTAAAGCCCCCTTCCAATATATTTACTATTGTAAAGTATAATGTAAAAATTATCAACAATTAATAGTTGGGTAAAATAAGTTGTTAAGGATAAGAGAACCTTTTAATTTTCTTCACATGCTTACTTTATAATAAAAATATAAATAAATGATAAGCTAAGAGAAAAGACATTATATAAATACGGAAGGGTGAATTTATGAATGTATTAATTATAGAGGATGAGATAAGAGTAGCAGATATCATGACAAAATACCTAGAAAAAGAAGGGTACACAGTGTATACATGTTATACAGGTCAAGATGGCCTAAATATTTTTTATCATCAAAAAATAGATGTTGTCTTATTAGATTTAATGCTTCCAGATATACAAGGTGAGGATATCTGTAAGGAAATGAGACAAGTATCTAATACGTATATTTTTATGATTACTGCAAAAGGAAATTTAGATCATAAGATAGAAGGATTTGAGATGGGAGCAGATGAATATCTTGTTAAACCTGTAAGTCCAAGAGAAGTGGTTGCAAGAGTTAATGCACTTAATATACGCAAACAAAGAGAAGAAAATAAAGACACCCTTATATTTAATAAGGGACAGTTGAAAATTTATTTAGAGGAGCATATGATAAAGGTTAATAATATAGAAGTAACGCTTACGCCGAATGAATTTGAACTGCTTTATCAGATGGCTTGTTCTCCAGGAAGAGTATTTACAAGAGATCAACTCATTGAAGCTGTGATGGGTATAGATTTTGATGGTTTTGATCGTACGGTTGATGTACACATTAAAAATCTTAGAAAAAAAATAGAGGATGATACTAAAAATCCAAAATATATTAAAACAGTGACAGGAATAGGCTATAAGTTTGAAGGAGAACATACATGATTCCTATTCGCAAACAACTCTTTGGTATTTTACTTGGGACAGGGATACTCATTATTTTTTCCATATCACTAGCTGTTAATATTGCAATCAAAAGACATTTTGAGCTTTATGTTGAAACAAATATTAAACATGCTGGAGATGTGATTGTGAAATTGTTGGTGAATTTATATGAAACGGATAGGTGGAATCATAGTATAAGAGAAGAACTTACCATTGAAACTTATATGGGCAATTTTGCAGTTTCAGTTTTGACGCCAGATAAAGAGTTGATATGGGGAACAACACAAGAACAATTATTAGATGAAATAAGAAATAGAGATAATCGTTATTTAGGCTTTAGTACAACAATGCCATATCGCTTTGAAGATAGGCCCATATACAGTAAGCAAGGTGTTTTAATTGGCTATGCACGCATAGGGTATTTTGCATCAACTCTTTTAGCTGGGAACGATTTAAAATTTCAAAAAGATGTTAATGAAACCATTCTTTTATGCAGTACAACAATACTTGGGTGTTTTGTTTTTGCAGGCCTTTATATCTCCCGGTTATTTACCCACCATATTTATGGGATAGCTAAAACCTCTATAGATTTAGCAGACGGGAAGCTTACAGCCAGATATGAGTGCAAAAGTAAAATTAAAGAAATAGAAACTTTAAGATATAGTATGAACCATTTAGCACAAAGACTCGAAAAACAAGATTGCATCAGAAAAAAACTTATATCAGATATGTCACATGAAATTAGAACACCTTTGCATATTCTGCAAAGCAACTTAGAAGCTATGATTGATGGATTTTACCCAATTGATGAAGAACAAATGCAGATACTCTATAAAGAAGTCGTGCGTTTTGGAAAGCTTCTTAATAACCTTGATCATTTGAAAGATGTAGAAGAAAGTGTTGTAAATATAGAGATGAAATCTCTTATTTTAAATGAGAGTCTCAAAGATGTTTTTGATGCCTTTAAAATAGTAGCGAAAGAAAAGAAAATAAAATATATGCTAAAAGACACTGAAACACAAAATATGAGAGTATGGGGAGATAAAGACTCTCTTAAACAACTGTGGATGAATATTCTTTCAAATGCATTTAAGTTTACAGAGGCTAAAGGTGAAATTACAGTCACGACAGTAGTTAAAAATAAAGAATTCAGCATTATCATAGCGGATACGGGGCTTGGTATAGCAGAAGAAGACCTACCTTACATCTTTGAAAGAATGTATAGAGGCGATAAAAGCCGCGAAAAGTACGAAGGAAGTGGACTAGGGCTTACTATTGTAAAATCAATTATTTCACTTCATAAAGGGAAAATTAATATAGAGAGTATAGAAGGGGCGGGCACAAAAGTAACTATTATACTTCCTTGTGATGAGATGAATCATACAACGCCTATTAGTCATAAGGTAAAATCTTATATGAAAATCGGGATTAAAAACTAAAGGCCGTAGCAAGTACGGCCTTTTCACTATAAACAGTTGGTAAATATATCTGAAAACTATGTACTTAATAACTTATTTAGATTGTACTATAAAAGATTTTATAGTGCTCCATAAGTATTTCAATACGACAAATATAACAAAGCAATCAATCGGTAAGGTTATTAAATTTTTGATAAGTCTTGGCGTAAGAATCACAAAAAAAGCTTTGCCAGTAAGTATACTAAGCCATAGTGTATTTAACAACAAGTTACAAATCACAAGAACCAGTATCTGAGCAATGATAATTCTAAAAATGGTAAAATCCTTTTTATAAAAGAATATACCGTAAATACCCCCTAAGACCATAGCAGTAATTGTAAAACCAATAAAAAATGGTTGTCCAGAAGGAAAGAGGACAAAACCGATAATATCAGCGAGGGCTGCCCCAAGAGCTGCATACCAAGGGCCAAATAGACTTCCCATCATGACTACTGCAACAAATCCAAAACTAATACGAGCAAATGAAGAAAGAGGGATTTTGATAAACCTAGCAAGAATAACATTCAGTGCAATCAGAAAGGCTAATAATACTAGGTTTTTAACTGTTATTTTATTTTTCATAAGTAAGCAACTCCTTTTTAAGTTAAAGTTAAGCACTCAATGGTTATATTTTGAGCCTTAAGATAAAGAAGCGCTGCGGTGGCAGCGGAATGCAATATAAGTACCGCAAAGGGTAAGATTTTTATAAAAAAGCCTACCCTTTTTCGTCTAGTGGCAACTTCCCGTCCATCTAGCACTTGACGCACTTACATCTACTCTGCCAACTGGTCTATAGTGATAGGTTTATTATATCAAATTTATAATCAAATACAACATTTATACTGTAATAAAAGTTTACAAAGATTATCTAAGTTTATATAATGAGTATAGAGTAAAATGATTCTAAATAGCCTAAGAAGGGAAAGAATATGTTAGAAACAAAAGATACATACTTATTACTAAGTATAGTTAATATGAAGCTGAGAGATGAATCAGAGAATTTGCAAGATCTTTGTTTAACTTATAATAAAGAGAGTAAAGATATTGTAGCAAGATTAGAAAGCATAGGTTATAGGTATGATGAAGTATTAAATCAGTTTATCGCTAAGTAAAAAGCTTTATAAGAAGGAGTGAAAAAATGAATTTCGAAGAAAATTTAAGAAAATATGCTGAGCTTATTATTAAAATAGGTGTCAATATACAACAAGATCAGGAGCTTATGATAAAAGCTCCTATTGAAGGAGCCGATTTTGCGAGAAAACTTACACAGTATGCTTATGAAGCGGGTGCAAAAAGAGTTTATGTTGAGTATAATGATGAGGAATTAACAAAAATGACCTACACCTATGCTTCAGAGGAAACTTTGAGCGAATATCCCTCATGGATAGCTAAGGGTTACAATGAACTTGCTGAAAAAGGAGCAGCTTTTATTAGTATCAGTGCGGGTAATCCAGATATTTTAAAAGATATTTCTCCTGTAAAAATCGCTACTTTTCAAAAAGCAGCAGGTAAGGCATTAGAAACATATAAAAGATATATTGGTAACTCCGATGTAACGTGGTGTGTTGTATCGATACCTACGTTATCTTGGAGCGAAAAACTGTTTCCTCATGTACCGGCTGAAGAAGGAGTTAATTTATTATGGGAGAAGATTTTTGAAGTAACACGTATTAATGAAGAAGATCCTGTAAAGGCTTGGAAAGAGCATACAGACCTATTGGCTTCTAAATGTGAGTTTTTAAATGAGAAAAAGGTTCATAAGTTAAAATATAGTGCACCAGGAACAGATCTTACAGTAGTGCTTCCAGGAGATCATATCTGGCTTGGTGGGGGTGAATATAGTACAAAAGGAACTTATTTTGTAGCAAATATGCCAACAGAAGAAGTTTTTACAATGCCCTATAAATATGGGGTAGAAGGGGTATTAACCTCTACAAAACCACTTAACTATGGAGGCAATCTCATAGAGGATTTTACACTTACTTTCAAAGAAGGTAAAATTATTAAATGTTCTGCCAAGAAAGGTGAAGAGCTTCTTCAAAGACTTATCGAGACAGATGAGGGTTCTTGTTATCTAGGAGAAGTTGCTATTGTACCTCATAGTTCTCCAGTTTCAGCGTCACAAATGATTTTTTTGAACACTTTATTTGATGAAAATGCTTCTTGTCACTTTGCAATAGGAAGCAGCTATCCTATTAATATTAAAAATGGTACGCGTATGAATAACCAAGACTTAGAAAAACTAGGGGCTAACACTTCTATTATTCATGAGGACTTTATGGTAGGGTGTAAGGATATGACAATAGAAGCAGTTACAAAGACGGGAGAGACATTTTATCTCATTAAAGATGGAGAGTGGGCTTTTTAATAAAATAAAATAAACCTTATATAGTTGTAGAATAAGAGAAGGAGAACTCACATGAAGATATGCGTATTAGATGCTCAAACACTAGGTCAAGATATTATATTAGATCCTATTAAAACTTGTGGAGAATTAGTTATATATAATCTAACAGACAAAGATCAAGTAGAAGAGCGTATTAGAGACGTGGATGTTATCATCACCAATAAGGTTATGTTAAATGAAGAAAATCTCAAAAATGCTAAACAACTTAAATTGATTGCCTTAACAGCTACAGGCTATAATAATATTGACATAGATTATGCTAAGAAGGCGAATATTGGAGTTGCTAATGTTGCGGGGTATTCTACCCAAAGTGTTGCACAACATACATTTGCAATGTTATTTTATCTGCTAGAACATCTTAAAGCTTATGATAATTATGTAAAGAGCAAAAAGTACACAGAGAGTGAAACATTTGCTTTTATTGCATGGCCTTTTCATGAACTGGCAGATAAAACTATGGGCATTATAGGTATGGGCGCTATAGGTAAAGCAGTTGCCAAAATTGCAGAGGCTTTTGGGGCAAATGTTATTTATTATTCAACATCAGGGCAGAATAACAACAACAGTTATAAAAGGGTTGATCTTAGTACACTGCTTAAGACGAGTGATATTATTTCAATTCATGCACCACTCAATGATGCGACGAGAGGACTCATTGGTTATAAGGAGTTGTCTCAAATGAAAAAAGAGGCTATTATTCTTAATTTAGGAAGAGGTTTAATTGTTGATGAAGCAGACCTCGCCCGGGCACTTAATGAAAATATGATTGCAGCGGCAGGTCTTGATGTATTAGAAAAAGAACCTATTGATAAAGAAAATCCTTTATTTGAGGTTAAAGATAAAGAGAAGCTTCTTATTACACCACACATTGCATGGGCGAGTGTTGAAGCTAGAAATAGATTAATAGAAGAAATCGTAAAAAATATTGAAGCCTACTTTAAACATGAAGTAAGAAATCGTATTGTATAATACACAGCAAAAAACAAGAGCAATGATGCACTCTTGTTTTTTGCTTAGCTCTATCATTAATTATTGTTGTGAAGAGCCTTTGTAGTTTTGAAATACTTTTTGTACGATTGTTCCACCGATTCTTCCAGCTTCACGAGCTGTAAGATCACCATTGTAACCTTGTTTTAAAGGTACTCCAACTTCTTTAGCAACTTCGTACTTCATTGATTCAAATGCACTATTTTTGTTTGACACGGTTAATCCCCCTCTTAGGTTAGTATATTTTAGGAAGTATAGAATATTTAATCCTTAGAAAGAATAAAATATTTTATAGCTACCTTGATATTAATATGTGCAGTTTGAATTTTATTATTCTGGAAGTTTTAACCTATTATATAAAAATATTATCTTAAAATAAGTAAAAGCTCCTCAAGTCATCTATAACTTGAGGAGCTTTTAGTTTTAAAAAGGATTAAGCTTTATTTACAGAGCCGAATAACTCCATTTTTTCTTTCACAGCAGCTTTAATAGCAGCAAAACCAGGAGCTAATAGTTTACGAGGGTCAAAGCCTTTACCTTGTAAATCTTTGCCAGCTTCAACATATTTACGTGTGCTTTCTGCAAAGGCTAATTGTAATTCAGTATTTACATTTATTTTTGCAACACCTAAAGAAATAGCTTCTTTGATCATAGATTCAGGAATACCAGTTCCACCATGTAAAACTAAAGGTACATCCCCTGTAACAGCTTTGATAGCAGCTAGAGCTGTAAAATCTAAGCCTTTCCAGTTCTCTGGGTATTTACCATGAATGTTACCAATACCAGCAGCTAACATTGTCACACCTAAGTTTGCAATGAGTTGACATTCAGCGGCATCAGCTATTTCACCATTACCTACAACGCCATCTTCTTCACCACCGATAGAACCAACCTCAGCTTCTACAGAGAGACCTTTTTCTTCGGCAATTTTAATGATTTGTGTTGTTTTTTTGATATTCTCATCAATAGCATAATGAGAACCATCAAACATAACTGAAGAGAAGCCTGCTTCAATTACTTTTAATGCACCTTCATAGCTACCATGGTCTAAATGCAGGGAAACAGGAACAGTGATGTTTAATTCTTCCATCATACCATTTACCATACCAACGATAGTTTTGTACCCTCCCATATATTTGCCAGCACCTTCAGATACTCCGAGGATTACTGGAGAATTATTTTCTTGTGCAGTTAATAAAACAGCTTTTGTCCATTCTAAGTTATTGATGTTAAATTGACCAACAGCATATTTTCCTTCTAGTGCTTTATTCAACATTTCTTTAGCTGAAACTAACATAATGTACCTCCATTTTATATTATTTCTCTTCTCATGGGTTATTATAACTTTAAATGACTAAAAAGGAAACAATAAATTAAGAAATTAATCTACAAAATATTCTTAAGCACAGACAATGATGATGATTTAAGAGAGCAACTAGACATAAAGAAGGGTTAGTATTAAAATAGAATTAATAAATAATAGAGGAGTACAGACAAACAGTGGATAAAAAATATCAAAAAAAAAGAATACCTCATTATATAAAAGATTTTACATGTATAGGGGCTGCGTGTGAAGACTCATGCTGTGTCGGATGGTACATTGCTATAGATGAAGAAACCTATAAAAAGTATAAGAAAGTCAAAGATAAAGCTATTAAAGGTAGACTAGAAAAAGAGATCGTTCGCAAACGCACGCATCCAACCGTAGAGCATGCTGCAAAGATTAAGCTCAAAAATGGCAGATGTGCCTTTTTATCTGACGAGGGGCTATGTGATATATATAGTATACTTGGTAAAGCCTATTTAAGTCATACCTGTACGCTCTATCCAAGAACGATTAATCGTATCAATGATACTTTAGAGTACTCTCTTATTTGTTCTTGTCCAGAGGCTGCAAGACTCATTTTACTCAGTAAAGAGCAAATTAAATTTTGCGATATAGAGCAAGAAGAAACAGTGCCGACTATCAGTGCAGATCTTAAAGTTAATCATTTAAAACCTGAAAAGTGGCAGGATTACTTTTTTGAACTTCGTGCATTTATTATAGATGTTTTGCAAAACAGAAACTATACTATAGAAGATAGAATGAAACTCATGGGGTCTTTTATGCGAGAGTTTGAAAAATATATATTACACCACACTACCAAGAAGATCCCAGATCTGATAGTCTCCTACAACAAAGCGATTTTATCTCATAAGATTGATCACTACATAAAAGGTTATGAAAGTGATACAAAAGAGGCGATCGATCTTATTCAAGCACTTCAAGCTTTTAGTACAAGCAAGAAGATAAAATCTAAAAGGTACCAGCAATGTTTAGAAGAAATGTTTTTAGGATTGCAACTTGGAGAAGTGGGAGATTTAAAGAAAGTGAGCCAGCTCTATGACGTAGGCTATACAAAATACTATAAGCATTTTATTAAAGAAAATGGCTATATGGTAGAAAACTATTTGGCAAACTATGTCTTTGAACGATGTATGCCACTTGACCATAAGCAGCCTTTTGAAAGCTTTAGACGGATGGATTTGTACTATAAGTTAGTTAAATTACATGTTATTGGTATGACAAGTTATAGCGAACATTTTACAAAAGAAGACTTCATTAGGCTTATACAGTCTCTCTCAAAGACCTTTGACCATGATGATGAATCTTTAGAAACGCTTTTAGCGATAAAAAGAAATAAACAATAAGGAGAAAAAAATGAAAATATTATTTATAAGCATTCCTTGGATGAAATACTATATAGGTGAAGGCGATGAAGAAAAGGTCACCCCTTTATGCGGCTATAATTTTCAAAGTGTTAATGGATACTATTATGGATACGGCGAAGGCTTAGACGAGCTATCTATAGAAAACTTTGAAGGGGTGACTAAAGAAGATAAAATAGCTGAAGACGTACTTGTAGTATGGACTTCTAAAAATGATGCAAATGAAAATAAAGTAATTGGATGGTATAAAAATGCAAAGGTTTATCGTAGTAAAAAAACAACACTTACATTAGATAGTGACAGAATAGAACTTAACTATATCATTACGGCAGAAGCTAAGGAGAGTACGCTCTTACCGCCAGAGCTTAGACTTTTAGATGTAAAGGACACAGAAGAAAGTGTGTGGTTTGCAGATGACTTAGAGATGATTAAAGATGTAGCTATGTACGTTCATAATTATCAAGGAGAAAAGTTAAATACACTGTTAAACGCAGCAGATCTAACAGCTCAGTCAGTACTTAATTTTACAGACTATGAAATGTATTTTGCAAAAGCGGATGAGTTTTTAGCTAAAGATTTATATGGTAAAGCCATGAGGTGTTTTAATAAAGCTATTTCACTAGAACCTGAGATGGTTATGGGATACGAGTTTAAAGGAAGTGTTTTACTAAGTCTTAAGATGTATGATGAAGCTTTAGAAATCTATCAAAAGATTATAGAGCTAGAACCAGAAAATGATGAAGCGCAGTATTGCATAGGACTTTTACAAGGACTTAAAGAAAATTATAGTGGGTGTATAGCTCATTTAAATACTTATATTGCAAATCACAAGCAAGATACACATGCGATTGCAGAAAGAGGGATAGCTTATTATAATCTTGGGGATACTCAAAAAGCAAAATCTGACTTTGAGAGTGCTTATCAGATGGAACCAGATAACTCTGTATTTTGCCATTTAATAAATTATACAAGACAGTAGAAGTAAGGTTGAAAGAAAAGCTTGTGATATGAGGTGGAGGTAAAGATGAATAAGGTTAATTATCAAAAGTTATTAGATACAACTTTAGAACAGTTAAGAACTGAAAAAAATGTTCCTAAACTTCTATTGCATTCCTGCTGTGCCCCTTGCAGTAGTTATGTAATAGAATATTTATCTGATTATTTTTATATCACAGTGTTTTATTACAATCCAAATATTGATGAACAAGAAGAATATCTAAAAAGAGCTAAAGAACAAAAAGTCTTGATCGAGCAGATGCCTACTAAGTATCCTGTTAAGTTTATAGAAGGTGCATATGATGTAAAGTCATATACTCAGATGGCACGCCCTTTAGCTGATCAGCAAGAAGGAGGCACAAGATGCTTTTTATGCTATCATATGCGCCTTCAAAAAACAGCCGAGATGGCTAAAATACAAGATTTTAATTATTTTGCAACAACACTTACAATTAGTCCTCTTAAAAATGCCAATAAACTCAATGAAATAGGAGAAATACTGCAAGAAAAATACCAAGTAGCTTATCTTTATTCAGATTTTAAGAAAAAAGAAGGTTATAAACGTTCCACGCAGTTAAGTGTGGCATATAATCTTTACAGACAAGATTATTGCGGATGTTCTTATTCAAAACAGAACTTAAAAAACTAAAGGGTATTTCAAGGATTATGTCATAGAACCCCCATATTGGTGAATATGTATGAGTATGAAACTATTTAAGGGGGAAACTAAAAATGAGTGCTCAAATGATAGGCATGCTTGTTATTGCTGTTGTTATTATCATAACTGGGATCATACTATTTGCATCATATGCTAAAAATCAAAAGAGTATACCAGGTGAAGAAGAGGTAGATTATATAGTAATGGATAAAATGCAAGAAACTGAAATGGAAGAAGTAGAAGAAATAGAGCCAGAAGAAATGCTTCCAGAAGTTGAAGAGACAGAAGTAGAAGAAGCACCACTAGAAATAGAAGAAATAGAGCCAGAAGAAATGCTTCCAGAAGTTGAAGAGTCAGAAGTAGAAGAAGCACCACTAGAAGTAGAAGAAATAGAGCCAGAAGAAATGCTACCAGAAATTGAGGAATTAGAAGTTAAAGAAGCCTCAAGTCAACAAGAATAATAGGTTATTTATAAAATATTTACAATAAAGGTATAGACTATAAAAAGAGTTGAAAATGTATTTTCAACTCTTTTTATAGTCTATATTGCATGAGGGGGATAGGCAGTCAGTTTATTTTGTTAAAAATTATGAATAGTATAAGAGGGTAATAGCTGATATACTTAATGTATAATCTGCAATTGAGGGAGGAATAAAATGTTTGAACAAGATGAAGTTGTTATCGATGTAGATAAAAATAATAAATTTAAGCAATTAGGCAATGATCTTAAAAAGATTATCACGACACTCGTTGCTGTTTTTGTGATTGTTGTTGTTGGATTTGGGAGTGTGTACAGGTTAGAAACAGGAACAGTGGCTGTTATTACTAGGTTTGGTAATATAATGCCAGTTAATGAAATGCCAGGCATACACTTTAAGGTACCTATTATAGATGAGCTGAAGAAAGTGAACGTACAAGAAGTTAAAGAAATGCAATACGGTTTTAGAACTGAAAAGCAAGGCAGTACTTCACAAGGTGGACAATATATCACAAATAATGATGAAGAGCCGGTTATTGTAGATGGTAAAAGTAATAATGCGTCTATTGTGTTGCTTAATTTGATCGTCAGATATCAAGTAGCAGATCCTATCAACTATTTGTATGAAGTAGATGAATTAGAACCGACTATGCGACTCGCACTTGAAGATATCGTTAGAAGTACAATGCAAACATTTACAATGAATCAAGCAGTTCAACAAAAAGAAGAAATAGATAAAGCGATTCTTCCAGTATTACAAAAGAAATTAGACAAATATCAATCAGGGATTAAAATTACACAAGTCACCACACAAAATGTAAATTACCTTGAACAAGTAGACCAGGCAAGGCAACTTGTAGAAGAAGCAAATCAATACAAAAGAGGCAGACAAGAAGAAGCAGAAAAGTATGTCAATACAGTTATTCCAACAGCACAAGCACAAGCTACTAGACTTTATGAAGATGCAAGAGGATTTAATGCACAGATTGTAGCTGAAGCTAATGCGGATGTGGCAGAGTTTGAAGCTCTTTATAGCGAATATTTGCAAAATCCACAGGTTGTAAAAGAAAAGTTTTACCTTGAAGCTATGCAAGAAGTCCTTAAAAAGAATACACTTATTATTGACCAAACAAATAGCGGCAACCTCCTTAAGTTTTTTGATATTAATAATAAGGTGAGTAAACTTGAGCCACAAGGAGGACAGAACTAATGAAAATAATGACTAAAATGATATCAATGATTATTGTAGTAGCTGCAGTGATGATAGTGCCAAATAGTTTTTATACAGTTGCACCTGATGAAGTAGCAACTGTAAAAAGACTTGGAGAAATTAAAAAGGCAATTATCAGACCGAGTACAGAAGAATCTGTCATAGAAGCTATGATGGATAATAATACTTTAAGAAATGTGGAGCTTATTTCAAGAAGAGGTTTATTTATCAAAGTACCTTTCATGGATCAAGTACAGACTTATACTTCAAAATATCTCACTTACATTTCATTGCCAGAAACTATTAATACGAGCGATAGAAGAAAGTTAGATATTCAAATGTATGCACAATATCGTATTAAAAATCCTGCTATTTATCAAATCAAAGTAGGAACTGAAAATAACCGTAAACAGCTTATGGATAGTAATGTTTATCCAGTTGTTATTCAATCAGCTAACAAGCTTAGATTCGAAGAATTTTTTGATTCAGAGATTATGCAGGTCATGATAGATGAAAGAAGAGAACAACTCAATGAAACATTAGAAAAAGAATATGGTATTGAAGTAATTGATATAGGTATTTTTAGAAAGAATTTCCCACAATCTACAGTAGCAAGTATAGAAGAAAAAATGATTAAGGAAATTCAAAAAGAAAGTGAAAAGCTTCGTGCAGAAGGGGACGCTTTTTATACGACATCCACCTCAGAAACAAATCGTATTGAAAAAGAAATTATAGCAAAAGCAACAGAAGAAAGTGCTATTATTCGCTCAGAAGCAGAAAGACAGGCTTTAGAGATTTATCGTGCATCTATGTCTAAGGATGTAGAATTTTATAAATTTATTCAAAGAATGAGTGCCTATAAACAACTTGAGGGTACAACTATATTTGTAGATAAAGACAATGCTTTCTTAAAAGGATTACAAGGGTATTAAGAAAACAAATAAAATGTTTGAAGAAGAGAAGGGTACAAAAAGTTTAAAAACTTTTTGATTGCCCTTTTTTATTTTTATAAAATCATATATTACGAAAATAGAAAACTAATGATAGTATGTATTTATAGATTTCACATCTTTAAATTTAAGTTATTCCAGGTGATGTATGATGTGAAATCATTATGAGAAACAACTCTGCACAGATGAATAAGTTTAGTGTTATAATAGTCAGGGAAAAGGAGCGTGAACGATGGACAAGCTAAGAGGATGGGTAGTTTCTAATGGATATCTCAAGACTCCTAAATATATGGAAATTATCGACTTATATAGAGTGTGTGCCGCTAGAATGGGGATTACTTTAGAACTTGTGTTTAATAATGAATTATTAATGGGTATAGCACATAATACTTGCTTTCTACAGGGGAAGAAAATAACAACACTACCCGATTTTGTGCTTTTTTTAGATAAAGATATAAGGCTTGCCTATCAGTTAGAACAAATGGGAGTTAGACTCTTTAATAGCTCGTGGGTGATAAATATATGTGATGATAAGTCTCAGACTTTTCAAGTATTAGCAAAGCATGCTATCACAATGCCAAAGACAATTATTGCACCACTTGTTTTTAAAGGATTTCAAGAAGAGACAGATCACTATATAGAGGCTATACAAAGTGAGCTCACTTATCCGGTAGTTATTAAAGAAAGCTATGGGTCATTTGGAGAACAGGTATATTTAGTTAAAACTAGAGCAGAGCTTATAGATAAGAGAAAAAGACTGCTTAGTACGCCGCATATCTATCAAGAGTTTATAGCAAGCAGTAAGGGAAGAGATGTAAGACTTAACGTAGTAGGAGGTCAGGTGGTTGCTAGTATGCTGCGTACATCTAGGGATGATTTTAGAGCTAATGTTACAAATGGAGGAAGGATGGAGAGTTATCAACCCGCTAGGGCTTTTAAAGAGTTAGCACTTAAGGCATGTGAAGTAATTGGAGCAGATTTTGCTGGAGTAGATATACTATTTGGAAAAGATGAAGAACCGATATTATGTGAAATTAATTCAAATGCACACATTAAAAACATACAAATGTGTACGGGGATTAATGTAGCAGAACATATCTTAAAGCACATCTTAAAGGAGCTTATACAATGATACAGGCATGGCTTGTTTATAATAGGGAAGATGCTGTTAAAAATAGTTATTTTATTGATGCACTTATCACTTATGCCAGAAAATGTGCTATTGATTTAGAATTTGTTTTACGAGAAAAGATTACGCTAGGCATGGAGGGAAATCATTTATTTGCAGCTTATAAAGGTCAAAGGTCTCATCCGAAGCTAGTTATTAATAGATCAAGAGATAGTTTATTAGCCAAACATTTAGAGCTTATGGGGATAAGAGTCTATAATTCTTACCGCGTTACACATTTATGTAACCATAAAGCAAGAACGCATCAATTTATGAGTGAGCTTGAAGTTCCAATGCTTGATACTCTTTTTTTGAGTAAAAGATATTTTGATTTAGATACAGTTGTATTAGTTTATCCCGTTGTACTTAAAAGCGCAGGAGGACATGGGGGACAAGAAGTGTTTCAATGTATGGATAAAAAAGATATAGTATTTTATCTGGCGCAAATTAAAGAAGATGATTTTTTAATTCAAAAAATGTGTAATCATTTGGGAGTAGATGTAAGGGTATTTGTGCTAGGAGAACGTATCTTAGGGGCTATTAAAAGAGAATCAAAGGTTGATTTTAGGTCAAACTATTCACTAGGTGGCACAGCGAGTATCTATCAGCTGAGCGAGAAGAATGAAAACTGTGTTCAAAAGATTATAAAGGCATTAAAGAGTGATTTTGTAGGTGTAGACTTTATAGTAGATCAACAAGGTGAATTTCTTTTTAATGAAGTAGAGGACGTTGTTGGCAGTAGAACACTTTATGAATATGGCAACATAGATACGGCAAAAGAGTATATAGCGTATATTAAAAGCACCGTTCCCTTTAATAGGTAACGGTGTTTTTAATAAGTTTATGAATAGCTTCACCAAGCCTCCTAATACCCTTATCAATAGTCTGTATATCTGAATTAGTATAATTTAAACGCAAGGTGTTTTGAGGGATTTCACCTATATAAAAAGGCTCGCCGGGGACAAAAGCAACTTTTAGTTCAGATGCAAGTTCGAAAAGCTTCAAAGAAGACAAGTACTTAGGTAAAGTAACCCATAAAAACATCCCACCCTCAGGCTGAGTGACTTTAATATTTTCCGGGAAATATTTATGAATACTAGATACCATAGCTTCACACTGTTCTTTGTAAAGTTTTTTGATATGACTAATATGCTCTTCTAAATTATTGTCTATAAGGTATTGATAAATAACTCTTTGAGCAAAATAATTAGTATGTAAGTCAGAGGCTTGTTTAGCAATAATAAGCTTTTCCATGATTTGAGGATGCGTTGTACAAATCCAACCAATACGCATACCTGGTGTAACAATTTTTGAAAAGGAACCAAGTAAGATTGAGGGACAGTTACTAAAAGATTGAATATAGGGAAGGTCTTCTCCAAAAAACCTAAGTTCGCCATAAGGATCATCCTCAATTAAAACAGTTTGAGTATGAGTAAGCATGAGGCCTAAAGCTTGTCTGTTAGCTCTTGAATAAGTAAGACCAGTTGGATTTTGAAAGTTTGGAACCGAGTAGAATAATTTCATAGTGTCTTGGGCTAAGCGTGTTTTGAACTGATCTAAATCAACACCGTCTTCAAGAAGGTCAACTTGATGAAAATGTGGTTCATACAATGAAAGAGCTTGGATAGCCCCAAGATAACCAGGTTTTTCAATTAAAATAGAGTCACTCTTATTTAAAAAAACCTTGCCTATAAGATCAAGACCTTGTTGGGAACCACTGGTTATAAGAATATCTTCGGCATTTATAGATAATCCATGTTTTATTTGATATCTTTTAGCAATATATTCTCTTAAAGGTAAATAACCTTCTGTTGTTGCATATTGAAAAATATGAGAGCCATTTTTATCCGTTACAGTAGTCATAGCATCTCGTAATGCAGAGGTCGGAAATGAAATAGGATTTGGAAGTCCTCCGGCAAAAGAAATGATATCTTTGTTGCTAGTTACTTTTAATATTTCTCTGATAAATGATTTTTTACTATTTAGTATGCGATCTGAAAAGAGTTGATTCAATGCATATACCTGCTTTCTATTTTATTCGTTGATATGTTCTAGTCCCTTAGAGAGTATAGAAGTAACATGAGAATCAGCCAAAGAGTAATAAACAACCTTACCATCTTTACGCGATCTCACAAGATTATACATCTTAAGAAGCCTAAGTTGATGCGAGATAGCGGAGTGTGTCATATTTAAACAAGCTGCTATATCACACACGCACATCTCTGAAATATAGAGGGCACTCAGTAATTTAATACGCGTTGGGTCTGCAAACATTTTAAAGAGTTCTGATAACTTAACAGAAATCTCATGATCTTGCATCTGGGCAGAAGCTCTATCTACCACTTCATGATGGATAATTGTACATGAACAAGTGTCTATTTTATTAGGCAATATCATCACCTCCATAACCTTTTAATCAATACACTAAGGGTTTTTATAAAAAGTGTCAAGATTATATGATAAATTAATATAAAATACAATTTTTAGGTTGATAATATATGGATATAGTTGTACTATGAAAAGAGAATAATTAACAATAATTGTGAGTAAATAGACAATAAAATAGTATAATTAACAAGAAAAACAACACTGTGTAATAACTTAATGATAAAGGGGGAACAGCATATGTTCGATTTTAAAAAGGAACTAGAGAAGTTTAGCCCACTGCTTAATGTAGATCATATTGAAGATAGAATAGATCAAGATGATATGAAAGATCTAATAGATATTCTTAAAGAAGTTAGGCCAAAAAAGGCAGAGCATTTAAATCGCGAAGGATAGAAATAATTTAAAATGTAAGGAGTAAGATTATGGCGTATACATGTCCATATTGTGGGGAGAGCGTAGATGGGAATAGTAAGTGCACTCGGTGTGATAATGACTTAGAGTGGGTACGGAAAGTTCACGAAAACAGCAGTCACTATTATGTTAAAGGTTATTATGAAGCAGAGGGCAGAAATCTTACAGCAGCTGCTACATACCTTAAAAAAGCTATTTACTTTAATAAATATAATATAGATTCTCGTAATTTATTAGGCCTTGTCTATTTTGAAATGGGTGAAATAGGATGTGCTTTAAAAGAATGGATCATTAGTGCCTCTTTAAATAAAGAGAATAATATAGCACAGGAGTATATCGCTAAGCTGCAAAATTCACCCAAAATATTAGTAACCTATAAGGATTCTATTTCACTTTATAATAAAGCACTTATGTATTTAAAACAAAATAATAATGATATGGCCATTATAAGACTTAAAAAAGCAATAAGCTTAAATGTACAACTTATTGAAGCTAGAAATTTATTGGGTCTATGCTATATAAAAGAAAAACAATTTTATAAAGCCAATGAGCAGATTAAAAATGTTTTGGCAATAGATGCTTCAAATGTAAAGGCCCTTAGATACTTTAGACTTCTTAGTAAGGAAGATACAGCAACCATCCAGCCTTATGAGCTTGAATATATTCCTAAGCAATCAAAGAATAATTATGTAAAGCCTTCTAAAATTATTAATAGAGGACATTCATTAGCTGCGCATATAGTTTATTTTATCATTGGCAGTCTTTGTATGCTTATTATCCAAAATTCTTTGATTTTACCAAATAAAACTAAAAATTATGAGAATGAAATCATACAGCTTAAAGAGTCAGAGAAAAAATTAAATAAACTGCTTGAAGATTTAAGGGTAAAAACTCAAGATGAGATGATACAATTAGAAGCTAAAAATCAAAAGCTTGCAGAAGAGAAACAAGATATAGAGCTTACAAATTCCAAAATAGCTCAAAAAGAAAAACTAGCTCAAGCAACCATTTTTAAAAACAATAAAGAATGGATCCAATCAGCAGAAATCTTATATAATGTTGCCCCTTCGTTATTAGATGATGAGGCTACAATGCGATATGAGGAACTTAAAAGAGAAGTTTATCCAAGATTTACAAGGATTTTATATGATGAGGGCTACAGACATTTCAACCGTTTAGAATATACAGAAGCGAAATCAAAGTTTGAAAAGGCAATACTCTATGAACCAACAGCAGAAATTCTTAGGAAAAGTCTGTATTCTTTAGGGAAAATTGAAAGAGAACAAGGTAACACTGAGAAGGCGAAATATTATTTTAATACCGTGGTAGAGCAATATGCAGGGACTAATGAGGGCAAATGGGCTGTAGCAGAGCTAAAAAGATTACAAGAATAGTGTATGCAGCCTTACAATAAAGAACGTTTACCAAAAAAATGGAAAATTATTGACAATTATTGGAAAGTGTAATATTCTAATGACATGCAATATTTTGCAAGAAGGAGGGATAAACGTTGAGAATTGATTTTGTAATGGTAGAGCGCACATTAGTTGTTGTTTTAGAAGGGGAACTTGATCATCACACGTGTGTTGAAATTAGACAAACTGTAGATAGAGAGTATCAAAAAAGAAGAGCAAAAAATTTATTATTTGATTTTGCCAATATAAATTTTATGGACAGCTCCGGAATAGGAATGCTCATGGGAAGATATAGAAGTGTCGCGATATGTGGCGGAGAAATAGGATTATACAATGTAACGCCAGAAGCTGAAAGGATATTAGCTATGTCAGGAATTCATAAATTAATGAGGGCTTATTCAAGTAAACAAGAAGCCATTGATGCTTTAGCGTAGTTTTAACTTAGGGGGACATATTAATGCCAAAGAAAAATAGTATGCAAATACAATTTTCAAGCAATTCGTTAAATGAATCATTTGCACGGGTAGCTGTAGCAGCCTTTGTATCACAACTTGATCCTACTATGGAAGAATTATATGATATTAAAATGGCTGTTTCAGAAGCGGTTACAAATAGCATTATACATGCTTATGAAAATAGGGATGATTGTGAGATATGTATAAAATGTGCTTATGAAGATGAGAGCGTAAGTATAGAGGTTATTGATCATGGAAAAGGTATACAAAATATAGATGAAGCTATGACAGCCCTTTATACAACATCGATAGATGAAGAAAGAGCAGGGCTTGGTTTTACTGTTATGCAGTCTATGATGAGCGAAGTAGAAGTCTTTTCTAAGGTAGGACATGGGACAACTATAAAGATGAAGAAGTCTCTTGGGGTATAAGAGTTTATAACCTGGGGAAAGGTGGGATGAAATGGATCATACCCTAGAGCTTATTAAAAAGGCACAAAAAGGAGATAATGAAGCCAGAAGTCTTTTAGTACAAGAAAATATGGGACTTGTTTGGAGTTTAGTAAGAAGATTTAGTAACAGAGGCTATGATATGGAGGATCTTTTTCAAATAGGAAGTATAGGACTCCTTAAAAGTATAGAAAAATTTGATTTAAGCTTTAATGTAAAGTTTTCGACATACGCCGTACCCATGATTGTTGGGGAAATTAAAAGATTTCTTAGGGATGATGGGATGATTAAAGTCAGCAGATCCCTTAAAGAAACGGCATACCGTGTACGCATGTTAAAAGAAGAACTTATCAAAGAGCTTAGAAGAGAACCGACGATTAATGAAATTGCAGCAGGGCTTGATATTGGTGTGGAAGAAATTGTTGAAGCATTAGAGTCAAATTCAGAAATTGAATCATTAAATGCTGTAATCTATCAAGGCGATGGTAAGCCCATTACTTTGTCAGATAAAATTGATCAAGCCCCTACACAACAGAATGATTTAATTGATCAAATAGTAATTAGTGAAATGATTAAATATTTACTTCCTTTAGAAAAACAAATTATTACGCTAAGATACTTTGAAGATCGTACACAGACAGAGATTGCATCTCTACTTGATATATCACAAGTACAAGTATCTAGAATAGAAAAAAGGATACTTAAAAAAATGAGAAATATGTTAACCAGTAAGGACTAGCGTGTAAGCTAGTCCTTTTTAATTTATCCGAATAATGAACGGGTATAATAGGAGATATGATTGTAATGTTCGGTAAAAAAGAGAATAGATTCTATTTAGAAAGGGAAAAATATGAAATATCTCTTTATAAAGAAGAATAAGAAGCAGATAATAAGATAATATCGAACTATAATCCTTGATAATAAATTAATGTTCGATAAAAATATTGACGGTAAATATAATTTATGATACGCTTGAGATAATTCAAAAGGTTAATACTTACGAAAGGGGAACCACGATGAGTGTTTTCAGAGTATATGTAGAAAAAAGAAAAGGTTTTGATATAGAAGTTAAGCGTATGAAAAAAGAATTAAAGGAGTTTTTACACATTGATTCGGTAACGAACATACGTCTATTAAATAGATACGATATAGCGTACATTACACAGGAAGTCTATCAAAAAGCTCTTAACACTATTTTTTCAGAGCCACAGTCAGATATCATTTATGAGGAAGAGTTAAAGGATGTAGGAGAATATGCTTTTGCAGTGAGTTACTTAAGAGGACAATATGATCAAAGAGCTGATTCATGTGTGCAATGTATACGTACTATAGATAGTCATTTAAACCCTATTGTTAAAACCGCTAAAATATATATCATCAGTGGCAGCCTTACAGAGGAAGAAAAAAATAAAATTAAAAAAAGTGTTATCAATCCCATTGAAGCCGAAGAGGTATCGCTAGAACGTGTAGATACGCTAGATATGACTTATTTGATGCCACAAGATGTAAAAATGCTAGAAGGTTTTATAGGTTTTTCAAAAGAAGATCTAGAAGCTTTTAGAAAATCTGAAGGACTTGCTATGAGCCTCGAGGATCTTATTTACTTCCAAAGCTATTTTATAAGTGAGAAGAGAAATCCAAGTTATACAGAACTTAAAGTAGTAGATACTTATTGGTCAGATCATTGCAGACATACTACATTTATGACAGAACTTACACATATTGAAATAGAAGAAGGTGAGTTTGCTTCTCCTATTCAGGCAGCACTTAAAGAATATCATGGGATGAGAGAAGCACTTTATACACAAAAAAAGAAGCAAGTTTCTTTAATGGATATGGCAACTATTAGTGTTAAATATCTTAAAAAAAAGGGTAAGCTTAAAGAACTTGTAGAATCAGCTGAAATTAATGCCTGTACAATAGAAGATAAAATCAAAGTAGATGGTAAAGAAGAAGACTACCTTATTCTCTTTAAAAATGAAACACACAACCACCCTACAGAAATTGAACCTTATGGCGGTGCAGCAACTTGTCTTGGCGGTGCGATTCGTGACCCGCTCTCAGGAAGAGCTTATGTTTATCAAGCGATGCGTGTTACAGGATCTGCTGATCCTAGGGAAAAGATAGAAGATACGCTAGCTGGCAAACTGCCACAAAGAGTTATTACTAAAACAGCTGCTAAAGGCTATAGTTCTTATGGTAATCAAATCGGTCTTGCAACAGGTGAGGTTAAAGAATACTACCATGAAGGCTATAAAGCAAAACGTTTAGAAGTAGGTGCAGTAGTAGGTGCAGTTAAAAAAAGTCATGTTAAACGTGAAGAGCCAACACCCGGAGATGTTATTTTACTAATAGGGGGTGCTACAGGCCGTGATGGATGTGGGGGCGCTACAGGGTCTTCTAAAGAACATACGGAAGATTCTCTTAAAGAGTGTGGATCAGAAGTTCAAAAAGGAAATCCAGTAGAAGAAAGAAAGCTTCAAAGACTTTTTAGAAATCCAGAGTTCTCAAAACGTATTAAGCGTTGTAACGACTTTGGAGCAGGCGGTGTATGCGTAGCTATTGGGGAAATTGCAGAAGGCCTTAGACTAGACCTAGATCAAGTGCCAGTTAAGTATATGGGACTCGATGCTACAGAGCTTGCAATATCAGAGTCTCAAGAGAGAATGGCCATTGCCATAGAGCGCAGCGACTTAGATCATATGAGCGCACTTTGCCACGCAGAAAATTTAAATGCAGTATGTGTTGCCGAGGTGACAGAGGAAAAACGTCTTGTGATGACTTGGAGAGGCAAAGAAGTTGTTAATATAGATAGAAATTTCTTAGATAGTGCTGGGGTAACTCAAAAAAGAACAGCTAAGATAACGGCACCTAAGATTGATAGAAGCGTTAAAGAGTTCTCTAAAGAAGCTATTTTAGACACGCTTCAAGATCTTAATGTAGGACTTCAAAAAGGTTTAGGTATACAGTTTGATGGTTCGATTGGAGCAGCATCCGTGCTTATGCCTTATGGCGGCAAGAATCAGTTGACAAAAGAAGTGGGTATGGTAGCTAAAGTGCCTGTTATAGAAGGAGAAACAACTGCAGCAACTTATATGACACATGGGTTTGATCCTTATTTATCAGAAATGTCACCTTTCCACGGGGCACTCTATGCGGTCGTTGAAAGTGTAGCTAAAATTGTAGCCTTAGGAGCAGATTATACAAAAACTTATTTGTCTTTTCAGGAATATTTTGAAAGACTAGGAGAAGACGCGACTAAATGGGGAAAACCAGTAGCCTCACTTCTAGGTGCACTTAAGGCACAAAAAGAGCTTGGTATAGGAGCAATTGGGGGAAAAGACAGTATGTCTGGTACCTTTGAAAATAGGAGTGTACCACCAACACTTATTTCTTTTACATGTAATCTAGGAGATGCAAGTACATGTGTTAGTGGCAGCTTAAAAGCACCAGGCAATAGTCTTGTGTATGTTAACATTCCAAAAGATAATCAGTTGATGCCATCGTTTGATCATATGCATAAAGCCTACCAAGCCATTTATACGCTAGTAAGAGAAGGAAATGTACAAAGCGCCTATGCTGTTGGCAGGGGTGGTGTTGCAGCAGCTCTTACTCAAATGGCTATAGGGAATGAAATAGGTATTAGTGTTCAGCTGCCAGCTCATATAGAGCCATTTGCATCGTACTATGGTGATCTGATCTTAGAAGTCAGTCAAGATGTAGCTTATACATTAAATAGTAAAATTTTCACGATCATTGGTTCTACGACTAAAGAAAATATCCTGGCAATTAATGAGGTAAGATATAGTTTTAAAGAAGCGATACAAGCTATGCTAAGCCCTCTAGAGAAAGTATTTACACATAAAATAGATAGTGACCAAGAAGCGAAGGATGCTACTTTTAAAGCAGAAAGAAAGATTTATGTAGCTAAAAATAGAGTTGCTAAACCACAAGTTGTTATCCCGGTATTTCCAGGAACAAACTGTGAGTATGATACAAGACGTGCTTTTGAAAAAGCAGGTGCCACTGTAGAGGAAGTATTATTTGCCAACCGTACTAGCCAGGCGATAGAAGCATCTATCGAAAAGCTGGGGCAAGCTATCAAAGCCTCACAAATTATAGCTTTCCCAGGAGGCTTCTCAGCAGGAGATGAGCCGGATGGCAGTGGTAAGTTTATTGCATCAGCTTTTAGAAGTGCAAAGCTTAAAGAAGCTGTCCACGCACATTTATATCAAAAAGGTGGTTTGATTTTAGGGATTTGTAATGGCTTCCAAGTTCTTGTTAAGCTAGGACTTTTGCCTTATGGCGAAATACGAGAAATGGATGAGAATGATCCAACACTTACTTACAATACAATCGGCAAGCATATTTCCCTTATGGCAAAAACAAAAATTACAAGTGTGCAGTCACCATGGCTTAATTATACAAGACTTGGAGATATCCATGAAATACCACTATCTCATGGAGAAGGACGCTTTGTAGCACCAGAAGCATTACTTGAGAGACTGATTGCAAAGGGGCAGGTATTTAGTCAATATGTAGATGCAAATGGCGTAGCAAGTCAGGATGGAAATGTTAATGTAAATGGCAGTATGCACAATATTGAAGGTATAGTATCAGAAGATGGCAAAATCATCGGTAAGATGGGGCATAGTGAACGTGTGGGTCCATTTGTACACAAAAACATTCCAGGACATAAAGATCAACAAATCTTTTTATCAGGAGTAGACTATTTTAAATAAGACAAAAAATTTACTATAGAGAAACAAATAGATCAAAAATTACGGGTGTTTGTGGAGGAATGGATCATGGAAAAAAGAGAGTTATTATATGAAGGTAAAGCGAAGAGAGTTTATAAGACTGACGATAAAAAACTTTATATCGTAAGTTATAAAGATGATGCTACAGCTTTTAACGGCGAAAAAAAAGGGACGATTGTTGGTAAAGGTGTTGTCAATAACCGTATGAGCAACATTCTATGTCAAATGCTTATGGCAAATGGTATTGAAACACACCTAGTTAAAGAGTTAAATGACAGAGAAACTGTCGTTAAGGCAGTGCAAATTGTGCCGCTTGAAGTCATTGTGCGTAACGTAGCAGCAGGCTCATTTTCTAAGCGATTTGGTGTTGAAGAAGGCACGGTCCTTAAAAATCCAACACTTGAATTTTGTCTTAAAGATGATGCGCTTGGAGATCCTATGATTAATGACTATCACATTTTAGCACTTGATATAGCGACTAGAGAAGAGCTTAAGGTAATGCGTGAGATGACTTTTAAGATTAATTCACTTTTAGTAGAACATTTTTCAAAAATTGGTGTAAAGCTTATTGATTTTAAAATAGAACTTGGAAGAGTAGATGGTAAAATTATTTTAGCAGATGAAATTTCTCCAGATACATGTAGATTCTGGGACGCTCTGACAAATGAAAAGTTAGATAAAGACCGTTTTAGAAGAGACCTTGGCGGTGTTGAAGAAGTTTATCAAGAGATGTTAAATAGAGTTACAAAATAGAGTAACTAATAGGAGATAACCTTATGAAATTCTTACAAGAAGATTCTTTACATGAAGAGTGTGGTGTTATAGGTATTTATAGATCTGAGAGAAATGCGGCTAGACTTGCCTATTATGGACTTTTTGCGCTTCAGCACAGGGGCCAGGAATGTGCAGGAATCGCTGTAAATTATCAAGGCTTTATTGAAGATGTTAAAGGCATGGGACTTGTATCAGATGTATTTGACGAACAGAAATTAAACGAACTGCAAGGCAATATTGCAATTGGTCATGTGCGTTATTCGACAGCAGGAGATAAAGATATTAAAAATGCACAGCCTCTTGTAGCTAAGTACAAAAAAGGAGACATTGGACTTGCGCATAATGGGAACCTTGTAAATAGTGAGAGTATCCGTGAGATGTTAGAAGATGATGGTGTTATTTTTCAAACGACTACTGATTCAGAGTCTATTCTTAATCTGCTTGCAAGACATAGTAAAAGAGGCATGGAATCGGGTATTCGTAATACGATGAGTCTTTTAAAAGGTGCTTATGCTTTAGTTGTTACAACAGGAGATAGTCTTATTGGTATTCGTGACCCACATGGTCTTAGACCACTTTGTATCGGAAAGCTTAAGG
Organism: uncultured Clostridia bacterium; assembly: GCA_937921505.1. Classification (GTDB taxonomy): domain Bacteria; phylum Bacillota; class Clostridia; order Lachnospirales; family Cellulosilyticaceae; genus FMMP01. The sequence goes on along the minus strand of CAKZUB010000012.1, from coordinate 7,138 downwards.
ATGGTTATGTGCTTGCATCAGAAAGCTGCGCACTTGACGTATTAGATGCAGAATTTATAAGAGATGTAGAACCAGGGGAAGTTGTTATTATTGATAATCAGGGTCTAAAAAGCATAGAACCTGCTAATTGGTGTCAGAAACATCTTTGCGTTTTTGAACTTATTTATTTTGCAAGACCTGATAGTATCATTGACGGAGATAGTGTTTATGAATTTAGACAAAATGCAGGCAAGTTACTTGCAAAACAAAGAAAAATAGAGGCGGATATCGTTATACCTGTCCCAGACTCTGGGGTACCCTCAGCGATAGGTTATGCCAAAGAATCAGGTATTCCATATGGTGAAGGGCTTGTTAAAAACAGATATATTGGACGTACTTTTATACAGCCAACACAAGAAATGAGAGATAATGCAGTTAAAATTAAGCTTTCACCACTTAAACATAATATACAGGGGAAACGCGTTATTATGATTGATGATTCTATTGTAAGAGGCACAACTTGCAAACGTATTGTAGAACAAATCAGAAAGGCTGGGGCAAAGGAAATACACGTATGTATTACTTCACCGCCTGTACAGCATTCTTGCTACTTTGGTATTGATACGCCTTATAGAGAGTACCTTATAGGTGCTAATATGTCAGTAGATGAAATTTGTGAGTATTTAGGAGCTGACTCACTTACTTACCTTGGCGAAGAAGAGTTAAGAGAAGCTTGCGGCAATAAGAGTCAGTTTTGCAAAGCTTGCTTTAATGGGAAATATCCAATGGAAGTACCTATTGAATGTCAGCCATCAGAGTGCTAATTAAGGTGAGACCCTAGGCGACAAGTAGTCTAGGGAATCTTTGCTGTTTAAATATCAAATAGGATAATAATAGGAGGATATGATGTCTAATAAAATAACATATAAAGATGCAGGGGTAGATGTGCACCGTGGCTATGAAGCGGTTGCACAGATGAAAGAACATGTTAAATCAACTTTTACAAAAGGTGTACTTACAGATATCGGAAGCTTCGGAGGAGCCTTTTCACTTGCAGCTTTTAGTGGGATGAAAGAGCCAGTGCTTGTATCGGGAACAGATGGTGTTGGTACAAAGCTTAAGCTTGCTTTTGATATGGAAAAACATGATACAATCGGCATTGATGCTGTAGCGATGTGTGTCAATGATATTATTTGCGGAGGTGCACAGCCACTTTTTTTCCTTGATTATATTGCAACGGGTAAGATTGCACCAGAGCATATTGCAAGTATTGTAAAAGGCATTGCTAAGGGGTGTCAAGAAAGTATGTGTGCACTCATTGGCGGAGAAACAGCTGAGATGCCAGGTTTTTATCCAGATGGTGAATACGACGTTGCGGGCTTTGCAGTAGGCATTGTAGACCGAGCAGATATGATCGATGGCAGCAGTATTAAAGCGGGAGATGTCATTATTGGTCTTCCGTCATCAGGTGTACATAGCAATGGCTATTCACTTGTTAGAAAATTAGTGGAAGTGGCAGAAGTTGAGCTTGAAGATTACAGTGAAGAACTGGGTGAAACTTATGGACAGGCCCTTCTTAAACCGACTAAGCTTTATGTAAAAGCTGTAAAAGCAGCTAAAGAGGCAGCAAAAATTAAAGGCATTGCGCATATTACAGGCGGTGGGTTTATTGAAAACGTACCACGTATGCTCCCAGAAGGAGTAGATGCTAAAATCAATATTGCAATTATCGAAAAGCCTCCGATTTATCACTTTTTAGAAGAAACCTCAGGATTGAGTGTGGATGAGCTTTATAATACTTTTAATATGGGTATTGGAATGATGATGGTAGTAGATGCAGCAGACAGTGACCAAGTAGTAGCTGCGCTTAATAATGCCGGAGAAAAAGCAAAAGTTATTGGTGAAATTGTAAATGGCAATCAAGGTGTTATCTTATGCGAGGGCTAAGACTGGGTATTTTGGCATCAGGCAGTGGCAGCAATCTGCAGAGTATTATTGATGCAGTAGAAAATGGACAGCTTGTAAGTGAGATTGCATGTGTTATTTCAAATAAAGAACAGGCCTATGCACTCGAACGTGCTAGAGGGCATAATTTACCGGCACTTTTTATTAATCCGAAAGAAGGCCATTACGATGAGACACTTTTAAAGACACTTAAAGATTATAAAGTGGATTTAGTTGTTCTTGCTGGTTACTTAAAAATAATAGATAAGGCGCTTATTGAAGCATATAGAGGAAGAATTATTAATATTCATCCTTCACTTTTACCCAAATACGGGGGTAAAGGCTATTATGGCATTCATGTACACGAGGCAGTTATTAACGCTGGTGAAAAAGAAAGCGGTGCAACTGTTCACCATGTGGATATTGGGATTGATACAGGAGATACTATTCTTCAAAAGAAGTTAGAAGTTTATGCAGAGGATACCGCAGGGAGCCTTCAAAAAAGAATATTGGATCAGATCGAGCACAAGATTTTAGTTGAGGCGATTGCACTATTAGAAGGGAGAGCTTAGGAGATGAAGATATTAATAGTAGGAAATGGTGGGAGAGAATCTGCTATTGCTGATACCATTAAAAGATTTCATGAAGATGCAGATATTTTTGTAGCACCGGGTAACGGAGGGACGGCAAAAGCTTTTACCAATGTACCTATTGCAGCAGACCAAATAGATGAACTCGCTATATTTGCCAAAAATGAAAAGATTGACTTTACAATTGTTGGACCAGAAGTACCACTTGTTCTTGGCATTGTTGATCGATTTGAAGAATTGGGGATAAAAGTATTTGGTCCGAGTAAAGAGTGTGCACAGTTTGAAGGCAGCAAACGTTTTACAAAAGAATTTTTGATGAGAAATAATATTCCTACTGCAAGATATGCAAGTTTTAATAGTAATGAAGTGGAAGCTTGTGTAAGAGAAGTAGAGAATTTTAGCTTACCCGTCGTTGTGAAGGCAGATGGCTTAGCCGCTGGCAAAGGTGTACTTATTTGTGAGAGCTATGAGGATGCTAAAAAAGAAATCAGAGAGATTTTTTGTGGCAAATTTGAAGGTGCAGGAGGTACGATTGTCCTTGAAGAGTTCTTAACAGGGACTGAAGCATCGCTTCTTTGCTTTGTAGATGGTAAAACGATTGTACCGATGGAAACAGCGCGGGATTATAAGCGTGCACTCGATGATGATAAAGGACTCAATACAGGAGGTATGGGTGGGTTCTCGCCTAATCCTATTATTACGGCTGATGTTAAAAAAGAGATAGATGAGAAGATTCTTGAGCCTATTATCAGTGGGTTTAAGAAAGAGAATCTGGATTTTAAAGGGATACTTTTTATTGGACTGATGATAGATCAGGGAGTACCTAAGGTGCTTGAGTTTAATGTGCGTTTTGGAGATCCTGAGACACAAAGTGTGCTGCCAAGACTTAAGACAGATTTAATGGCAATCTGTGAGGCTTGTATAGCAGGCAGACTCGGTGAGATAAATATTGAGTGGGACGTGAGACAAAGTGTAACACTTGTAATGTCTAGTAAAGGATATCCTGAGACTTCTCATAAAGGGGATGTCATTAAGGGACTTGATACACTTAAGCCGGAAACGTATTTATTTCATGCCGGGACTAAGAAAGTTGGGGATGAGATTCAGACTGATGGTGGACGCGTGCTTGCTATTACTAGCTTAGCTGGTAGCTTAGAAGAAGCTAGGGCAAATGTTTATGAGGAAATTCAGAAGATTAGCTTTTATGGGATGCAGTATAGGCGTGATATTGCAAGGTAGGTTAGGTTATCTAAGGCGGACGCAAGATGATTTCAGTATTCTCCAGTTGCTCATTCCGTGTTTCTAAAAATCTAAGCACTTTTTTAAAATGAACGGTCGAAACTCGCGAATTATAAAATTTGTATACAAATTTTATAATTGTTGCTCAAACAGTCTCCCTAAGAACCATTTTAAAAAACTGCTAAGATTTTCTTAACGAAACACTACATAGGCAACTTCCGAATACTGAAATCACTTGCTAGCCATTGATAGGCGGTTAAGCATAATGCGTTTAACTACTTGCTTATAGAGGAGGGTAAGAGATGAAGGTGAAAGGAATTAAGAGATTAGCGCCTCCGGCCAATATTGGGATTGTTGGAGGGGGGCAACTTGGGCGTATGATGGCGTATGATGCTAAGCGTATGGGGTATAATGTCATTGTACTTGATCCCAAAGCTAATGCGCCTGCTGGGCAGGTTTCGGATAGGCAAATTAGAGCTGATTTTTCAGATATCACCGCTTTAAGGGAGTTAGCTGCGAAGTCTGATGTTTTGACTTATGAGTTTGAGCATATTGATGTGGAGTTACTTGGTGTATTAGAAAATGAAGGGTATGCTATTTATCCATCGGCGCGAACGCTTAGGATGATTCAAAATAAGTTTGTTCAAAAGAGTGCGCTTCAAAAAGCGGGTATTCCGGTGCCGCGTTTTTATCCGGTAGGCAACTTAGAGGAGCTTATAGAGATTTTTGATAAGCTAGATGGCAAAATGGTTTTAAAAAGCTGTACAGGGGGCTATGACGGCAAGGGGAATGCGATTATTAAAGATAAAAGCCAGATTGAAGAAGCTTATACGATGCTTTCAAGTGATGAACTGATGGCTGAGGAATTTGTGGATTATATTAAGGAAGTATCGATTATTGTTGGTAAAAACCATGAGGGTATTGCTTTCTATCCAGTTGCAGAAAATACGCATAAGGATAGCATTCTTATTCACTCGGTCATTCCAGCTGATATAACAAGTGAAACAGAAGAAAGAATCAGAGAGGCAGCCGGTAAGGTTGTTCGGGAGATCGATGATTATGGGTTGTTCTGTATTGAGTTTTTTGTGGATGCTAAAGGGAATATTTTAGTTAATGAAATTGCTCCAAGGCCTCATAATTCAGGGCATTATTCAATTGAAGGATGTATTACTTCACAATATGAACAGCTTATTAGGATTATAACAGGTATGCCTTTAGGTTCAACAAAATTAAGAGCGTCATGTGCGATGTATAATTTGCTTGGCAGTGATAATGTGCATGGTGCATATTATATTGAGGGCATAGAAAATATTTTGCAGATGGAAGATTGCCATTTTCATTTATATGGTAAGGCAGATACAATGCCTCTCAAGAAAATCGGACATATCACAGCTTTAGGAGAAACGACAGAGGCGGCAGCACTTAAAGCAAAACAAGCATTATATAGTATACAAGTTAAAAGCATGGGAGAGGACAAATAAGATGAATGATACGTTAAATCATAAAGTACCATTAGTTGGTATTATTATGGGAAGCCAGTCAGATTTGCCCATTATGAAGATGGCTGTTACAATTATGGATGAATGTCAAATACCTTATGAAATAAAAGTGGTATCGGCACATAGAACGCCTGATAGGATGTATGAGTATGCAAATAATGCAGAAAAAAGAGGATTAGAAGTAATTATAGCAGGAGCCGGAGGAGCAGCACATCTACCTGGAATGGTTGCATCTATGACCTTTTTGCCTGTGATCGGAGTGCCTGTTAAATTAAAAGAACTAGATGGCATGGATGCGCTGCTCTCTATTGTACAGATGCCAGGAGGCATACCGGTAGCTACAGTAGGGATTAATAATGCAAAGAATGCAGGGATTTTGGCCGCGAGGATGTTAGCAACTAAGCATCCAGAGATTAGGGAGAAGCTTGGGGAGTTTGTTCAGAAGATGAAAGCAGGTATTGTGTTTGATTTAGAAGATAAGCTTGCAGATTATTAAGAAATAGATAGGATAAGCCAGTAGCATTTAAGGAGATGCTACTGGCTTTTTGCGTTACCAATAAGAGCATTACAAGTCATTTGATGATACACTATTTAGGTTACACTAAAATCATAATATTTTACTAAATATAAAAATATTATGAGAATTATGGCTAATAATATTATATATTTGTTTGAATAATGTGATATAATTAGGACTCAAGATAAAAAATATCATTTTTTAAGGTTTTTGTTTTACCTAGGATACTCTGAATAGCATGACAGATAATGGTAATAATTATATTAGAATATAAGTTCTAGTATTAATGGAGGAGTTTTAACAGAAGAAGTGGCTTTTCCCAGGTCAAAATAAAATTGAATTTCTTACTGAAAGAACAGTGGAAAGGGTATTTGAAAAAGCATGCCTAGTTGCAAAGATCAATAAAAGAGCATCTGTTCATACACTTAGACATTCATTTGCAACACACAAAACCCTTTAGATAAGTTATTAAATGCAAAGTTTATTTGAATTATGAATAAAGGTTATTAGACTATAGTAATATTTCCCGACACAAACGTCGGGAATACAGCTGTTTTTAAAGTATATATCGACATAGACTTAGATAATACTTTAGTTATTCGATATCCTCTATATTGGAGTATTGAGGTGAAAGAAGGATTTGAAAAACATGGAAAAATATTTTCATTTTGATAGAAATAAATCAATTGAGGAACTAGAGGGACAAGAATGGGATGAACCTAATTTTGATTCTAATGTGGTGGGTAGGTGTTATAGATTAAGGGGAAAGCCCATATGTGAGTTTACTAATGAAGATTTACGGATAATGATTGGTCAAAAAATAGCACTGGATATGTTAGTCCCATTATCTTTAGAAATAATATCAGATAATATTTTAGCTGAAGGAGATTATTATCCGGGTGATATTCTTGAGGTGTTACTAAAAATAGATTCACTCTTTTGGAAGGGTAACCCCATATATAAGAAAGACTTAGAAAGCTTATTACTGAAGAATATTGAGGACTTAAGTAAGAAATTAAAAGAATTTCAAAATAATAATAGGTAGAAGGTTAGTTATTGTAGTATTCAAACAGCCGGACACCGAATAACAATGCATCTCCGTTCGCTACGCACACCTCTTCACTGGTGCAAGCACGCTACGAAGAAGGGCTCTGTGGGAACAGTTCAGAGGCGTCGGAGATACGAAACGTTGTACGACATTGCACACTACAAAAACATGTATTTGTATATCTGATATTTCGCAGGATGAAACTACCATATAAACAAATATGCATATAGATAAGCATAGAGACAAATTTTTTACAGTGCCTACAATAGAATTCCCAGTATATAGAAGGTATTATAATTTTGTGACATACCAAATAAGTCCC
>CAKZUB010000011.1 GCA_937921505.1 uncultured Clostridia bacterium | reverse complement strand
TATATTGATACCCATAGCTATCACCCATATAATCCTTTTAGTAATGTTTCTCCACTTTTAGCAAATTTCCTTCTTAGCGGCAAATAAAAGCCCAGCTATCATTGAGAATTATATAGTGACTTTTTCAGCATATTTTCGAAGTTCATCACGAACAAGCGATTCTCGCTGCTAGAGCGTTTTGAAGGCCCTTTCACCTTTCCTCCAGCCCTCATGATTTTTCGATTCATGTGTCTTTTATATAATAGTAAATCCATATTATCCGCAGTATATTGCATCCCTCGGCTGGACATACATAGGGCCCTCTTCATCAGTACAATTGACGCTAAGCCATAGTCGTCGGTAATGACGATATCTCCGCCCTTGACTCTGTTAATGATCTCCATATCTGCCGATTGATTCCTGTGATCCACCACAACATACTCTGAAAAGCCGTCGGATTTTGTTAGATGACAAATACTTAATACGATGATTACCTTTAATTGGTACTTTGATGAAATTTCAACGATTTCTCTTTTTACGGGGCAAGCATCCCCATCGACATAAATGAACATAATATCATCCTTAATCTTTAGCGATTCTCATTATTCGACATATATCACGATGAATCCTTCTAAAAAACTCAAAAAAATAAGTGCAGAATTTTCTTAACTCTATTTCCAAACAGTTGGCACAAAAATATCCAAATATTTTTGTATCGCATATCTGTCTGTCATTCCAGCAATATAGTCCTTTACTGTCTCTTGAACTCCAAACTCCTGGATTCTTTGTCTCATTTCATCAGGAAGCTTATCATATTTTCTTAGAAAATAATGATACAATTCTTGGATAATATGCTGGGCCTTTTCTTCTTCTCTTTTTGCTTTTTTATTTAGATATACATTATCAAACATAAAGGATCTAAGCTTGTCAATATAAAACAATTTCTCCTGGCTTTGCGTGATCATTGTTTGATGTTGACTTTGGTAAATCACATCCATAATCATGGCATTGATTCGATCACTGTGGGTAAATCCCAGATTTTCCAAACAATCCTTTGGCAGATCCTCATATTTTAAAACACCTGCACGAATCGCATCATCAATATCATGATTAATATAGGCTATTTTGTCAGATATTTGCACAATTTCTCCTTCTAAGGTACATGGCCTGCCACTTGTAGGATGATTTAAAATACCATCTTTCACTTCATATGTAAGATTAAGTCCTTGCCCCTTATTTTCAAGTGCTTCTACAACTCTTAGGCTCTGCTTGTTGTGGGAGAAGTCATTTTGTGTTAACTCTTGTAGCATATGTTCTCCTGTATGTCCAAAAGGCGTGTGTCCTAGATCATGACCTAGAGCAATAGCTTCCGTTAGGTCTTCATTGTATCCAAGCGCTCTTGCAATTGTTCTAGCAATTTGTGCTACCTCAAGTGTATGTGTCAGTCTTGTCCTATAGTGATCTCCTTCTGGAGAAATAAATACTTGTGTTTTATGGGCAAGTCTTCTAAACGCCTTTGAATGTAGTATTCTATCTCGATCTCTCTGAAATGCAGTTCTTACCTCACATTCTTCTTCATGCATTTTTCTACCTTTAGAATGAATTGACTTAGCAGCATAGGCACTTAAATGCCTCATTTCAAATGCTTCCCATTGTTTTCTATAGCACATAGCAATCACCCCACATACTAATATAAATACTACATAATCCTCCTATTTCCTTTTTTTAATGACATTTTTATAAAAAAAATAAAAACCCATATTAAAAACATGGGTTTTTATTATAAATTATTAAACTATTCTATAAATTTCATTCCTATTTTCTAGAACTAAAATTTATCTATTTTTAAGTGCTGCTTGAGCTGCTGCTAAACGTGCAATTGGCACACGGAATGGTGAGCATGATACATAGTTTAATCCTACTTTATGGCAGAATTCAATAGAAGAAGGATCTCCACCATGTTCGCCACAAATACCAAGTTTAATGTCTGGGCGAGTTATTCTACCTTTTTCAACTGCCATTTGTACAAGTTGTCCAACGCCAGTTTGGTCAAGTTTTGCAAATGGGTCTGTTTCATAAATTTCTTTAGTATAGTAATCTTCTAAGAACTTACCAGCGTCATCACGTGAGAAACCAAATGTCATTTGTGTAAGGTCATTTGTACCAAATGAGAAGAATTCTGCTTCTTCTGCAATAGCATCTGCTGTAAGTGCAGCACGAGGTATTTCAATCATTGTACCTACGTGATACTCAAGTTCAATACCAGCTTCTTTAATTGCCGCTTCAGCTGCTTTTACAACGATATCTTTTACAAACTTAAGTTCTTTCTTTTCACCTACAAGTGGAATCATAATTTCTGGTACAATTGCAAAACCTTTTTCTTTTTTAACTTGAAGTGCCGCTTCAATAATGGCACGTGCTTGCATTTCAGCAATTTCTGGATAAGAAACTGCAAGACGGCATCCACGGTGTCCCATCATTGGGTTGAATTCATGTAATGATTCAACAGTTTCTTTTAATTCTTCAAAAGAAATTCCCATAGATTTTGCAAGTTCTGCAATATCTTCATCACTGTGAGGTAAGAATTCATGAAGTGGTGGGTCAAGAAGACGAATTGTAACTGGTCTTTCTCCCATTGCTTCATAAATACCTATAAAGTCATTCTTTTGGAATGGAAGAAGTTCTACAAGTGCTGCTCTTCTTTCAGTTTCTTCTTTAGCAACAATCATTTTACGAACTTTCATAATACGATCTTCTTCAAAGAACATATGCTCTGTACGGCAAAGACCAATACCTTCTGCTCCAAATTTAACAGCATTTGCTGCATCTTTTGGTGTATCTGCATTTGTACGCACTTTAAGTGTACGCACTTTATCTGCCCATACCATTAACGCTTCAAAGTCACCTGTAATTTCTGGTTCAACTGTTGCAACGTCTTCTCCATAGATGTTTCCTGTTGAACCATCTAATGAGATATAGTCGCCTTCTTTGTATGTTTTACCATCTAAGGTAAAAGTTTTTGCTTCTTCATTAATTTTAACTTCTCCACATCCAGATACACAGCATGTTCCCATACCACGCGCAACTACAGCTGCATGTGATGTCATACCTCCACGTACTGTTAAGATACCTTTAGCTGCTGCCATTCCTTCAATATCTTCTGGAGATGTTTCAAGACGAACTAAGATAACGCGTTCCCCTGCTGCTGCTGCATTTTTTGCATCTTCTGCTGTAAAGTAAACTTTACCTGCTGCTGCACCTGGTGATGCTGGAAGTGCACTACCAATAACTTTCGCTGCTTGAAGTGCTTTTGGATCGAACATTGGATGAAGTAATTGATCAAGTTGTTTTGGATCAACACGAAGAACTGCTTCTTCTTCTGTAATTTTACCTTCTGCAACTAAATCTACTGCTATTTTAAGAGCTGCTGCTGCAGTTCTTTTACCATTACGTGTTTGTAAGAAGTAAAGTTTTTTATCTTCAACTGTGAATTCCATATCCTGCATATCACGGTAATGGTTTTCAAGTTTTGTATAAATACGTTCAAATTCTTGGTAAACTTCCGGCATATCTTCAGCAAGCTGAGAAATTGGGTTTGGTGTACGAATACCAGCAACAACGTCTTCACCTTGTGCATTGATTAAGTATTCACCGTAAATTTTATTTTCACCAGTAGATGGGTTTCTTGTAAAGGCAACACCTGTTCCTGATGTATCTCCCATGTTACCAAATACCATCATTTGTACATTTACAGCTGTACCCCAGCTTGCTGGATAGTCATGCATTCTTCTATAAACATTTGCTCTTGGGTTCATCCAAGAACGGAAAACAGCTTTAATAGCTTCCATAAGTTGAAGTTCTGGGTCTTGTGGGAAGTCTACGCCTTTTTCTTGTTTATAAAGTGCTTTGTATCTTGCGATCATTTCTTTTAGATCATCAGCAGAAAGCTCTGTATCTAAAGAAACGCCTTTTTCTTCTTTTATTTCATCTATAATTTTTTCAAAACGTGGTTTTGGTATTTCCATAACTACGTCTGAGAACATTTGAATAAAACGACGGTAAGAATCGTATGCAAATCTTGGATTGTCTGTTTTCTTCGCAAGTCCTTCTACAGCAACATCAGTAAGACCTAAGTTTAATACAGTGTCCATCATACCTGGCATAGATACTCTTGCACCTGAACGTACTGAAACAAGTAAAGGATTTTCTGTATCACCAAATTTTTTGCCTGATAGCACTTCTAGTTCTGCTAAACTTGCTTTAATTTGAGCTTCCATATCTGCTGGAAGTTTTTTACCATTATCATAGTAACCTGTACAAGCTTCTGTTGTTACTATAAATCCTTGAGGAATTGGCAGACCGAGTTGTACCATATCTGCAAGGTTTGCACCTTTTCCTCCAAGTAAATTTTTGTTTTTTGGATCTCCTTCTTTAAACATATAAACCCATTTTTGGCTCATGTTCTTCCCTCCTAATTTTTCTTTACTGCATGAAATAGTATCTAATTCTTAGTTTAGTTTGGCGACGAATACTAAGGACCTTAGTTATTATTTCCATTTCTCATACATTATACCATAAATTTTGAGAATGACTAGACTGTTTTAAAATTTTTCGGTTATGTTATACATTATTTGATAATTTTTGCTACTAAAACTCCATTTTTGCTTGAATATATGCTACTAAATGCTCAATATCTATACGTTCTTGAAGCATAGTATCTCTATCACGTACTGTTACTTTTTGATCTTCTTTAGAATCAAAATCTACTGTAATACAAAAAGGCGTTCCAATTTCATCTTGACGTCTATAACGTTTGCCTATAGAACCAGTTTCATCATACTCTACGTTAAAATGTTTTGAAAGCATATCATAAATTTTCGTTGCTTCTTCAGATAGTTTTTTAGAGAGTGGAAAAACAGCTGCTTTAACGGGTGCTAGAGCTGGATGGAATTTAAAAATAGTTCTTGTATCTCCATCTTCGAGCTTCTCTTCATCATAAGCTTCACAAAGAAATGCTAAAGTTACCCTATCTGCCCCTAATGAAGGTTCAATACAATAAGGGATATATTTTTCATTCGTTGTTGGATCAAAATAATTCATATCTTCACCCGAGTGTTCTTGATGTTGCTTAAGGTCATAGTCTGTACGGTCTGCAATACCCCATAGCTCTCCCCAACCAAATGGAAATAAGAACTCTATATCTGAAGTAGCATTACTATAATGTGAAAGTTCTTCTGGCGAATGATCTCTAATACGCATATGATCTTCGCTAACACCAAGAGTCAACAACCAGTTTTTGCAGTAATCTTTCCAATAATTGAACCATTCTAAATCTGTTCCTGGCGCACAGAAGAATTCTAGTTCCATTTGTTCAAATTCTCTAGTTCTAAAAATAAAATTACCTGGAGTAATTTCATTTCTAAAGGACTTGCCTATTTGTCCTATTCCAAAAGGGACTTTCTTACGACTTGTACGTTGTACATTTTTGAAATTTACAAAAATACCTTGTGCTGTCTCCGGACGCAAGTAAACAATATTTTTAGAGTCTTCTGTTACTCCTTGGAAAGTTTTAAACATTAAGTTGAATTGGCGGATGTCTGTAAAGTTATGCTTGTCACAAGTTGGACATGCTATTTGATTATCATCAATGAACTTTTTCATTTGTTCATTACTCCACCCATCAACAACCGCTGGTTCTCCTTGTTCAGTCAGAAAATCTTCAATAATTTTATCTGCTCTAAAGCGTTCTTTACATTCTTTACAGTCCATAAGAGGATCACTAAACCCTCCAACATGTCCTGAGGCTACCCATGCTTTAGGATTCATAAGTATCGCACAATCTACACCAACATTATAACGACTTTCTTGGATAAATTTTTTCCACCATGCTTTTTTTACATTGTTTTTAAACTCTACTCCTAATGGACCATAATCCCAAGTGTTTGCAAGTCCTCCATAGATCTCTGATCCTGGGTATACAAAGCCTCTTGATTTTGCAACTGCTACTATTTGCTGCATATTTTTTTCTTGCATAATCTTTCCTCCTTATTATTTTTTTGTAAAATAAAAAACCCTTCATCCCTAGCAAGGGACGAAAGGTATCTTCCGCGGTTCCACCCTTATTGAATGCAAAGATGCATTCCTCTTTCAAAAATATTACTCCAAAGTGCCTTTCATAAAAAAGTAGTAATTGGCTCACACTATCCCAACTTCGCTTAAACTTCTTATTTTTATTACTTCTCTTTTTCATCGTAATCTTATATTTACCTACGCATTTAATTTAACAAAAACCTATACTACTGTCAAGTACGAAGCTACATCTTATCATGTCATTTTATAATAATTTCTAAATCTTCTCCTTGTAACTCTTTCTTATTGATTTTAGTAACACTATTTATCTGGATAATCTTATTAAATAACTCTTCTTTATTTTGTATTTGATAAATGATAATTTTTCCCGGGACTTCACCCAACAAGTATTGATACTGAAGCTCATAATTTCCAATATACTCTTTAATAAGTTCCAAAACTTTTTCTTTTTCAGGCGTTATAACTTCCCATACTTCTAACAATTCCTCTTGGATTTCTCTACTCTGCAATATACCTATAGATTGCTCATCTGTATTCTCCAAAGAATCAGGAGCCTGTGCTGTTTTATATTCTGAATTTATTGTCTCATCAGCAACCATAATGTTTTCTTGCATTCTTGCTTCTGCTGCGCTTTCAGTCTGTGCAGATTCTGATTTTTTATAGTTTACTATTTGAGACTGATCTATTAGAATAACCACTATAAATAATGCAGCTGCAATACTTACACTATATTTCATCCATCTTTTTAAATGACTATTTTTTTCTCTAACTTCTTTATCTTTATAGATACGTTTCATAATACCAGCATGTAACATGTCTGGTACTTCAACATCTTGTAGTGTACTTATCTTATTTAACATCTCTGTTAAAACATCTAATTCTTCCCTACAAGACGGACAAACTTTCAAATGCATTTCAACTTCTTTTTGTTCTTCCCCAGTTAGCATATGATCACTATAAGCTGATAATTGTTCTATACATTTATGACATTTCATCGTTCACCCTCCTCGTTACCTTTTTTGACGAAAAAAGATTTATAAGGTTCCTTATTTTGCTGCAGAATCTTTTTTAATGCTAATCTTGCTCTAGATATTCTTGATTTTACTGTCCCTAAAGAAATACTTAAAATATCAGCAATTTCGTCATAGGCATACTCATGAATATCCCTAAGTACAATCATTACCCGGTGTTCCTCTTTAAGCTCACTTACTGCTTGTTTTAAAATTTCTTGTAACGCTTTATTCTCTACTATATTTTCTACATGTTCATTTTCAGAAGATTTATTAATAATCTTCATTTCATTATCTTTTTCAGTTACTTGAAACAAAGAAATTTGTCTTCTGTTTTTGGCCTTTCGCAACTTGTCTAAACATTCATTAGTAGCAACTCTATAAATCCATGTACTGAGCTTTGATTCTCCTTTAAAATGTTGAAGTTGTTTCCAAATTTTAATACAAACTTCTTGAGTAGCATCATAGGCATCTTGCTCATTTGTGAGTATTCTCAAGCAAATATTATAGATTTTTTTCTCATACAAGCTTATTAGGGCTTCAAATGCACTTATATCTCCATGCTTTGCAGCATCAATCCATTGCAATTCTCTATCTTCATGCATTATAATACGTCCCCTCCTAATCACTATTTTTTGATCAACCTACTTCATTTAGTTTAAATGTTTCTTAGCTTATCCACAACCTTTTTAATAGAGCATTATCATTTATCTTAAAAATTATAAGTATGTATTGATATTTAATCTATATTGTGTTACTATATTATTTGTTCTAACTTATGCCGCTGTGGCGGAATGGCAGACGCACCTGACTCAAAATCAGGCGTAGCAATACGTGCCGGTTCGAGTCCGGCCAGCGGTATTTTTCTAAAACTATTACTTACAAAGTGATAGTTTTTTTGTTTGCAAAATAACTTAAAATACTTATTTAAAAGTAAAAAGCATAAAAACTTTCAGTATATTTGCACTGAAAGTTTTTATTTTAACTTTACATTCTTCCCCTGAGAATCTAGCGCATATTTCGAATATCTAAGTTCATTATATAGGTCGTAAGCCTTTTTCAGCACCTGTCTTTCATCATTAAACTTTAAAAGATGGTAGCCTTCATAATATTTATAATATCCAGCATCAATAAAATATTCTTCTCTTTGAGGTTTACAATAAAAGCTGTCCGTCGTCATTAAATACCAATGTACAGTTTTATGGATAACATCCTCTCTTCCTTTAAAAGTATACTGACTAGAATCAATATATTTTACAATACTTGCCTCCACGCCCGTTTCCTCTTTCACTTCTCTTAAGGCCGTCATTTGATGATTTTCTCCCGGCTCTACTGTTCCTTTAGGAAGCACCCATCCTACGTATTTTTGCTTGTAATCCTTATATAATAGAAGTATTTTCCCCTTATAAATCACTACTCCTCCACAACTGACTGTTTTTATCATATAAATCCCTCTTTATCTGCGTATTTCATAGTATAATCTTTATCTTATTTTAAGGTTTAATGACCTCATATACGTTAAGTATACTTTGTGTTACCTCTAATGCCTGAGCTCCTTTTCCACCATTTTCTACTATTACTGCAAAAGCAATTTGATTATACTCTTTAACATCATGTTTTGCAAATCCAACAAACCATGAATGATCTTCTGGCGTTTCATTTTGTGCAGTCCCTGTTTTTCCGCCCACTATAATGTTCTTTTTCTTAAGTTTAGTCCCTGTCCCTTGATTTACAACTTCAAACATCATACTTTGAAGACTTTTTGCTATTTCTTCATCTATGATTGCTCCTTCATATCTAGGTAAATATTTTGTTTTCAAGTTTCCTTTTTTATTCATAGAATAGTCTAGTATATAAGGCTTCATCATTACACCATCATTTGCTATAGCTGCTGCAATCATTGCCATATGAAGTGGTGTTGCCAGCGTTTTTCCTTGCCCTATATGAGTTGCCGCTTTCTCAAAAGGGGAATCTGATTCTAGTAGTTGAAATCTACTTTTTGCATGGCCCATATCTAAATGCAAGTCCCTATTAAACCCTAGTTCTTCTGCTTGCTTTTTTAAATCCTGAACTGCTACATGTTCACCTAATTTAATAAAATAGGCATTACAGGATTTATAAAAAGCACTTTGAAGATTAACATGTCCATGCGCAGTTTTATTATAACATTGAATAGTATAGTCCTCCTCTGTTATTTTTCCTAGGCATTCATACGTAAAGTCTAAATAAGACATTTTGTTTTGATTCATATAAGCAAGAGCTGTAATCATTTTAAAAGTGGATCCTGGTGGATAAAGTCCATTTGTTGCCCGATTAACTAGAGGAGAGTTTTTTATATCCTTACTTAAGTTTTCCCAATCTTTATTGATATTATTAGGGTTAAATCCTGGATTTGCATACATCGCCTTTATTTTACCAGTAACTGGCTCAATGACAATGACACCTCCTTTTTTACCTTTCATTGCCCTAGCAATAGCTTCTTGATATCTATCATCTAGCGTGAGTACAATATCTCTGCCTTGAAATTTTTCATTTAAAAAAGCATTTTTAAAGAGCGTAGCAACTGTATAGTTTGGATATAAGAGTTCTGTATTAGCTAACGCCTCAACCCCTGTTTTTCCTCTTTGAGAGTAGCCTATTACATGAGCATATAAATTCCCCTTAGGATACTCCCTTATGTCATTAACGGTTGTAGCTAAAACTTTCATGTTTGCATCATAAATATCTCCTCTTATCACTTCTTTCTCAAGATTATTAAGTCTTGTATTATGAGGATGAATAGAAATTTGTTTTTGTTTAATAGCAGTAAAATAAACCATATAGAGAATAATTACAGCAAATAAACTTATATATATACCTGCAATCGTATAAATAATTTTTTTATTTTTATCCATTCAAACCCTCTTCCTCTATAGCCTCATCTTTACTCCTATATGAAAAGTAAGTAACGAGCCCAATCATTCCTATACTTACTACCATAGAAGATCCTCCAGCACTTAAAAAAGGTGCTGTAATTCCTGTTAGTGGAATAAGTTTTAGTACACCACCTACAATAATAACTGTTTGTAATGCAAACAAGGTAGCTATCCCCATTATAATTAATCTATAAAACTCATTTTTTTGTCTTAGTGCAATATAGATACATTGAAGAATAATGCCTAAATAACATAGTAAAATAATAATGCCCATTAAATTACCAAATTCTTCACATAGTGCTGCAAAAATATAATCATTAGCAGAGAAAGGTATTTTATTAGGAATTCCTCTAGTTAAACCACTTCCAAACCAACCCCACGTTCCTATCGCAAATAAGCCTTGTACAACTTGATAGCCTGTCCCTGATATATCTTGCCAAGGATCAAGAAAAGCCTGAACTCTCACTCTAACGTGTGAAAACAAAAAATAACCTATAGTCGATCCTATCCCTCCCATGATTATACCCATTGCCGGGAGGATAAAACTTTTAACAGCCATAAACAGTATCATTAAAAAGGTTAAATAATAAAGTAGTGCAGCTCCTAAATCTCTTTGTAATACAAAACATATGAGTACTACCATTAATACAGCTATTGAGCCTACAATGGCCTTTACTTTGTTTTTTTGGTTGTCAAAATCATTAAATAATGCAGCTAAAAAAAGAACAAGTGCTATCTTCCCTATTTCAGAAGGCTGAATACTCATACCACCTATTTCGATCCAATTGATTGCACCTAAAACTCTGTTTCCAAAAGCAAACGGCAAAATTACCATTACCATCAAAATAAAGAGATACAAATACTTATTCTTCGGCCGTATAAGTATCGCGAAAACGCTTGGAAAGATTAAGGCTACTCCAACCCCGATCACATAGGCAATTACTTGTTTCGAAGCTAAATTATGATTAAGACGCTCTAACATAATATATCCTATATCAATTAGGAAGAACATCAGATTCCACAGGATCATTTCTTCCTGTCTTTTCCATACTTTTAACAGCCATAATGTAAGTGTAATGAGAGCAAAAACAATAAGTCCGTTGATAACAATAGCAATTTGAATAGATATATCGGTCTGTTTACCTGCAATAATACTCACGCCACCAAGATGAAAAAATACCAGGCATAGATAAAGAAACTTATTTTTTTCATTTGTTTTTCCCAAAGAATAACTTACAAAAGGCTTCATAAAACTAAAGGCCACTATAATAAACAAAAACCCAAATCCTGCAAAAATATATCGACTTAGTAAGATCATTAAGTTGAAATATGCCACTACTTTCACCTACTTTATTCAATAGACTTAAAAGAGACACTGCTTATTGATTTAACCCCTGAAACATCTTTACTAAGATAAGCCGTTAAAACTTTTTGAGTTTCTTCTTTAGATTCTAGGGTAAAATTAAATCTAAAGTGCTTTATATCAGTATATCGAAGTTCCTCTAGATGTGTAAGTGCAACTGGTTTGTCTGTTAAAACTTGCATCACACAAGCTTCACAATCCGTTTGAATAAACCATTCAGCTTCTTTTCTGTCTAGTAATTGATATGTTCCTAAACGCTCTTCTTTCTTGACACACTGATTATGATGTCCCAGTATGCAGTGCCTAGATGTCATTACAGGTATATGCCCATAAACTATTTTTTCTAAGCCCCCTCTTAAGGCCAGAGTTTTTGATGGCATAACCTCCATAGAGACTGTAAGACGGCTAGCCCCAAGCTGATTCCATAATTCTATAGTTTCATTATTCATTATATTTAAGGTGTAGTCAATATGCTTCTTTTTAATACTGTCTTTCAACTGATTGAATTCACCATAATTTCTAATTAAATAACCTTGTATATCAGTGTTCTCCCAGTATAAAAGGGCTTGCACAATTTTTTTATAAGTACCATCATGTATAATATACGGTAGCGCTAAATAAAACAATTTATTGGCCCTTAGACATAGTTCATAAGCTTCCCTCGCAAGTATACAGTCATACTGCCACTCCCAATAAATATCCGTAACATCAGTCGTTTCTAAGCATGCTTTTAATTGCTCTATTGTTTTAACATTAACACTCCAAGAGGGTTTACGCTGATCAATACTCTTTTTTAAAGGCTCATAAATACGCTTATCTTTAACGGAAGGCTCTAATATTTTTTCTTCCATTGCCTTAAGTGCCATTCTGCGCATCTCATTAAGCTTACTGACTGGTATATAGCCCTTTTCATCCCAGTCTACTTGAATTTCACCTAACTTAAAAGAAGTATTGCCTAGTTTAGAAAGTTGTCTAATAGCACTTTCTTTGGTAAGAGGTGTCTTTGAGGCTGCTTCTAATATTTCACCCTTATAATGAATGCTTGATGTTTTAGTACTCATTTCAATCCAAAGAGGTTCTCCTACTTTAGCAATGACTTTTAGGTCAATGGGGATCTTTCTATGAGGTTTTATATAAGTATTTTTCAACGCCTTTAGCAGCTGATGATTTTTAGTAAGATAAACCTCACTGCCCACATCAATATATTTATCAAAATCCATATATATTTTTTCATCTTTTTCATAATGCTTAGAAATACCCGTTCCTACACTCTCACGTCCACTACGTATAATTTCTATACCATCTCCAGGATTTAGTTCGCCACTAAGTAAAATAGTTGCTCTATTTGTTTTAGGTGAAAAGTTTATTACTTCTCCTATTTTAACGCCTATATGTCTCGGGCTTATAGGCGTTATCATATTGGCACTTGAGGCTTTAAGATAATGTCCCTCAGTGAAGCCCCCTCTATTAAACACTCCTTTTAATACTTCAATATCTTTTTGGTCAACCTCATAGACACTTTGATTTATGATAAGATCAAAATATTTTCTATAAATCTGTACAACAGAAGCTACATATTCAGGTGATTTCATCCTTCCTTCAATCTTAAAAGAATGAATGCCACATGCAACAAGCTGTGGTAAACTTTCGAGTGTACATATATCTTTTAAACTAAGCAAATAACCTTCTTTTCCAGTTCCTCTATCTCCACTTTTTAAAGTGTATTTCATTCTACAAGGCTGCGCACATCTCCCTCTATTACCACTTCGTCCGCCTATTAAACTACTCATTAAACATTGACCTGAATAGCTATAACACAACGCCCCATGTATAAAAGTTTCGATCTCAACTTGTGAATGATCTATAATCTTTTTAATTTCACTTAGATAAAGTTCACGCGCTAAAACAACTCTTTTAAAACCTAAGGTTTCTAAAAACTGTACATCTTCTAAACTATGTGCACTCATTTGAGTACTGGCATGCAAAGTGAGTTCCGGAAAATATTTTGTCGCAAGTGCTGCAACAGCTAAGTCTTGACTAATAACAGCATCAATACCTAATCTATTTAAATAATCCAGATAGTCAAATAACGCAGGGAGTTCATTTTCTTTAATAAGTGTATTCACAGTAATATAAACTTTTACTTTTCGAAGTTTTGAATACCTTACTATTTCTTCAAGTTCTTGCTCAGTAAAATTATCTGCATATTGTCTGGCATTAAATAACTTGCCACCTATAA
This sequence comes from uncultured Clostridia bacterium, assembly GCA_937921505.1. Lineage (GTDB taxonomy): Bacteria > Bacillota > Clostridia > Lachnospirales > Cellulosilyticaceae > FMMP01. The sequence continues at coordinate 12,963 of CAKZUB010000011.1, read as the reverse complement.
ATAACGCATCAGCTCCATTTTCTATTGCTGCATAAGCATTTTCAATTTTTCCTACTGGAGCTAATAATTCTATTGTTTTCAATTTTTTCCACCTTTTCCTATAATATAGTTAACAGGGGAAGTAATTACCTCCCCCTGTTTTTATTATCGTTCTTTTTAGGATATCCATTTGTACTAATTATCTTATTTTTAGCTTCTGTAATTTCTAAAGTCATCTCTCTTATCTTATCTTTTAGTGCTAAATTCTCTGCGCTGCATTTTTCAAGTTCTTTCGTATAAGCCGCTAATTCTTCCTCAATTTTAATATATTCATTCGCTATATTGAGTGCTGTTAACATATAGACTTTTGAAGTGTTTAAACTGGTTCTTACATTGGCTTGCTGAATACTTTTAATTTTTTGATTGATTAAAGTTGCTACTTTGTGAATATGATCTTGAGATTCATCGCCCCGCAGTGCGTATATATTCCCCCCAATGATAACCTCCACTTTATTTTTCGACATTTAATAACACCCCATTACCATCATTATGTTATTATTTCTTCTTTTTTGTAATTATAGCATATCCCCCTATAAAATACTACTTGATAATCATATTTAATAAGGTACCCTCTGCTTTTATTCTTATTACTATTTGATCATTTCAATACCTAACATCTCATAAGCATAAGGTGTAAGCATTCTTCCTCTTGGGGTACGCTGTAAAAAACCTTGTTTAATAAGATAAGGTTCATATACATCTTCTAATGTATCTTTTTCTTCACCAATTGCTGCTGATAATGTTTCTAGTCCAACTGGTCCCCCTTTAAACTGTATAGCAATAGCCTGCATAATCCTGCGGTCTAATTCGTCTAATCCATTTTCATCAATGTTGAGTAACTTGAGCGCTTTTAAGCAAATCTCCTTGTCTATAGGCCTATTATACTTAATAAGGGCTATATCCCTCACTCTTTTTAGAAGACGATTAGCAACCCTTGGTGTCCCTCGGCTACACTTAGCAATCTCTTTGGCAGCTTCTTCTGTCAAGGAAGTATTTAGAATCTTGGCTGTTCTCATAATAATTGTGCTCAGTTCTTCTGTAGAATAATATTCCAATCTATGCATAATGCCAAATCGATCTCTTAGTGGTGAACTTAACATACCAGCTCTCGTTGTAGCTCCTATTAGAGTAAATTGCGGAAGAGATAATCGAATTGATTTTGCAGTCGGTCCCTTACCTACTATAATATCAATGCAATAATCTTCCATTGCTGAATACAGAACTTCTTCAACATGTCTGCTCATTCTATGAATTTCATCAATAAACAAAATATCTCTTGGCTGCAGGTTGTTAAGTATAGCTGCAATATCTCCCGGCTTTTCAATAGCAGGACCTGAGGTAACTTTAAATTTTACATCCATTTCATGAGCTATAACTCCTGCAAGCGTTGTCTTTCCAAGTCCAGGTGGACCGTACAGCAGTACATGATCTAATGGTTCTTCTCTTTGTTGGGCTGCTTGTATGAATATCTTAATATTTTCTTTAATTGTACTTTGTCCAATATAGTCATCTAATAAAAGAGGTCTTATAGTGTTATCTATTTCATTATCTTCTAACTGCAAATCAGAAGACATTACTCTCTTTGTCATTTTTTCCCCCCTCTTATAGACCTAGTAAATTGAGCGCTTTTCTAATAAGCTGTTCACTATCATCTCGTTCATCAAATATTGCACCAACAGCCCGAGTTGCTTCTGTTTGAGCATATCCAAGAGCTGTCAAAGCTTCTATAGCTTCACTCTTATACGTATGAGGGGCTTTAGAATAGTTTTGTAGTAAATCAGCATTTTGAGTATGCAGTTTAAGCATATTATCTTTAAGTTCAAGAATAATTCTTTGGGCAGTTTTAGGTCCTATACCATTTACTTTACTTAAAGCTTTACTATCTTCAGATAAAATAATACTTATAATATCTTGACTCGTATAAGTATTCAAAATCTGAAGACCTCCTTTAGGCCCTATACCACTTACGCTCGTTAATTTTTTAAATAGCTCTCTTTCTTCTTTTGTTTTAAATCCATATAAATCGTGAGAATCTTCTTTAATGTGTTCATAAATAAATATTTTTACAGTAGTATTCGCTTGCAACTCATCATAAAACTGATGACTAGAGCAAAACACTTCATAACCCATACCATAGGTTTCTATAATAATAGTATTTTCTCCTACTTCCATGATATTTCCATTTAAATACGTAATCATAAACTACTCCTTAAGCTTAGAACATTTGTTCTTATTGTATAGGCTATTGACTAAAATGGCAAATAAAATCTTGTATCTGTTATAATCTCATCCATTTTAATATCAAATACATCTGCAACGAGTTTATCAAATAATTGAAATGCCATACATACACCTAGCTTATAAACATGTGGGTGTCTTTGAAGGTACCTATCATAAAATCCCCCCCCATAGCCTATACGATTACCCTTTACATCAAATGCTACTCCTGGCAGGATCATGATATCATTTGGTGCGGGGATAACTTGTCTATGACGCTCTGGATCTGGCTCGCGAATCTGTATAGATTTAAAAGTTTGAACGTGTAGTTCCTCTAGCTCATCAACACAGTAAAAGTCCATTTCTCCTAGATGAGGCTGAATTTTAGGATAAGCAACCTTTTTCCCCTTATTTCTTGCAAGTTCATCTAAAAACTTAGTTTGAACCTCTTTATCAAACGCTGCATATAAGAAAACAGTTGAAGCTTCTTTAAAACGTTCACATTTTGCAATTTGGCTCATAATTTGCTTGGACGCAAGGCTTATTTGATAATCCGTCAGCTCTTTTCTTTTCTGCTTAATAAGTATTCTAGTTTGTACTTTTGTTATCATTAGGCGCGTATTTGAAAGGGTGAACCTTCCCATCAGGCGTTTGTATTTTTGTATGTTCTAGTTGACTTTTAAAGTTTGATCTAAATATTTTCAGATATTCTTGTCTTAATTTTGCTTGTTCATCTTTTTCTTGGGTTGTAAGTCCTATTGTTTTCTGCTTATGGGCGATTTCATTGATTTTTTTAATAAGCTGGTCCATTTCCATGATTAAACTCCTTTTCTATTTGCTACAAACCATGTTCCTATTTCTTGGCCTTCCAAAATCGCATTTAGTATTTCGATATGTTCTCCAGAAGCTACAATTGTATCTGTTCCCCACATTTTTGCTATTTTGGCTGCAACAATTTTAGTTGCCATTCCTCCTGTTCCAAGCTTTGAACCCGCACCGCCAGCTAGGGCTTCTATTTCTTGCGTAATATCATCTACTTGAGGAATAAATACAGCATGGCTATCCTCTTTAGGATTGCCTGTATAAAGGCCATCTATATCTGTTAAAAGAATTAAAGTATCTGCATCAATAAGTTGTGCAACAGTTGCGGATAAAGTATCGTTATCACCAAAGCGATAACCTTCTATTTGTGTTGTAGAAATGCAGTCATTTTCATTTATAATTGGAATAACACCTAACTCTAATAAAGTTTGAAAAGTATTTTTAGCATTATTTTTTTTAATTTCATCTTCTATAACATCTTTTGTAAGTAGTATTTGTGCAATGACCTGGTTGTATTCACCAAAAAATTTTTGATATATTTGCATCAATATAGCTTGTCCAATAGCAGCTGTGGCTTGTTTTAAAGGTAAATCTTCTGGTCTTTTATTTCTTCCAATACGCTGCATGCCAGCCCCAATTGCTCCTGAAGATACAAGTACAACTTCTCTTCCCGAGTTATTAAGATCTGTAAGTACTTGGGCTAGCTTTTCCATTTTACTTAGGTTAATCTTCCCATTTTCATGTGTTAAGGACGAAGTTCCTATTTTAATGATAATTCTTTTAGCTTGCTTAATTTTATCTCTCACACTTATATCTCCTTAATCCCCCATCTATATTTGCTTGCCTGATACGGGTATGCTCTTAGCTACTAATAGCGTACTCGGCTCTGTTAATTCTTCTAATTTTTCCATTTTACTCATACCTATTTTCTTAGTAATATTAAGAACCTGAACACCACTTGTATCCCTTTTGGATTTTTCACCAATTAAGATAATAGGAACAATAGCACTCTTCCCATCTTCTCTAGTAAGCTGAATATACTCTTCTTCAGTGCCATAAGTGATCCCTACACACTTACTCTTATTATAATAAGCTTTGATTAATTTTTTTCGATTAGTCTTTGTTTCATAGGCGAGTAATGGAATTTTGGCAACTTTTCCTGTCTCAAAACCAAATAACATATACCCACTATAATCTATAGTGGCATGAATTCCTATGATTTGCTCATTTTCTTCTAAGTCCAAAAGATTAGGTAAGTATGCACCAAACTGACTTGCTTTTGAATCTTCAATCTCATGAAGTTTTAATTTATAGACATTACACTTATTACTAAATAGCAGAAGATCACTTTTATTACTCGCATCTAGTTCTTGTATAATTGTATCATCCTCTTTTATTTTCTGTTCCCCGCTGCTTCTTAGTGAAACAAGAGTAATTTTTTTAAGGTATTGATGATCTGTAAAAAAGAGTCTTACTTTATAATCTTCAATCAATACTTCATGTGCCGATGTCGTTACATCTGTATGATTTAAAATAGTGGTAACTCTTTCTTGTGCATATTTCTTTTGTGTGTTTTTAAGTTCATCAATAATTACTTTTTTAACCTTAGCTTCATTTTCTATAATATCTTTTAATCTTGAAATCTCTTTTTCCAAGACTTCTAATTCCTTTAAGGTGTTAAGAATATATTGCTTATTTAAATGTCTAAGCTTTATTTCAGCCACATACTCTGCTTGCATCTCGCTAATATCAAAAGTAACCATCAGATTAGGCACAACTTGCTTTTCTTTTTCAGTATTTCTAACAATTTCAATAGCTTTATCAATATCTAAAAGAATTTGTTTAAGACCTAGTAACAAATGATGTCTATTCTCCATTTTTTGAATGGTATAAGTATATTTACGAACAATGCATTTCTGTCTAAATAAACACCAATTCATAATAATTTCTTTAGCACCCATTACTTTGGGTTTTCCATCAATAAGAATATTAAAATTACAGCTAAAACTATCTTGCAATGTTGTAAGTTTAAAAAGCTTTTCCATTAATATATCTGCATCTGTATTACGTTTTAAATCAATTGTAAGTTTAAGTCCCGAAAGATCAGTTTCATCTCTTACATCAGATATTTCTTTGATCTTACCATTTTTAACGAGTTCTTCGATTTTATCAATAATAGCTTCTACCGTTGTAGTATAAGGAATTTCTGTAATTTCAACACAATTTTCCTTTTTAAAGTACGTATACTTTGAACGCACCTTAAAACTTCCTCTCCCGGTATTAAGTATCTCTTTCATTTCAGCTTCGTTATACAAAATACTACCACCTGTTGGAAAATCTGGTGCGATTATATATTGCGTTATATCTACTTTATCATTTTTAAGATAAGCAATCGTAGCATCACATATTTCTTTAAGGTTAAAACTGCAAATATTGCTTGCCATCCCTACCGCAATGCCTTGGTTTGGATTAACTAAAATATTTGGAAATGTCACCGGCAAAAGAACTGGTTCTTTCATTGTATTATCATAGTTATCATTATAATCAACTGCATTTTCTTCAATATCTTTAAAAAGTTCAATACAAATATCACTCAACTTAGCTTCTGTATATCTGGCCGCTGCATAAGCCATATCTCTTGAATAGACTTTTCCAAAGTTACCCTTTGAGTCTACAAAAGGTGTATTTAATGCTGCATAACCTTTAGTTAGCCTTACCATTGTTTCATAAATAGCTGAATCCCCATGAGGATTAAGCTTCATCGTTTGCCCAACAATATTAGCTGATTTTGTACGACTTGATTTTAAAAGATTCATTTTATACATTGTGTAAAGTAGCTTTCTATGCGAAGGCTTAAACCCGTCAATCTCTGGCAAAGCTCTTGATACAATAACGCTCATTGCATAGGGCATATAGTTATTCTCAAGTGTTTCCGTGATATTTTGTCTTATCACATTTTCTTCCATTAACCCCAGTTCCTTTCTCTCTTTCTATTAGCTCATGTCCACAAGGTCTAAATACCTATGGCCTTCATTTGCTATAAATTGTTTTCTACCATTTAAATTATCTCCAAGTAATATATCAAACATTTCCCCTGTCGCTGCAGCATCCTCTGGTAATACCTTTATAAGACGTCTTGTCTCTGGATTCATAGTAGTTTGCCACATCATCTGAGGATCATTTTCTCCAAGTCCCTTTGATCTTTGAAGTGTGTATTTTGATTTGATCTTGCTTAAAACTTTAGTTTTTTCATATTCTGAGTAAGCAAAATAAGTATCATCTTTTGTACCAATTTCATACAATGGTGTTTCCGCTATAAACACCTTCCCCTCTTTAATTAACGTAGGAACAAGTGCATAAAGCATTGCTAGAATAAGTGTTCTTATTTGATAGCCATCTACGTCTGCATCTGTACATATAATGACCTTCTGCCATCTTAAGTTTTCTATATTAAAAGTATGTAAATCTTTATTGTGCTTAGAAGTAATTTCTATACCACATCCTAATACCTTTAATAAATCTACAATAATATCATTTTTAAAAATGCGATCATAATCTGATTTCAAACAATTAAGTATCTTTCCTCTTACAGGCATAATACCTTGAAAGTCTGAATTGCGGCCTAACTTACATGAACCTAGCGCTGAGTCTCCTTCTACAATGTAGAGTTCTCTTATGTTGACATCTTTAGATCTGCAGTCAACAAACTTTTTAATCCGATTAGTAATATCAATTGATCCACTTAATTGTTTTTTTACATTAATTCTTGTACGTTCTGCTTTTTCTCTGCTACGCTTATTAACAAGTACTTGTTTAGCAATCTTCTCTGCCTCATCCTTATTTTCAGTAAAGTAAATAAAGAGGTACTCTTTTAAATACTCCTGTATAGCCTCTTGAATAAATTTATTAGTAATGGCTTTTTTAGTTTGATTTTCATAGCTCGTTATTGTAGAAAATGAGTTTGAAATGAGAATTAAACTATCTTGGATGTCTACAAATGTAATTTTCTTTTCATCTTTATTATAAACATTTTCATTTTTAAGATATTGATCTATTGCATAAATAAAAGCATTTTTAATTGCTTTATCTGGCGATCCACCATATTCAAGATAACTTGAGTTATGATAATATTGCAACATATTATTTTCATTACAAAAACAAAAAGCAATTTGAAATTTCAGCTTATATTCTGGTCTATCTATACTGTCTTGTCCCTTTGTTTCTTGTTCAACACATATAATATTTGTAAAGTTTTTCTCATCTGAGAGTTCTTTAACATATCCTACAATCCCATCTTCATAGAGATAAGTTTTAACCTCATTTTGTATTTCATTAGTGAAAATAAACTTTATCCCCTTATTAACTACTGCTTGTCTTTTAAGTATATCCTCAAAGTAAAGAGGAGAAATATCTACATCTGTAAAAACTTCCTTATCTGGTTTCCAATGAATACGAGAACCTGTATTTTTATAGTCAGATTTATATTTTCTAAGACCTCCTATATTTTCACCTTTTTCAAAGTGTAGCTCATAACAATAACCATCTCTCTTAACTTCTACATTCATAAACTCTGAACTGTATTGTGTAGCGCAGGCTCCTAGACCATTTAGTCCTAAACTAAACTCATAGTTTTCTCCATCATTATTGTTATATTTACCACCTGCATATAATTCACAAAATACAAGCTCCCAATTATATCTCTCTTCAACGTCATTATAGTCTAGAGGTATTCCTCTGCCATAATCTTGAATGGTAATTGAATAATCTTGATGCAAGGTAATATCTATTTCATAACCATGTCCTTCTTTAGCTTCATCTATTGCATTTGCCAGTATTTCTGAAACAGAGTGCTGGCATCCTTCTATCCCATCAGATCCAAATATAACTCCAGGACGAAGTCTTACACGATCTGCTCCTTTTAGAGCAGATATACTTTGATTGTCGTATGTTTTTTGTTTCATATTTTACCACCTCGTATAATATATTTTGTAGTCAGTTATTGAACAATTTCCAGTAATAAAATTGACTACTTTAAAAATGAATCAACTGGAAATTTTATAAACAAAGGACTAGTCTAAGATTACCCCTATGTGCTAAAATATTTATCAAGGAATTAGCGTAGGGCTATTCAAATTCTCCTTGTTGGCCACTTTTGTGGTACTTCTTATATAGAGTGTTTCCTTATTTATAATGTTAGGTTCTAACCCAGTCGTTGTTGAGGTTATTATCGTGGCTAGCGTAGCACTAGCACCATCACATAGTAACTTACTTCTTATTAGTGCGAGGGTGTTCATGCGTTATAAACTAGGGATAATCCTACGCTAGTTCTTTTTTAATACTCTAAAACGAAAGGCGGTGATACCTATGAATAATACTTTAACAACTACTTTATTCGTCGGTATTGATGTTAGTTCTAAATCTAATTATGTTTTTGCTATGGACTTCTTCGGCAATAAACTTCTTTCTCTTGAGGTACAAAACAACCTTCCTGGCGCTGAAACTCTACTTCAGCACCTTATTCATACCCTCACTAAAAATAGCTTATCTCATCTTACCATTGCTATGGAATCTACCTCCTTCTATAGCTGGCATATAGCAAATTTTCTTGCTTCTTCTGAGGCTCTTGTTTGGTTTAAGCCTAAAGTTTATTGCCTTAATCCTAGGATTATTAATGCGTATAAGAAGTCCTTTGTTGATATGGATAAAACTGATCCACTTGACGCCTTAGCTATTGCTGATTTTGCCCGTGTAGGCAAAATCACGACTTCACCTTGGCGCGGCAATCAGTATATCGCCTTACAAAGGTTAACGCGTTGTAGGCTTCATCTTATTGAAAATGTTTCTAGAGAGAAGTCTTACATTCTTTCAAACATTTTTCTTAAGTTTAGTGAACTTGCTGTTGCAGATAAAAAGGATAAGCCTTTTTGTGATACCTTCGGAGCATCTTCTATCGCTACTCTTACTGACTTTTTATCCACAGAAGATATTGCTGGAACTTCTATAGATGATCTTGTAACTTTTCTTGTGGATAAAGGTAAAAATCGCTTTACCAATCCTGAAAATACTGCCAAACTTCTTCAAAAGGCGGCCCGTGATTCTTATCGTTTAGATACAACCCTTGCTGATCCTTTAAACGCCACTATTGCAGCCTCTTTAAACTGCATTAAAGCGCTTGAAAAAGAAGTTAAGTCTTTAGATAAAGCTATTACCAAAGCTGTCAAAGTTCTAAGTACTCATGAATTCGATTGTGCCTTATCCATAAATGGCATCGGCCCTGTTTTTGCAGCTGGCATTATTGCTGAAATAGCTGATATCACTAAATTTGATAATCAAGCTTCCCTAGCTAAGTATGCCGGCTTAACTTGGCGTAAAAAGCAATCTGGAAGATATACAGCGTGTGAAACCTTCTTAACTAAGACAGGCAATAAATATCTTCGATACTATCTCTTAGAAGCTGCTAACAGTGTTAAAAATAATGATCAAGAATACCATGATTACTACAGCAAAAAGTATAATGAAGCCTTGCTTCACAAACACAAAAGAGCACTTGCACTAACAGCTCGAAAACTTGTACGATTGATTTTTGCTTTGCTACGCAATAATCAACTTTATACCTCCAATAATGGAGTTGATAAAGTCCCCAATCGAATAAAAGAAGCTTGAAACTCCACTTATAATTCCCAGTAAAAAAATGGTAATTATTCGAGGTTTATTTAGTGTGCCTTTTTTTAGGACTCCTGGTTAAATAATTTCCAATTTTATTTGAAATTCATCTTGACATACTACCAGTCGTCTTTATCTAGCTGTTACAAATGAGAGTCTTTTTACAATGCAAATAATGAAAGAATAAAAATGCTTATCATTGCAACGATGCCCATAATGAGAGTTACCATAGTCTGTGTTTTATAACCATCTTGCGCTTTCATCTTTCCAAAGTTAGTAACTACCCAGAAATAGCTATCATTTGCGTGAGATACGGTCATAGCCCCAGCCCCAATTGCCATTACAGTTAAAGCTGCTGCGAGTGGTGTAGTAAGTCCAAGGGCTTGCATCATAGTCCCTGACTCTACGAATGATCCCATAATACCAGCTGTTGTAGTAATTGCAACTGTCGAAGAGCCTTGGGCTGATTTTAAAATAGCTGCAATAAGGAATGGGAAGAAAATACCTACTGTAGATAAAAAGCTTGCATTTTCTTGGATATATTCTACAAATCCCGCTGTTGTAATAACTCTTCCGAGCACACCACCTGCTGCTGTAATAAAGAGAATAGGTCCTACAACTTTGAGCGTTTCATTAGTAAGCACATTAAATTCTCCCATCTTATGAGAAGCTGAAAGTAAAATAACCCCAAAGATAAGTCCTACTGTCAAGGCAATCATAGGAGATCCTAGAAACGCTACTAAAGCCATTAAAGTCCCTTCCCATTTGAGAGCTGCTCCAATTGAACCTAGCGCCATTAAAATAATAGGAACCAAAATAGGTGCTGTAGCAGAGAAACCATTAGGCAACTTGCCATATTCTTTAACTAGTTCTTCATAAGACTTGATAACCTCTTTACTGTCCTCTAACTCTTCTTCTGCTTTTACCCGCTTTCCTATATACTTAGCATAAAAGTATGCCGCTATAAGAGTCGGAATGGAAACAAGTGCACCAAGTCCAATAATAAGCAATAAATTATTACCAAGTCCTAGAGCCCCAGCTGCTGCAATAGGCCCGGGAGTAGGAGGAATAAATACATGTGCTGCATAAAGACCCGCTGATAGTGCAACAGTCATTGCTACACTTGATGTCATAGTTCTTTTACGAATGGCTTGCCTAATAGGATTTAAGATAACAAATCCACTATCACAAAAAACAGGAATTGATACAATCCACCCCATAATGAGTATAGCAAGCTCGGGTTTCTTTTCCCCTACTGCGCCTATAACCATATCAGCAAGTTTGACAGCTGCTCCTGTCTTTTCTAAAATAACACCTATTAAAGCTCCTAAAATAATAACAATACCTATACTTGTAAAAGTACCACTAAAACCTCCTCCAATTGTTCCTGGCAGATCCTTAAGCGGAATACCTACTACTATCCCCAGCAGCAAGGCTATTCCCATAATTGCAATAAATGGATGCACTTTAAACTTCGAGATACTTACAATCATAATGACAACCGCTAAAACAAAAGTAATAATAAGTGCTACACCTGACATATTTATCCCCTCCATATGTTTTTAGTGAGTGCATAAAACCAATAATACTTTAAATTCAAAAAAGCATCCTAGTATTTATACACAAAAACAAGATACGTTCTCATCATATCTTGTTTATATTATACATATTCATTATATCACTCCGCTATAGTACAAGGGACATAAATGTACATACATTTATGTCTCCTGTACTAAAATATATTTATCATAAATTAAAACACCTTTCAGTTTTATAAACCATATCCTGTCGCTTTAATATCTCTCTTTAGTGTACCCTCTTATTTTTAACATTTAAATTATGCTATACTTTTACTCCTCACCATTTTTACTAATCTACATCTCTCATATCACAGAAGAAGTATATTGCAATATAAAAAAGCGCCGCGTTATTTAAATTTCTAGGATCATGGTGAGTCTTTTCAGCTATCTTTTTTAGTTTATACTGCAAAGTATTCTTATGCATAAATAATCTTTCACAAGCACACTTTATCGATCCATTGACTTCAAATAATACCTTTAAAATAGGAATAAAATTCTCTACTTCTTCTAACGTACAATCCCTAAAAATTTTTTTAATAAATTCTTCCTTTAAATGTTTAGGTATTTCACCCATAAATATCTCTAAGTTAATATCCTCATAAAACTTTATTTCGTGCTGTGAAGATGCCAAACAAGCTTTAAGCGCTTTCTCTGCATTAATATAGGAAGTATGAATAATCTTATAGTTGCCTAAGTTATTATCTACCCCTACTGCTAACTTCAAGCCATAACACTTAAAAGTAGTAGTAACTAATTGTTTTGCTAATTGTCTCAATCTATCGTCGCCTTGCTGGCTTATTATTGCAATCATTTTTGAACCTATTCTTATAAAGACATTGTCATTATTATGTTGAAGTACTATTTTTTTAACACTCTTTTCTACCTGGTTAATAACATGTTCAATCTTATTCCCTTCTCCATCTGTCTCCATTATAATAGGTGTTGCAATCATAATTCTTCTTGGCAAAGTAATATCTACCCCTAGCATAAGCCCTCTTTCTATAAGCTCTTGATTGATACTGTTTGTCTCTGCAAATAGCCATTCTTCTATAAAACGTTTCTTTAATCTTTGATCTAATAATTTTTGCTCTTTAACATACGTATCTAACATAAGAATTTCTGTCATTTTCTTTATAATTTGCCCATATTTTTCAACTTGTTCTCTTTCTCCCGTAATACCAATTACGCCTACACATTTTTCTTCAAACATTAAAGGTAAATTAATGCCCCTCTTACTTCCTGCATACTCTTCATCACTGTATATAACGAGTTCTGATAAAAATTCATCTATAACTGTTTTGGCTCCCTCATGCAAAGTACCTATTCTCTCACTATTAGTACTCGCTATGATATAACCTTTACAGTCCATCATATTAACATGCTGACCTATAATATTACTTATCTCTGTAACAATCTGCATTGCGCTATATCTCGATATTTGCATTATGCTTCTCTATTCCCCTCTTGACTGACTTCTTAAAACACCTCTATGCATAGTATATTGTTATTCCACACATTACCTGCTTTTGATTAAACCAATATCAGACAAAATAAAAGAAGTTAGTAGACAAATTATTCTGTTGCATTATGCATCAGATTATTTTATCCGCTAACTTCTTCTGTTATCATGAAAACATTAAGT